>DCDI01000100.1:8306-8460 GCA_002316345.1 Phyllobacteriaceae bacterium UBA1059 | reverse complement strand
CTGTACCCGCTTGCCGTTGGCGCTGCCGCGTGCGTAGATGTATTCGGCAATCGGCGTCGAGCCGACAAAGCTGATCGCCTGCACTTCCGGGTTGTCGAGCAGCGCATCGACCGCCGTCTTATCTCCCTGCACCACGTTGAATACGCCGTCCGGC
>DCDI01000100.1:0-8251 GCA_002316345.1 Phyllobacteriaceae bacterium UBA1059 | reverse complement strand
CACGTTGAATACGCCGTCCGGCAGCCCGGCTTCCTTCAGCAGGCGCGCGTGCAGCAGCGACGGCGACGGGTCGCGTTCGGACGGCTTCAGCACGAAGGTATTCCCGCAGGCGAGCGCCACCGGGAACATCCACATCGGCACCATCACCGGGAAGTTGAACGGCGTGATACCGGCCACCACGCCGAGCGGCTGGCGCATCGACCAGGCGTCGATGCCGCGTGCGATCTGGTCGGTGAATTCGCCTTTCAGCAGTTGCGGAATGCCGCAGGCGAATTCGACGACCTCGATGCCGCGCGCGACTTCACCCTGGGCGTCGCTGAAGGTCTTGCCATGCTCGCGCGTGATCATGGCCGCGAATTCGTCGGTGTGCTGCTGGCACAGCTGCAGGTACTTGAACAGGATGCGCGAACGCGCCAGCGGCGGCGTGGCCGACCAGGCCGGGAAGGCGGCGGAGGCTGCGAATACGGCGGCATTGACTTCGTCCACGCCACCCAGGGTCACGCGTGCGCAGGGTTCGCCCAGCGCCGGATTGAACACGTCGGCATAGCGCTCGCCGGCGCTGTCGACCACGTGGCCGCCGATGAAGTGGCCGATAACATCAAGGTGATTCATGGTTTGTCTCTTCTAGTCCAGGTTTTTCAGTACGTTGGCCAGCTTGCCGAACAAATCGTCGATGTGCTGTTTCTCGAGGATGAGGGGCGGCGACAGGGCGATGATGTCGCCCGTGGTGCGGATCAGGATGCCGTCGGCAAAGGCCTTCTTCAGCGCCTGGAAGGCGCGCGCGCCGGGCTTGCCCGGGATCGGTTCGAGCTCGATGCCGGCGATCAGGCCGATGGTACGCAAGTCGATCACATGCGGCAGGCCCTTAAGCGAATGCACCGCGTCTTCCCAGTAAGGCTGGATGCCCCGTGCGTGTTCGAGGATCTGCTGTTCCTTGAAGACGTCGAGCGTGGCCAGCGAAGCGGCGCAGGCCACCGGGTGGCCGGAATAGGTATAGCCGTGGAACAGCTCGATGCCGGCCGGCGCATCCATGAAGGCATCGTGGATGTGCTTTTGGCTGAACACGGCCCCCATCGGGATCACGCCATTCGTCAGGCCCTTGGCGGTCGTCATCATGTCCGGCTCGACATCGAAGTAATCGGCGGCGAACGGCGTGGTCAGGCGCCCGAAGCCGGTGATGACTTCATCGAAAATCAGCAGGATGCCGTGCTTGTCGCAGATCTGGCGCAGCTTCTTCAGGTAGCCCTTGGGCGGCACCAGCACCCCGGTGGAACCCGAGACCGGCTCGATGATGACGGCGGCAATCGTGGACGCATCGTGCAGGGTAACCAGGCGTTCGAGTTCGTCGGCCAGCTCGGCGCCGAAGTCCGGCTCGCCGCGCGAAAACGCATTCTTCAGCAGGTTGTGCGTGTGCGGCAGGGGGTCGACGCCCGGCAGCAGCGGGCCAAAGCTTTTCCGGTTCGGACCGATCCCGCCTACCGACAGGCCACCGAAGCCGACGCCGTGATAGCCGCGCTCGCGGCCGATCAAACGGGTGCGCGAGCCCTGCCCTTTGACGCGCTGATAAGCCAGCGCGATCTTCAGCGCGGTCTCGACGGATTCAGAGCCGGAGTTGGTGAAGAAGACGTGGTCGAGCCCATCCGGCGCCATGTCGACGAGGCGGTTGGCGAATTCGAAGGCGATGGGATGACCCATCTGGAAGGCCGGCGCGTAATCGAGCTCGGCCGCCTGATGCTGGATCGCTTCGGTGATCTTCGGCCGGCAATGGCCGGCATTGACGCACCAAAGGCCTGCGGTGCCGTCCAGAACCTGGCGACCATCGGCCGTCGTATAATACATGTCCTTGGCCGCCACGAGCATGCGCGGCGACTGCTTGAACTGCCGGTTGGACGTAAACGGCATCCAGAAAGCGGAAAGGTCGTTGGGTGCGTTAACCCGGTTCAGCATGCTTCAGTCTCCTTGCTCTCACCCCGTGCGCGCACCACGGCAATGGCTTGGGATTCCACACCATTTTCGCCGGCAATTTTGACCGAACGGACAAAGGTTAGCATTGCCGCAGGGGCGGTCAAGGGAATACTAATCGAGCCGGAACGGGGAGCGGGCGCGCCACTCCAGGCAATCAACTGGGCCAGACGGTTGGTCCAGGGCTCAACGCTTAAGCAGATCCATGGAGCTTCGTGATCATTGTGGATGCAGTTGCTCCTCGAACGCGCATTCAGATCGAAAAGCGCGAGCTGATCCTCGAAGCCGCGCTCGATGTTTTCTCCCGCTTCGGCTTCCGAGGCGCGACCATCGACCGCATCGCCGAAACGGCCGGCATGTCGAAGCCGAACCTTCTTTACTACTTCCGCCGCAAGGACGACATCTATTCGGCCTTGATGCAGCGGCTTCTCGACACCTGGCTGCAGCCGCTGCGCGAGCTGGACGATATCGGCGAGCCGTTGACGGAACTACGCGGCTACATCCGCCGCAAGCTCGAAATGTCGCGCGACTATCCCCGCGAAAGCCGGCTGTTCGCCAACGAGANNGCGCACCGCGCATCATGCCGTTGATCGCCGGCGAATTGAAGACGCTGGTCGATGAAAAGGTTCTGGTGATCCTTGGCTGGATGAAGGCCGGCAAGATCGCCCGCACCGACCCGCATCATCTGATCTTCTCGATCTGGGCTACCACGCAGCATTATGCCGATTTCGACGTCCAGGTGCGCGCGGTGCTCGGTCCCGATAAGGGCGCAGCCGGACGCTACGAGGATGCGGCGCGATTTCTGGAGCAGCTGTTTATGGATGGGTTGCGGCCGAAGGACTGATCTGCCTCCAGTTCAGAACCGGTCGGCGCGACGACCTTTGTACCTCTACTCCGCCGGCTCCGGCACCTGCACCGGTGCTGGCTTGTGCATCGGGTTGTTCGGGTGCTGCGTCCAGTTGGCGTAGACCGGTGAAACCACCTTCTCCGTACGCTTGTCCAATTGCCCCGCCGCAAGCGGCACCATGTCGATGCAGCCGGAGACTGGGCAGACATTGACGCAGAGATTGCAGCCGACGCATTCCTCTTCGATTACCTCGAAGTGGCGCAGGCCTTCCACGATGTTGGTGATCGCCTGATGCGAGGTGTCTTCACAGGCGATGTGGCAGCGGCCGCACTTGATGCACAGATCCTGGTTGATGTGTGCCTTGGTGACATAGTTCAGGTTGAGATATTGCCAGTCGGTGACGTTGGGCGTGGCGCGCCCGATCACGTCGTCGAGCGTGGCGTGACCCTTCTCGTCCATCCAGTTCTTCAGGCCTTCGATCATCTCCTGCACGATCTTGAAGCCGTAGGTCATGGCTGCCGTGCAGACCTGCACATTGCCGGCCCCGAGCGCCAGGAACTCGGCGGCATCCCTCCAGGTGGTGACGCCGCCGATGCCCGAAATAGGCAGGCCGTGCGTTTCCGGGTCGCGCGCGATTTCGGCCACCATGTTGAGCGCGATGGGCTTCACCGCTGGGCCGCAATAGCCGCCATGGCTGCCGCGCCCGTCGATGGACGGTTCGGGTGAGAAGCTGTCGAGATTAACGGAGGTGATCGAAGAGATCGTGTTGATCAGCGACACCGCATCGGCACCGCCGCGCTTGGCAGCGCGCGCGGGATAGCGGATGTCGGTGATGTTGGGCGTCAGCTTCACGATCACCGGCATGCGGCTGTATTGCTTGCACCAGCGCGCCACCATTTCGATATATTCCGGCACCTGGCCCACGGCCGCGCCCATGCCGCGCTCACTCATGCCGTGCGGACAGCCGAAGTTGAGTTCGATGCCGTCGCATTCGGTTTCTTCAACCAGCGGCAGAATGGCTTTCCAGCTTTCTTCTTCGCAGGGCACCATGATGGAGGCAATCAGGGCGCGATCCGGCCACGCCTTCTTGACCTGCTTCATTTCCTGAAGGTTGAGTTGCAGCTGGCGGTCGGTGATGAGCTCGATATTGTTCAAGCCGAGCAAACGGCGATCGGCACCCCAGATGGCGCCATAGCGTGGCCCGTTCACATTGACGACCGGCGGCCCCTCCTCGCCCAGCGTTTTCCAGACCACGCCGCCCCAACCGGCCTGGAAGGCGCGGATGACATTATAGGCCTTATCGGTGGGCGGCGCTGATGCGAGCCAGAACGGGTTGGGTGACTTGATGCCGATGAAGGTGTTGCGGATGTCTGCCATGATCCGTCTCCTCAAACGCGTTCGAGCATGGCGGGCGCGACCGCCTCGCCCTGAGTCAGCGCGCGATGGATGCTTTCAGCGGCATCTCGGCCTTGCGCGGTTGCCGACACGGTAAGGTCTTCGCCAAGCGAGACACAGTCGCCGCCCGCCCACACGTTCGGCAGCGAAGTGCGGCCTTCGGCATCGATTCGGATCTTGCCGCCTTCGAAAGCGGTCGAGGCGCCGGAGCCGTTGAGCACATCCGGGCGGAAGCTCTGGCCGATGGCGCGGAAGACCTGGTCGGCTTCAATGGCCAGCGTCTCGCCCGTACCAGCCAGGCGATCGCCTTCGATGGTCGTGTATTCAAGTTCCAGCCCCACCACCTTGCCGCCTTCGTTTAGAACGCGCTTGGGTGCTAGCCAGTGGCGGATCACCACGCCGTTGGCGGTCGCCAGATCCTGCTCGTATTCCGACGCGTTCATGTTCTCCTTAGCCCGGCGATAGGCGATGGTGACCTCTTCCGCGCCGAGCAACTTGGCCTGGATGGCGGCGTCGATGGCGGTCATGCCGCCGCCGATCACGACAACGCGCCGCCCGATCGGCAGCACCGTCTTGTCTTCGGCCTGACGCAACGCGGCGATGAAATCGACCGCGTTCTCAGTGCCCGCCGCGTCTTCGCCTTCTGCCCGCAAGGCATTGACGCCGGCCAAGCCCATGCCGAGGAAGACCGCGTCGAAATCCGCCGTCAGCTCCGACAAGGAAAAGTCGCGACCGAGCATGCGGCCATGCCTGATCTCGATGCCGCCGATCCCAAGCAAATAATCCACCTCGGCCTGTGCGAAGTCGTTGGTGCTTTTGTAGGTGGCGATGCCGTATTCGTTGAGGCCGCCGGCTTTTGGACGACCTTCGAAGATCGTGACATCATGGCCATGCATAGAAAGGCGGTGAGCGGCGGCAAGACCGGCCGGGCCGGCACCGACCACGGCGACCCGCTTACCCGTCGTGGGCGCGCGGTTGTAGAACTGCTTGTTCTGCGCCATTGCAATGTCGGTTGCATATCGCTGCAACATGCCGATCTTGACCGGCTTGCCTTCAGCGATTTCGCGCACACAGGCTTCTTCGCACAGCGTTTCCGTCGGACAAACCCGGGCGCACATGCCGCCCATGATGTTCTGGTCGAAGATCGTCTTGGCCGCGCCAACCGCATTGCCGGTCGAGATTTCACGAATGAAGAGCGGGATGTCGATCGACGTCGGACAGGCCTGCATACAGGGTGCGTCGTAGCAGAAATAACAACGATCGCTTTCGACAAGCGCTTCGTGGCGGTCGAGCGGTGGATGGAGATCGGCGAAATTTTCGGCAAGCTGGGCCGGCGAGAGCCGTGCGCCCACAATGCCTTCCCTTGATAGGCGTGCGTCCATCGATGTTCCCCGTAGCTGGCTTTAACGCTGGCTTTTAAGGGACGCTACCACGTCAAAAATTTTTATCAACTGGTCAAAAACGGAGAAGAAGGGAAATAAAAGCGGACGAGTTTCCTCTTCTTTATGCGCGTCTACGCTTGTCCGTCATGAAGATTTGGTCTTATTCAACACCACTAATGAAGTGCAGGAGAGGGTTTGCATGGATCAGCGTCTTCAACCATCAAGTGAGCAGCGCGTTACCATCAGGCGATGGCCGAGCGAGATCCCGCTTTTCGTAGTGATCCTTGTCGTATCCATCATCTTGTGGATCGCGATCATCTTCGGAACGGTGGGCATTGGGCTGATCTATGCGCTGTTCTTCGGGCTGATCTTCTTCTTCGCACATCTTGCCTTGATCATGCATCTGCGCGGCAGCGCCATCCAGCTTGGACCCAACCAGTTCCCCGAAATCTATCATCGAGTGGTCGAGCTGTCGGCCAAGGCTGGATTGAAGAAGACGCCCGATGCCTACCTTTTCCAGGCTGATGGCGGGCTGAACGCATTTGCGACCAAGTTCTTCCGCAGCAGGATCGTCACCCTTTATACCGATCTTCTGGAAGCCTGCGGCGACGACACAACTGCGCGGGACATGATCATCGGTCACGAGATCGGCCATCTGCGGTCGGGCCATCTTAACTGGCAGCTTCTGACGGCGCCCGGCCGCATCATGCCATTCTTGGGCTCAGCCTATTCGCGTGCCTGCGAATTCACCTGCGACCGCTGGGGAGCAGCCCTTTGCGGCGATCCCGCGGGAGCCCATCGCGGCCTGATCATCCTGGCTGCCGGTGGCGTTTACAAGAAGAACGTCAATGTCGAGGCCTATATCGGGCAGCAGAGGACGCTGGATACCGGCTGGCTCACGATCGGCAAATGGCTGGCGCTTTATCCGCCCTTGTCGGCGCGCGTCGATGTCTTGTCGCGGCCCGGCGCCCGGCCCTATTCCTCGTGGAAGGGACCGCTGCGTGCATTGGGCATCATGGCCGCCTTCGTGCTGATCCCGATCGTCATCGCAACGTCCATTCCATTTGTTTTCCAGCCGATGCTGCGGGAAATGGGCGTGCTGAGCAATGACTTTGGCACCATTCTGTCGCCCGGCCTTGCGCCCCAGGACAGCTTCCGCCAACCCGGTTCTGACACCGATGGCAGTGCTGATCCCGAAGCCAATTCAGGCGTAGATGGCTCGCCTGCGACAGCACCGTCTTTCGCCTCGGTAGCCGAAATGCCCTCGCCGCAGCCTGCTCCGACGGTCGCGGATGAGCGCTTGAATGAACTCGCGCAGCAATGCCAGGCCGGCGAAATGCAGGCTTGCGACGACCTTTATAACGAGACTGATTTCGGCACACCTGCGGAACAGTATGGAAACACCTGCGGCGGTCGTCTGCCGGAAAACACCGAAGAGTGCGTGAGCCTCGTTGCGCAATAAGCAGGTCGCCATTCGTCTATAATGAAAAAGGGCGNNTTGGCTGCCCTTTTTCTAAATCCGTTCGGTCGCGGCTTATTCCAGCCCGGCTTTCTCGCGCAGCGCATCTATGCGCTTGGATGCTTCCGCCTTGCTGATATCCTCGGCGTAGGCATCTGGATCATGCGCCTTTTCCGACAGCGTCTTCAGGTACGAACGCTGGGCGCCAGTCATCGGCTCGTCACCCGTGACCCAATCGTCCGGGTCCTTTTCAGCGTTATCGGTCGGATGGTTCTTCGGGTTCAGCTCTTCTTCGTCGGCCATGTCATCACCTCGTGGTCTCGCCAAGAACAATGCGCGAACATGACCGTTGTTCCGAACGCTCCTTTATTCGTCCAGTCCGAGCTTTCGCCGCGCTTCCGCAGGAGACGCCGTCGTTTGAACCGGACGCGCGGGCTGTGCAGTGCCCTCACTGTTGGCGGCCTCTTCTTCAGGCGTCCTGGCCAGAGCGGGCTTCACCTCGGCACTCGCGGCCTGACGTCCATCGCCAGCTTCGGTTTGCAGCTTCTCGGGAGAGGATTCGCCCGGCAGGGCTGAGATCTCTCGCGAGCCATGCACCTCGATCCGGGCCTGCTCGTCCAGAGCGTCTGCCGGTGTCAGCGGTTCGCCGAGTGCGTCCTCCTCAACTGGATGCCCGCCATGAACAGGCAGTGCCCGATCTTCGTCAGGCGCGCGACTTGCCGGATCGTCCGTGGTCTTGGCGGCGAAGCTGATCACCGGCTCCATGCGGGCCAGCACCTCGTCAGGCAGCCAGCACAGGCTGCGATGGCCGTCGTCCAACTCGCGCAGGGGCGGCACCTGGGTTTCGCAGAGGTGATCGGGCACGAGAGACTTGTAGCGGCAGCGCGTCTGGAACGGGCAGCCGGTGGGCGGGTTCATGGCCGAGGGGATTTCGCCGTCCAGCACGATGTGCTTCTTCACCNCGCTCGTGTCGGCGATCGGGATCGCGGACAGCAGCGCCTCGGTATAGGGGTGATAGGGTGGGGCGAAGATTTGGTCGGTGGTGCCCTGCTCCACGATATAGCCGAGATACATGACGACAACGCGGTCGGCGATGTAGCGGACCACGGACAGGTCGTGGCTGATGAACAGCATGGTCGTTTTCGACTCGCGCTGAATGTCCATCAGCAGCTCGGTGACCGCCGCCTGCACCGACACGTCGAGCGC
>DCDI01000083.1:9357-24300 GCA_002316345.1 Phyllobacteriaceae bacterium UBA1059 | reverse complement strand
GGCGACGGCGCGCTGGCGGTTGCGCCGGAACTCGAAATCCGCGTGCCGGCGCTGTCGATCAAGCCGGTCGATACGGTGGGCGCGGGCGACACGTTCTGCGGTGCATTGGCGGCAGGCCTGCATGCCGGCCTCACCATGGAAGACGCCTTGAAGCGCGCGGCCGTGGCTGGGGCGCTGGCCTGCTTGAAGCCTGGAGCCCAACCGTCCATTCCGACCCAGGCCGAGATCGACGCAGCGTTGCAGTAGGGGATCAGATGCCGGAAGACTCGCTTGCCACGCTGGGCCTTTTGCCGGCGATCACCGATCGGTGGTTCGGGCAGTTGTCCGAGCCACAGCGGCATTATCATACGCTCGAGCACATCACGGCCATGCTGCGCAACGTGCCGGAAGATGCGGCGCATTCACGCGAGTTGATTGCGGCGATCTGGCTGCATGACATCGTGTATGACATGACCGCCGGCGACAACGAGGAGTGTTCGGCGGATCAGGCTGCCTGCGACCTCGCCGGAAGCGATGTGGCGATCAAGGTGGTGCAGCGGCTGATCATGGGCACCAAGCGGCACGAGCCTTCGGAGCACCCGTTGGACGCCTTGATGAGCGATCTCGATCTGCTGATCCTCAGCGAAACGCCAGAGGCGTACCAAACCTATGCCGCGCAGATCCGGCGCGAATACGCGCATGTGCCTGAAGACATCTATCGTGCAGGTCGAGCGCAGGTGCTGAGCCAATTTCTGCAAGCACCGATCTATCAGACTGAGCGCTTTGCTTCGCGGGAGGCTCGGGCACGAGAGAATTTGGCTTCCGAGATCGCCGATCTGCAAAGTGGCTCAGCCTAAATATAGCCGGCTAATTCTTCACAGCTGTGGTTGTTTGTGTGCGCTTATCGGCCGTTCAACTGACCGCTGATTGTCGTCTTGCACCATGCAGCAAATCGTCCGGCTGCGGGCGAAAGGCGAGAGAAGTCGCGGCATACGAGCCAGTATGCTCCATAGGATATGGTCTGGTTGAAGGGACGCACGAGGCGCCCGCCTCTTACATCTTCCGCAACAAACAGAAGATCGCCGAGACCTATCCCGTGTCCGCCGCGGATCGACTCCAGCATGACATCGGAAAAGATCGGCCCGCGCAGATCTCTTGGATCCATAACGCCGACGGCATCGAACCATTGAGACCACGCATCACGATTTTCCTCGTGCAGAAGCGGGTAACCAAGAAGGTCCTCCGGTCGCTCGATTGGACCGCGCATGGCAGAGGGCGCGATCACGGGGGTCATCTGGACGTCGGCGAGATGCTGCGCCTGCGACCGTGGCCATGATCGCCTGGTCAAACTCCAGCGGATGGCAAGCTCTGGCTCATGTTCGCGAAACTGATCCAGGCGCGCATCCGCTTCGACCTGAAGGTCGATATCAGGATCGCTGGCCTGGAAATCGTGCAGATGAGGGATCAACCAACCCGTAGCGAATGAGGGTTCGACGCTGATCCTCAAAGTCTGCACAGGCTTCAACGCTGCCAGCCGTGCCATGCCATCATCCATCTGCTGAAATGCAGGTGTCAGAGCGTTCAGCAGTTGCTCGCCTTCACGCGTCAGTGCCACCGACCGGTGCAGCCTTTCGAACAGGATATGCCCGGTGAGCTGTTCCAGTTCCATGATCTGCCGGCTGATCGCGCCTTGCGTGACGCATAATTCTTGCGCCGCTGCTGTGAAGCTCAACAGGCGTCCTGCCGCTTCAAAGCTGCGCAGCGCCGTCAGGGGAAGTCGCCCACGCCGCATCACATGACCTCAACTCATTCCAGGACGGTTGTAAACTCGTTTGAGCAAAGAGGCTATGCGGATGAACAGTGATGCAAAGGAGAGCGTCATGCTTGCATCACTGAATGAACTCATGGCCGATGTGCTTCGGCTGCTGACCTTCCAACATGATCCCGCGCATAGGCGACCGCGGCGGGACAGCGATCCGGCAGACAAGGCCAAGCGCTGATCAGAGCGGCTGCGGACCTGCGTGGATTTCGATCGGCGTGCCGGTGGGCACCAGGGACCAGATTTCCTCCATCTCCGTGTTGGTGACGGCGATGCAGCCGTCGGTCCAGTCGGTGAGATGGTGCAGCGGGCCGAACAGGCCCAGGCCGTTGGGCAGGCCATGGATCATGATATTGCCGCCCGGGCTGACATTCGCCCGCTGTGCGGCATCACTGTCGGCGGCGTTGGGGTAGGAGATGTGAAGGCTGAGATGGGCAAAGGAACGAGGGTTGCGCCAGTCGATGAGGTAGCGCCCTTCCGGTGTGCGCTCGTCACCTTCCTGTTGCTTGTGGCCGGCATTCCAATTGGCGCCCATGGAAATGCGGTATGTCCGCAGGACCCGGCCATCGCGCAGCAACTGCATCCGCTTGTCTGCCTTGGACACGACGATGAGATCGGCTTGTGACGCGGCATCGGCGAATGGCGGCGGCGTTCCCGATCCGACACGCGCCATGACCTTTGTGTAGCCGAACCCGCCAGTGGCCAGTAAGGCGACCAAAGCGAGGAGCCCGAGAGCAGGCTTTAGCCGCATCATGGCCGGATCTCGTTCCTGTTTGCGATAATGGATTCCGGATCGCAATAAAGCTTGGTGACCTCGGTATCCTTCTTGTCATTGGTGAAGGCGTCGAGGCTGGAATAAACCCGCACCTCCCCATCCCGGATACCATCCGGCTGTCGTTCGTCCTCCGTGATCGTGAAGGAATAAACATAGTCGCCGCGCTTGAAGCCGACTGCCATTGTGAGGTCGGTCGGATGATCGACCTCGGTGTCCTTGGTCGAAAAGTAATAGCCATCGGCTTCGAAATAGAGCTCGGCCGGCTTCGTGCCGGTGACATAGGTGTAATAGCCCTGCTTCTTGCCGGGATGCGCATCCGTGTTCGGGATCAGGCAAAACTCCGCGCGCGCGTCGCGCTGGGGAATGGTGCAGGAAAACAGGATCTGCCACGGCGGGATGCAGTTGGCTGCGGCCGGAGACGACGCGAGCGTCACTGGACTGGCTGCCATGAGCAGCATTGTGACTGTTGACGTCTTCCTCATGTATCCCTCCACCCCGTTATTTCTGGATTGACCTTGCATCGAAGGATGCGCGCGAGGCCTCTATGCCCGACTTGGTTCGGCGGCTCCATTCCACCAGCGCTGCAACCTGGGCGGCGAAGGACTGGCCGATCGGGGACAGTTCATAGGTGACGCTTGGCGGGATGCTGGGCTCGACGTGGCGGAGCACATGGCCATCACGCTCGAGGCGGCGCAGAGTCAGGGTCATCATGCGCTGCGAAATGCCTAGGAGCGCTCGTTCCAGCTCGCGATAGCGGCGCGGGCCGGCGGACAATTCGGCAAGCGTCATCACCGTCCATTGCTCGCCCAGCCGATCGAGGATCATGCGCAAGCCGCAATCCTCATGATCGGCCGATCCGCAAGGCGCGAGGTCAGGAATGCGAACATCCGTGTGCGTGTCGAACAAAACAGTGCCTTCTTATGCGGTGTGCCGAACACCCTTAGTTTAGCTGCGAAGCATACGAAAAAGGAAGTTCCATGATCTTGATTACCGGCGCCTCCGGGCAGCTCGCCTCGATGGTGGCAGAGCGGGCGCGTCAGAACGGGCTCGCTGTTATCAGGGCCAGCCGTTCGCCTGATGCCGATCGGCAGATGGACTTCGACCAACCGGACACGCTGGATTTCAGCGGCGTAGATACCTTGTTGCTGACATCCGCCGGTTATGCCGAAGACGATGTGGTCATGCGCCGCCACGGCGCCGTGCTTGCGGCGGCTTCAGCAGAAGGCGTGAAACACATCATCTATACCAGCCTGAGTAAGGCCAGCCATCACCTCGGCTTCGCACTGGCGCATCGCTGGACCGAGCGGCAGATCATGGCGAGCGGTATGGACTGGACGATCCTGCGCAACGGTCTTTATGCCGAATTGATCGGTGCGCTTGCCGCGCCCGGCCGCGACGGTCGCATCACGTCGCCGTTCGGCAACGGCGGCATTTCGGCGGTGGCGCGGGGTGATCTGGCGGAAGCAGCGGTCGCCGTTCTCAGCGATCCTGCGGCTCATGCGGGACGATGCTACGAGCTGTCCGGCATGAAGGCGTTTTCGGTGCCTGAACTCGCCGCGCGGATCGGTTGCCCATATGAGCCGGCGAGCCTGGAGGCGGAACGGACAAGGCTTGCCGCCTTGCCGCTCCTGCCCTTCCAGGCGCCCATGCTGCTGTCGATCTGCTCAGCTGCGGCCGCCGGCTTTCTTCAAACGGAAGCCAGCGATCTGGAGACCTTGGTTCCCCAGCCACAGGACGCCTTTGCTGTGGCTTGTGCGGCCGCCAACAGTGCCCGCATGACGTGATTTGGGCGGGCCTTCCGTTGGCGGTGCCTACAGGCTTCCCAGCCGCTCGACGAGCAGCTTGTAGAAGCCGTCGGCATCGATCTCGCGCATGACTGTGGCGTTCTTTTTGCGATCGGTAACACCCCACCAATCGACCACCGTCATGCCGTAGGTGAGTTCCGAGCTGGTTTCGATCTCGACATTGCAGTGGCGGCCGGAAAACAGGTCGGGCTGGATGAGGTAGGCGATGACGCAAGGGTCGTGCAGCGGACCGCCCTTGCTGCCGTATTTGTCTACATCGAAGCGCTCGTAGAATTCGAGCATCGTTGCCGTGGCTTCTCCGACCTTGGTGCCAAGAGCGCGGATCGCAGCGATGCGCTGGGGCGAGCTCAACGCCTTGTGGGTGACGTCGAGCGGCATCATGGTGATGGGAATGCCGGCGCCAAAGACCATTTCGGCGGCGTGGGCGTCGATATAGACGTTGAACTCGGCCGTGGGCGTGATGTTGCCGCCCTCGAAGAAGCCGCCGCCCATCATCACGATTTCCTTGATGCGCGGGGCAATCTCGGGTTTGCGGGCGAGCGCCATGGCGACATCGGTGAGCGCACCCAGCGTGCACAGCGTGACCGTGCCGGGCTCTTCGCGCATCAGCGTATCGACGATGAAATCGACGCCGTGCTGTTCCTGCAAAGGCATAGTCGGTTCGGGTAGGTCCGGGCCATTGAGGCCGGTTTCGCCGTGAACGTGTTCGGCCGTGACGAGCTTGCGCACGAGCGGACGCACCGCGCCGGCATAAACGGGGATGTGCGGACGGCCGGCCAGTTCGCAGATCTTGCGGGTGTTCTTTTCGGTCAGCGCCAGGGGAACGTTGCCGGCAACCGCCACCATGCCGAGGATGTCGAGTTCGGGGCTGCCCAGCGCCAGCAGGATCGCAACCGCATCGTCCTGGCCGGGATCGGTGTCGATGATGATTTTACGCCTGGTCATGGATGCCCCCGGCTCCTGTTCTTGAATCAGAAATCGTGGCGGACCATATCAGGGCCATCGGGAGAAATGCCATCAGGGTTTCTCACTTAATCGTCGCTCTCCAGGAGGACAGTTTATGTCGCGCATGACGCCGTTTTCGAGCCCGTTGCTGCTCGGCTTCGACGCGATGGAAAAGACGCTGGAACGCATCGCCAAGAATGGCGACGGCTATCCGCCCTACAACATCGAACGTCTCGGCGGCTCTGACGGGTGCCTTGAACGCCTGCGCATCACGCTGGCTGTCGCCGGTTTCGCCGAAAGCGATCTCGACATTTCGATCGAGGAAAACCAGCTGACCGTCCGAGGCAAGCAGGTCGACGAGCGTGATCGCGAGTTCCTGCATCGGGGTATCGCGGCCCGCCAGTTCCAGCGCATGTTCGTGCTGGCCGACGGAATGCGGGTGACCGGTGCGGCGCTCAAGAACGGATTGCTCGCCATCGACCTCGACCGCCCTGAACCGGAGCGGCTTGTACGCAAGATTAACATTGCGGTGACAGAGTGAAGCACCGGACCCGGTGTTCTGGAACCGATAGCTCGTTGACGGGTTGGTTTGACCACAACGGCCCGCAGACAGGAGGCTGATATGACTGAAGTTGAAAACAAGATCTCCTTGACCGAAACGCAGTTCGCCCATCTCGGCGAAGGCGTCGTGGCCTATATGCGCGAGATCGACAGCGATGACTTGAAGACGAAGTTTCCGGGCCTGCCGGAAATCGACTCCGGTCTGCGCCTCTGGGCACTGTTTGCGGCCAATGGCCAGCCGATCATGCTGACGGACGAGAAGTCGAGCGCACTGGCAAGCGCCATGCAGCACGACCTGACGCCGGTCAGCATCCACTAAGCGGGTTTATCCTATTCAAACAAAAGGCGGCTACTGAGCCGCCTTTTTCATGTCTGATGGATTTATAATCAGGCCGCGTTGGATGTGGGCGATTGCGCCAGGAAGGTGTGGATCGCAGCGGCGTCCTTCGTGCCGCGGATCTTGCGCACCGTCTCGCCTTCGCGCAGTACGCGAGCAATCCGCGACAAAGCTTTCAGGTGATCGGCGCCAGCGCCTTCAGGTGCCAAAAGCAGGAAAACGAGGTCGACCGGCTGATCGTCCAGCGCTTCGAACTCGACGGGCTGCTCCAGGCGGGCAAAAACGCCGGTGATGCGCTCGACGCCTGCCAGCTTGCCGTGGGGGATCGCGATGCCGTTGCCGACACCGGTCGATCCCAGGCGCTCACGCTGCAGAATCGTTTCGAAGATCGCGCGTTCCGGCAGTCCCGTTACCGATGCGGCCTTTTCCGCCAGAAGCTGTAGCAACTGCTTCTTGGAATTGGCCTTCAAGGCCGGCAGCACTGCCGAAACCTCGATCAGATCGCTCAAGTCCATTCAAACGCGGTCCTTCAATTGAACCGGCACGCGGGCTTTGCGCTCACGTGCCGGCCTCTGATACTTCCGATCAGCGCTTGGCTGCCGAGCCCGTGTCGACCCAGCCAATATTGCCGTCCGGACGACGATACACGACATTGACCTGGCTGTTGCCGGCGTTGCGGAACACCACAACAGGGCTGTCGGTGAAGTCAAGCGCAACCGTTGCATCCGCCACCGACATGGTGCGCAGCGAAACGGTCGATTCCGCTACGATCGCCGGCGCATAGTCTTCCGCGATTTCCTCGTCGTGCTCGTCCGAGAACCCTTCCATCACCGTGTAGGAGATGGCCTCGGCCGGCAGGATATCAGCACCGTTCTGCGGGCTGCGCGACTTCAGCTTGCGGTTATAACGGCGCAGACGCTTCTCGATGCGATCAGCAGCAGCTTCGAAAGCCGGGATCGCATCCTGCGCCTGGCCGCTCGCCTGCAAGTCGGCACCGCTGTCGAGATGGATCATGCAGTCGGCATTGAAGCGCGATCCCGCCTTTTCCACCACGACGTGGCCGGAAAAGCCGCCGTCGAAATATTTCTCGATCGCTTCGCCGATACGGGTTTCGATGCGGCCGCGCAGGGCCTCGCCGATGTCCATATTCTTGCCGGAAATGCGCAAACTCATGTGAAGCAGACCTTTCTTCCCGATTTCACTCACGTATGCGAAACGCTTCGCCACCGTGTCCACAGGAGCCGCCGGCCGCTTCTTCGCCGGGTAGGCCTAGTTCACGCTCGGGCTCAAACGATCCCGAGGCATGAAACAGCCCAAAGGCACCCGCCTCATGCGGGGCGGCTTCTAGTGACTCACCGTTTCATTGTCAATCAAGGCACAGGGAATGCCAAGGTTCCATGTTGCAGCGCAGCAGGTGCTCACAGTATTTTCAATTCAGCTGATATGCCTATTCCGCGGCTGAACGGCTCTGCGCGCGCTTCTCGCGCCGACGCTGCACGGAGGACGGGATGTTCATGCCTTCACGGTATTTTGCGACCGTGCGGCGGGCGATATCGACGCCGGTCTTGCGCAGAAGTTCGACGATCGAATCGTCCGAAAGAACCTCGGATGCCGCTTCTTCCTCGATCAACTGGCGGATGCGGTCGCGCACGGCTTCAGAGGAATGGGCGTCTCCTCCCTCTGCCGATTGAAGCGCGGCGGTGAAGAAAAAGCGCAGCTCGAACACGCCGCGCGGCGTCAGCATATATTTGTTGGAGGTGACCCGGCTCACCGTCGATTCATGCATGCCGATGGCGTCGGCCACGTTACGCAGGTTAAGCGGTTTGAGGTGGCGGATGCCGTTGATCAGAAAGGCGTCCTGCTGGCGTACGATCTCGATCGATACCCTCAGGATCGTCTTGGCGCGCTGGTCGAGGCTGCGGGTCAGCCAGTTGGCGCTTTGCAGACATTCGGTGAGGAAGGTGCGGTCGGCCGGCGATCGCGCGTGGCGGGACACTTCCGCGTAATAGGACTGATCGACAAGCACCCGCGGCAAGACATCCGGGTTGAGCTCGATGGCCCAGCTGCCGTCGCTGGCAGGCTTCACCAGGACATCCGGCACGACGATTTCCGATGTGCCGCCGGAGAAAGCGAGGCCTGGACGAGGATCCAGCGCCCGGATCTCGGCCATCATGTCCAAGAGGTCGGCATCATCTACGCCACAGATCCGGCGTAGCGTCTCAAAATCGCGGCGGGCGAGAAGCTCGAGGTGGGCGATCAGCGCCTGCATGGCGGGATCGAAGCGGTCTTTCACGCGCAGCTGCAGCGCCAGGCACTCGCGCAGATCCCTGGCGAAGATGCCCGCGGGCTCGAAGGTCTGGCAGGTCGATAGAACCGCTTCAAGGCGGCGCTGAGTGACGCCGAGGCTTTCGGCGAGTTCGTCAAGCGGCATGGCGAGGTAGCCGTTCTCGTCCAGCGCGTCGGCCAGCTCGTGGGCCAGGGCCGTATCGGTGGCAGACTTGAAGGCGAATGCGATCTGGCCGGCAACGTGGTCGCGCAGTGTGGTGCCCGTCGCAGCCATGCCGTCGAGATCAACGCCCTCCCCTGCGCCGCCACTCGCGGCGCCTTATGCCGACTTCCATTGTGCGGACAAGGTCGGATCGACATGTTCGACGCGGCCGGGATCGTCGGGAAAGACGTTTTCCAGCGAGGTGTCGAGCTGGTCGGCGATTGTCTCGGCCGACCAGGTGGCTGGATCGTCGCTTGCCGGCGGAGGCGACACGTCGGCTTCGTAGGGCTCGGGCCTGCTGCCCCCCTCCTCACTTGACGCGCGTTCAAGCAGCGGATTGCGTTCGATTTCATCATCGATGAAGCGATCGAGTTCGATATGGGTCAACTGCAGCAGCCGGATCGACTGCATCAGCTGCGGCGTCATCACAAGAGATTGCGACTGACGGAGCTGAAGCCTGGCAGCCAAACCCATCCGCGCATTTCCTCCAGCTCAGCGCGTGCTCAAAGACACGCGCTGAACTGAACTGGCCCGGCTCTTGCTTGTCAAGCCAACCGGCCGAAATTGTATCGCGTGATTGGCCAATGCCGCACGATCAGCAGGATGGGCCGAAGACTAAAGCGTAAAGCTCTCGCCGAGATAAAGACGGCGCACATCGGCGTTGGCGACGATGTCCTGCGGATGGCCGTGCGTCAGCACTTCGCCGGCATGGATGATGTAAGCACGATCAATGAGACCGAGCGTTTCACGCACATTGTGATCCGTGATCAGCACGCCGATGCCACGCGCGGTGAGATGGCGCACGAGCTGCTGGATGTCGGCGACCGCAATCGGATCGATGCCGGCAAAGGGCTCGTCAAGCAGCATAAAGTTCGGCCGCGTCGCCAAAGCGCGCGCGATTTCCAGGCGGCGGCGTTCACCACCCGACAGCGCGATGGACGGCGCCTTGCGCAAATGGGTGATATGAAACTCTTCCAGCAGCGCATCGAGATCGTATTCGCGCTGCTTGCGGCTCGGCTCGATCATTTCGAGCACGGCGCGGATGTTGCTTTCAACGTTGAGGCCGCGAAAGATCGAGGCTTCCTGCGGCAGATAACCGATGCCGAGGCGGGCGCGACGATACATCGGCATGGCCGTGACATCGAAGCCGTCGATTTCGATCGTGCCGCGATCCACGGGAACGAGGCCGGTGACCATGTAGAAACAGGTGGTCTTGCCGGCGCCGTTCGGCCCAAGCAGGCCCACGGCCTCGCCAGCGCGCACGCCGATCGACACGCCGTTGACGACGGTGCGGCCCTTGTAGCTCTTGGTAAGCCCGCGCGCGATCAGGGTGCCCTTGAGGGCATCCCGTTCAACCGGCGCGGAAGCGGAAGCTGGCCGGCCGCTGGTGGCCGAACCCTGTCTGGAAGCCATCGACAATCAGCGCCTAGCGGTTTTGCGAGCCGGGCTGCAGCAGCATCTTGACGCGACCGCCGCTTTGGCTACCGCCGCAACCATCGAGCTGCGCCTGGCCGGTCTTCATCTGCACATTGAGCTTGCAGCCGACGATCACGTTTTCGCCTTCGGTCAGTACGACTTCCTTGCCGGTCAGGGTCAGAACTTCCGACTTCATGTCGAAGGTGGCGCGGTCGCCGGTGGCGACCTGGCTTTCCGACTTCACGTAAACCTTGCCGTCGACTTCGATGCGCTCGATGTCGGCCGAACCCGGCGTCGCGCCGGTGGCAGGCTTCGCTTCGGCAGGCTTTTCTTCTTTCTTGCCGTCGCGCGCCATGGCCTGGCCGACATAATAAACCGTCATCTTGCCAGCCTTCATCAGGGTCTGGCCCTGCACGACGCTGACATTGCCGGTGAAGATGGCCTGACGATCATTGTCCCGGACCTCCAGCTTGTCGCTTTCGATCTGGATCGGCTGATCATTGGACAGGTTGAGGCTGGTCATGCGGCTTTGCGACTCTTGCGCAAAACCGGTTCCGGCCGCTGCCACGAGGGCCAGCGCCGCGATCGAGAAACGAACAAGCAGGCTATTCATTTGGTTGGGTCCCCGCACTTCCTGCTCTTTCCGCATTCAATCGCCCCGGGTCAAGATTCATCTGCACACGATTGTCGAAGACGATCACTTTCCCGTTCTCGGCAATCGACATTTTACCTGCATCGATCGACGCGCCCTTGATGCGGAGCGCGACCGGCTGTTCGGTCACGAGCGTGCCCTTGCCCATGTCGATATTGGCTGACTGGAAAGTAGCAGACTTGCCGTCATCGGTCGACAGCGTCATCGGATCGTTGAGCTTGATCGTGTTGCTGATGCGATCATAGGTTGCCTTGCGCGCATCGATCTTGGCCAGCGTGCCATCCGTCATCGGCACGGTGGCGTCGATATCCTCGAGCTCGATCACATTGGTGTTGGTTGCATCCTGCACGGCCCGTGCGGCGGTCATGGCATAAGGCAGATTGTCGGTGGTGTAGCCTTCGAGCTTGGGTGCCGCCATCACCAGCTTGCCGTCGCGGATCGCCGTGCTCGACAGGTCGAATCCGATCGCCACCGGCGAGGAAAAGAAGGAATAGGCCGCAAAGGCACCAGCCATAACCAAGGCAGCAAGCGGCAACGCTATCTTCAGAAGGCGCACACGGCTGGAATGGCGGGCAGCACTGGCGAACTGCGCATCGACGCGCTCAGTCGGATGCAGGCTGGCTGCCGGATGCTGGCCGCCCGTCGTGTGCAGGCTGGATGCCGCCATGTTCTGGGGCGCCTGGGTCTGATCAACCATGGCGGTATTGCTCATGCCCCACGGATCCTTGCCTTGGCCGCGTATTTCACCTCGGACGAGGCAAAGGCACGCGAATGAAAACGCTGAGATAGTATCGCCCGTTCGAAACCGCCAGGCATCCATGGAAGGATGCAGAAGTCGGACCGGACTGATCACTCAAGATCACGCAATATATCAATATGTATTACGTGAAAACTAAGGCATCTCCGTTGCAGAAGAAAGGCCTAGTAACTTTCCTACCGACGCGGCCGTCAGGCCGTTGGCAATCGGTCAGCCAAAGCGTTTCCATCCGGCCGATCTTGCTTTAGAGAAGCGAAAACAATCCGCACGTGCCGAGGGATCCATGGCCAGCCGAGCCGACGACCTGATCGACCGCCGCAGGCTGCGGCGCAAGCTGAGCTTCTGGCGCATCGCGACGATCCTGATCCTGGCTGGCGTGGTCATCGCCGGCGCGCGGTTCCTGTCGGCGGACGGTGAGTTCACGAGCGGGCCGATCAGCCACATCGCCAAGGTGAAGATCGAAGGCACGATCACCGAAGACGACGAGTTGCTCGAGCGATTGGACGACATTCGCAAGGCCGATGCGGTCAAAGGCGTGATCCTCAACATCGACTCGCCTGGCGGCACCACCGCCGGCGGCGAGGCCATCTACGAGGAAATCCGCAGGCTGGCGGAGAAGAAGCCTGTTGTGGCGCAGGTCGGTACGCTGGCCGCTTCTGCCGGCTACATGATCGCCAGCGCGTCCGATCATATCGTGGCGCGGCAATCCTCCATTGTCGGTTCGATCGGCGTGCTCGTGCAGTTTCCGGATGTGACCGGGCTGATGGACAAGCTCGGCATCAAGCTGGAAGAGGTTAAATCCTCGCCGCTGAAGGCAGAGCCGAGCCCGTTCAACCCGACCACCGACGAAGAGCGCGCCATGATGCGGCGCATGATCCTGGACAGCTATGACTGGTTCGTGGACCTGGTGACCGAACGCCGCGGCATGCCGCGCGACGAGGTGCTGCGGCTCGCCGACGGTTCGATCTTCACCGGCCGGCAGGCACTGACGAACAAGCTGATCGACGAGCTGGGCGGCGAGCGCGAAGCCGTTGCCTGGCTCGGCACCAAGGGCGTCGATGCGGATCTGCTCGTCGTGGAATGGAAGAAGAAGGAAGAGGACGGCTGGTTTTCGCTTTTCAGTTCACGCGCGGGTTTGACCGGTCGCGAAAGCCTGAGCGAAACGGTGCGTGTGCTGCTTGGCGAAGTCGGCGGGGAGCACCTCTTTCTTGACGGTCTGCTTTCGCTCTGGCACCCTGCTGACACATCGCCAGCCCGCTGAAACCTTGCTCAGCCAGCTCCTCATCCCCTTATACTTCCTGACACTTTAGCCGCAGAGTTCCGTTCCGATGATTAAGTCCGAGCTCGTTCAGATCATTGCCAACAAGAACCCGCATCTCTTCCTGCGCGATGTGGAAAACATCGTCAGCGCGATCTTCGACGAGATTACCGATGCGCTGGCGACCGGCAACCGCGTCGAACTGCGCGGCTTTGGCGCGTTTTCGGTGAAGAACCGGCCGGCGCGCACGGGCCGTAATCCGCGCACGGGCGAGTCCGTCGAGGTCGAGGAAAAGTGGATCCCCTTCTTCAAGACCGGCAAGGAATTGCGCGAACGCTTGAATGTTGAGAAGTGACGGCTAGGTTTTCAACCTAACGCCACACCTGTTCAACTTGGATTCGAGGGTTTAAGCCGCATGCTGACGCGCTTTTTCATGGTCGTGATCGTGGTGCCGATCGCGGTGATCCTGATTGCGCTCGCAGTCGCGAATCGCGCTTTGGTGCCCTTCACCATGGATCCGTTCAATCCCGGCAATCCCGCGTTGACGATCCAGATGCCGTTCTTCATCTACCTGTTCCTGATGCTCATCATCGGCGCGCTGATCGGCAGCTTTGCGACCTGGCTTGCGCAGCATCGCTATCGCAAGCTGGCGCGCCAGCGCGGGCTCGAGGTCGACAATCTGCGCGTCGTGGCCAACCGCGCCAATGAAGTGCCGACCGCGCCGGTCTCGGCGTCCGCGACAGGCACGGCTCTCGCCCGCACTTAAACTACCATTCAGGAATTCAGACATGCTCATCATCGGACCGGAAGCGGTTGACCGCGCGCTGTCTTATGAGGGTTTGATCGAGGTTCTGCGCACCGCCTTCCATGACGGCGCCGTGCAGCCGGTGCGCCACCACCATACGGTGGAGCGGCCGGACGGCGCCGACGCCACGCTTCTCCTGATGCCTGCCTGGAGCGACCTGAAAGCCGTCGGCACGTCCGAGAACGGCCATATCGGCATCAAGATCGTGACGGTCTCGCCGGATAACAACGCGATCAACAAGCCCGCTGTGATGGGCAACTATCTGCTGCTCGATGCGGCGACCGGCGAGCCGCAGGCGCTGATCGACGGGCAGAAGATCACGGTCTGGCGGACGGCCTGTGCGTCGGCCTTGGCGGCGAGCTACCTCGCACGCGAAGACGTCAAGACGCATCTGATCGTCGGTGCTGGTGCCTTGTCCGTGCATCTTGCGAAAGCGCATCGTGCGGTCCGGCCGCTGGGACGTGTTCTCGTGTGGAACCGCACCGCAGCCAATGCGGCGAAGGTTGTCGAACAATTACAGGCGGATGGGTTTGAGGCTGAGGTCGCAGAGGATCTCGATGCGGCGCAAGCGCAGGCCGACGTGATTTCCTGCGCGACCTTGTCCACCGTGCCGCTGGTGAAGGGCGCTTTGCTGAAGCCTGGCACGCATGTCGATCTGGTCGGCGCCTTCACGCCGGCGATGCGCGAAAGCGATGACGAGGCGATTGTCCGAGCGCGTGTTTATGTCGATACGAAAGCCGGCGCGACGAAGGAAGCCGGCGATATCGTGCAGGCGCTGCAATCCGGTGCGTTGAGCGAAGGTGCGATCGTCGGCGACCTGTTCGACCTGACGCGCGGAACTGCGAAAGGCCGGCAAAGCGCGGACGAAATCACGCTGTTCAAGTCTGTGGGCGCGGCGCTCGAAGACCTGGCAGCAGCTATCGCCGTTTATCGCTCGCAGGCTTGAGCCCGCTCTTCCTGTCGCAACTGTGACGTTGGGGAGCGTTGCGACACCCCGTGCGCTATGTCACAAGCGGGCGACTGCTGGAGTTCGATCGACGTGAAGCCCCCGCGCGGCAAGAACCGCGACCCCAAGAAAGCGGCTCGTTTCGCCACCGGCGGCCCTGCCCGTAACACACACTCGAATCCGCTGATCGGCGGCGTCAATCCGACGCGCGAGCCGCATCTGGCGCCGAGCGATCCACGGCCGACGCCGCCGGAACAATCGGCCCCGCTGCCGAAGCCGACCGGTCCCCTACCCGCCGAAACGCTGCCGCTGATCCTGGAAGTCGCACCGAGCAAGGATTACGCGCTGATCGACAGCGGCGACGGCGAAAAGCTCGAGCAATACGGCCCCTATCGCATCC
>DCDI01000083.1:496-9316 GCA_002316345.1 Phyllobacteriaceae bacterium UBA1059 | reverse complement strand
GCGCGCTTTCCGAACGCGAGTGGACGGATGTCGACGCGATCTTCACCGGCGACACGGATGAGGAAGGGCTCGGACGCTGGCGTTTTCCTGGGGATCCACTCGGCGAAACTTGGCCGATGGCGCATGACGGGCTCCCTTATCTCGGTCGCTTCACCTCGTTCCGCCATGTCGGCGTGTTTCCCGAACAAGGGCCGCACTGGGCCCATATGGAAAGGCTGATCCGCGAGGCCAAGCGGCCCGTGCGTGTGCTCAACCTGTTCGGATATACCGGCCTTGCCTCGCTGGTCGCGGCGCGCGCGGGTGCCGAAGTCACCCATGTGGACGCCTCCAAGAAGGCGATTGGCTGGGCGCGTGAGAACCAGGAGATGGCCGGTTTGTCCGACAAGCCTATCCGCTGGATCTGCGAGGACGCGATGAAGTTCGCCGAGCGCGAAGAGCGTCGCGGCAGCCGCTATGACATCGTGCTGTTTGATCCACCGGCCTATGGGCGCGGGCCTAAGGGCGAGGTGTGGCAGCTGTTCGAGGACCTGCCAAGGCTGACAGCCTTGTGCCGCGCGATCCTGACGCCGCAGCCGCTGACCGTCGTTCTTACTGCCTATTCGATCCGGGCGTCCTTCTTTGCCATCCATGCGCTGATGCGCGACGCTTTTGCCGGCATGGGCGGGCGCGTAGAATCCGGCGAGCTCATTATTCGCGAGCAATCGGCTGGCCGCGCGCTGTCGACCTCGCTGTTTTCACGCTGGGTGGCGCAATGAGCGGTTATGCGGGAGTGCCGCGGACGGGCGCACCGGGCCAGGTGAAGGAAGTCACCAGCCTCGCCAACCCTGTCATCAAGGACATCAAGTCGCTGGCGTTGAAGAAATTCCGCGACCAGCAGAACGCATTCCTGGCCGAAGGGCTGAAGCTCGTCATCGACGCGCTCGATCTCGGCTGGACGATCAAGACGCTGGTCTTCGCCAAGTCTGCTCTGGGCAATCCGTTGGTCGAGAAGGTCGCGGCGCGTTCGGTTGCGGCCGGCGCGCTGGTGCTGGAAGTCAGCGAGAAGGTGCTGACTTCGGTGACCCGCAAGGATAATCCGCAGACCGTGCTCGGCGTGTTCGAGCAGAAGCTCACCCCGTTGCGTGATGTGCGGCTTTCCGGCTCGGACGTCTGGGTGGCGCTCGACCGCGTTCGCGATCCCGGCAATCTCGGCACGGTGATCCGCACGGCCGATGCTGTGGGTGCCAAGGGCGTGCTGCTGGTAGGCGATTGCGTCGATCCGTTTGCACTGGAAACCGTGCGCGCCACGATGGGCTCGATCTTTGCCGTGCCGCTGGTCAAAGCCTCGCCGGACGCGTTTTTGGCCTGGCGCAAGGAGTTCAAGGGCCTCGTTGCCGGCACGCATCTGAAAGGCGCCGTGGATTATCGCAGCGTCAAATTTGCCGACAAGCCGGTCGTTCTGCTGATGGGCAATGAAAGCCAGGGTTTGCCTGAGCCGCTGGCCGAGCGCTGCGACGTGCTCCTCCGCATTCCCCAGGCCGGACGCGCCGACTCGCTGAATCTGGCGGTTGCCACCGGCATCATGCTTTACGAAGTGCGCCGATCCGCACTCACCCTCGACGGAGTGCCCGCCGCGTGAATCTGCGTTCCTTTCTGATCTACTGCCTGATTGCCGCTTTCGCCGTTCTGTTCGACCAGGTGGTCAAGGAATGGGTCGAGATCGACATGGTGATGTACCAGCAGATCGATCTCCTGCCCTTCTTCGCGCTGTTTCGCACCCATAATACCGGCATCGCCTTTTCCATGTTTTCGACGCTCGGCGCACCGGCATTGGTGGCGTTGACGCTGGGCGTGGTGGCGTTGGTGCTTTATCTCTCCTGGCGCACGGCTCCGCATCAGGTGGCTGCACGTCTCGGTTTTGCGCTGATCATCGGTGGCGCGATCGGCAATCTGATCGATCGCGTGACGCTCGGCTATGTCATTGATTATTTCCTGTTCCACACGCCGGCCTGGTCGTTCGCGGTGTTCAACCTGGCCGATGCCTTCATCACGGTGGGCGCTGGTCTGGTCGTATTGCAGGAGGTGCTGGACTGGCGGCACGATCGTGATGCCGCTAAGAACGGCTCCTGAACAGGGCGGCTGAAAGGTCGCAGGCAGCAAACGGCGCGTTCGGCGTTTCCGGTAAAATCCGATGAAACTGCCGAAAGCTTCCTCAACAGGCGGCTGCTAAACTGCTTGCATGGTGGCCGTGCTCAAAACCAAACCAATTCGACAGGCGCAGGTCCAAAACGGACCTGTGAGCCCCGCCCATACTGCCGCCTTCGTGCATCGACAGAGCGCCGCCAGATTATGGTCTCTGCCGACCTGGCTTCCCTGGCTGTGGTTCGGCCTGATGCTGGCCACGCTGGCGCTCGGCGGTGTGGCTTACCTCAGCGGTGCGCCGCTCTTCATTCCCGCAGCACTTGGCATTCTGTTCGTGGTCAAGCTGGCGGTGTTTGGCTACGCGCTGACCTCGCACCGCCGCGAGATGCAGAAGGGTGCCGCCGCGCTCAACCGCCGCCAATGGGAGATCGAGTCGCTTTCGGGCAAGATGTGGGCCCTGCAGGAAAGCGAAGAGCGCTTGCGCAGCCTGCTCGATGCGTTAGGCGACCTGGTTGTTCATCGCGACGGCGACGGCCGCATTCTTTACGCTAATGATGGGCTCGGCCTTCTTCTGGACCGCGATCCGCTCTCTCTTGCCGGTCAGCACCTGATCGATCTCGGCGTCGATATCAGCCTGGTGCCGGACGCCGCCTTTGTGGAAGGCGAATGTCTGAGCTCTACCGACGTTGCGATCCAAACGCCAAATGGCGAGCGCTGGTTCTCCTGGATCGAGCACTCCATGCGCGATCCCACCAGCGGTACCGTTTCGCATCGAGCGATCGCCCGCGACATCACCGACCGCAAGCNNGCTCGGCCTGTTGATCAGCCTGATGAGCCTGTGGCGCCACATCTCGCGCACCCTGGCCGCCGAAAGCGCGCTGCGCCAGCAGATGGCGTTTCGCACGGCGATGGAAAATTCGCTGCTGACCGGCCTGCGCGCGCGCGACCTGGAAGGCCGCGTCACGTATGTGAACCGGGCGTTCTGCCAGATCGTCGGCTTGCCGGCCGAAGAATTGATCGGCAAAAAGCCGCCGATGGCCTACTGGGCGCCGGAAGCCACCGCCGAGTACGAAGAACGGTTCCAGGGCATCCTGTCGGGCAAGGTCACGCCGCAATTCGAGACCGTGTTCCAGCGCTCGGACGGTACCCGGGTGCCGGTGCTGGTGTTCGAATCGCCGCTGGTCGAGCGCAACGGCCGCCATACCGGCTGGATGAGTTCAGTGCTCGACATCACCGACCGCAAGCGGGCCGAAACGGAAGCCATCGCCGCGCGTGAACGGGCCGAGGACGCCAACAAGGCGAAGTCGCGCTTCCTGGCGACCGTCAGCCACGAAATCCGTACGCCCATGAATGGCATCATCGGCATGGCGAAGCTGCTGGCCGACACCAATCTGTCGCCGGAACAGCAGACCTATGTCGGCGCGGTCTCGACCTCCGGCGAGCATCTGCTGACGCTGATCGAAGACCTGCTCGATTATTCCAAGATCGAGGCCGGCCGTTTCGAGATCGAGCTTCAGAAAGTTTCGCCGCGCGAGCTGAGCGAGAATGTCGTGGAACTGCTGGCTGCGCGCGCTTACTCGAAGAACATCGGCCTCGGCGTGCGGGTGGCACCCGATGTGCCGACGCTGATTTCCACGGATCCGGGACGGCTGCGGCAGGTGCTGATTAACCTGATCGGCAATGCCGTGAAGTTTACCGAAACGGGCGGCGTTCTGGTGGATGTGTCCGTCACCGACGATGGCGACTGGCCGGCCATCCGCTTCGGCGTGCGCGATACAGGCCCCGGCCTGGCGCAAAGCGATGCGGCCCGCATTTTCGGCGAGTTCGAACAAGGCGACGGCACCACGACGCGGCGCTATGGCGGTGCAGGGCTCGGCCTTGCGATCTCAAAGCGCATCGTGGAAGCCATGCAGGGCACGATCGGGGTCGAGGCCGCTCCCGGCGAAGGGGCGATCTTCTGCGTGACCTTGCCGCTCGATGCGCAGAGCGAACCGCCCGGCCGCGCAACGGCGTTGGCTGGATGCCGCGCGGTGATCCTGTCCGATCTCGGTATCGAGGTGGAAGCACTGGCAACCACGATCCGGGATCATGGCGGCCGGGCCACGATCGCGGACACCGTCGAACAGGCAGCTCTGTGCCGGGATTGCAATGTGATCCTGATCGATGCCCGTCTGGAAGATGCCGACGGCAGCTGCTTGGCAGCCTTACGCGCGGCCGGCCTCACCGACGTTCCGGCCATCACCCTGATTGCGCCGGACAATCGCGGGCGCTTGGCGCAATTGCATGAGCAGGGTTACGCGCATTTCCTTGCGCGGCCGGTTCGCACGGAAACGCTGTTGCGCGTTCTTCTTGCAGCCCTCGCCGTGACAGCCGCGCCCGATCAGCCTAAGGCTTCTCCGCGCGTGCCACAGCCGGCTTCCAACCGCAGCCGCTCGATCCTCATTGCCGAGGACAACGAGATCAACGCGCTGCTGGCGCGCTCTGCGCTGGCTAAGGCGGGACACCGGGTGAAGGTCGTTGGCAATGGCCGTGCGGCCGTCGATGCCGTAACGCAGGCGACTGATGGACAGGCGCCGGATATCGTTCTGATGGACCTGCACATGCCAGTAATGGATGGGCTCGATGCCATCGCCATGATCCGCAAGCACGAAGAAGAAAAGGGCACGCAGCCGGTACCGATTATCGTTCTTTCGGCGGACGGGCAGGAAAAAACCCGCCACCATGTTCTCGCCCATGGCGCAACCGGCTTCGTCGCCAAGCCGCTCGACCCCGCCACCTTGCTGAACGCCGTGGAAGCGTAACACAGCCGGCTCATTTTGAAGCCGGATAGAGCGGCTGACATCAGGCAGTCGCTTTCATGTCACCGTCATGTGATATTAGCCGCGTATCCGATCGACGGGTCCACGGGGAATCAGCCATGAATCACGTGACGTTTGAGTTCGAAACCGGACGTTTGAACACGGGTGTGCCACTGAGCGTGGCACCATCGGCAACGCTCCTGCCCCTAGGCAAGATCGGCTCGCTGGAAGCGCGGCTGGCGACAAGCGAGGCGGAGATCGAAGCCGCGCAGAAGCTGCGTTTCAGCGTTTTCTACGAGGAACTCGGCGCGACACGGCAGGAGGCCCACAGGCTGGATCAGCGCGATGCCGACCGCTTCGACAGCATCTGCGATCATCTCCTGGTGTTCGACACAGCGCTGCCAGGTCCAAGCGCAAAGCAGATCGTCGGTTGTTACCGGCTGCTGCGCCAGGAAACGGCGGACGCGACGGGCGGCTTTTATTCTGCGGATGAATTCGAGTTCGACAAGCTCGTTGCCCGTCACCCCGACCTCAACTTCCTCGAGCTCGGCCGCTCCTGCGTTTTGCCGGCTTATCGTTCCAAGCGCACGATCGAGCTCCTGTGGCAGGCGATCTGGGCTTACGTGAAGCATCACGGCATCGACGTGATGGCCGGCTGCGCCTCGTTCCACGGCACGATCCCCGCTGCCCACGCCGAAGCGCTGTCCTTCCTCGCGCATAACTGCACCGGGCAGGACGAATGGGCGGTGCGTGCGGTGGCCAAGCGCTTCGCGCCGATGGACCTGATGCCGGCGGAAGCGATCAACGCCAAGGCGGCGCTCACCGCCATGCCGCCTCTCGTAAAAGGCTATCTGCGGCTGGGCGCCAAGTTCGGCGAAGGCTGCGTGGTCGACCACGATTTCGGCACGACGGATGTGTTCGTGGTTCTGCCGATCAGCGCGATTTCGGAACGCTACATCACCTATTACGGCGGCGCCTCCTGACGCTTCGATCAGGCGCGGATCGCAACCAGCACCGCGCCTGTGCCGATCAGGATAACGCCGAGCCAGTTCACGCCCGACAATCTTTCACGCAGGAAGACGACGGCAAAAACGGCAACCAGAACGACGCTGAGCTTATCGATCGGCGCCACGCGCGCAGCATCCCCAATCTGCAGGGCTCTGAAGTAACAGAGCCAGGAGAGGCCCGTTGCAGCACCCGACAAAGCCAGAAAGAGCCAGGTCCGGTTCGAAATGGAGGATACCGGCTGCCATGCCCCCGTCGCGGCAACGATGGCAGCGGCAATGGCCAGAATCACGGCTGTACGGATCAGCGTCGCGAGATCGGAATTAACGCCTTCCACGCCGATCTTGCCGAAGATTGCAGTCAGCGCCGCAAACACCGCAGACAGCAGAGCCCATAGCTGCCACGATCCCAGCATCGGCTTCATTTCTCCCACCCGACGCCGATCGGCTCTTCGTCGCGCTCATCCGCCTGCCGGACCAGGTCGCGCGCGCGGTCGAGATCACCGGCATCCGCTTCGTCGGGACGGCTGATCGCGTCGCGGTCCGGGCAAAGAACGAGATCGAACTGAACTGGGAAATGATCGGACCCACCCGCTTCCAGCCGCTGCATGTCGACCAGCCGGAAATGAGCGGAATGGAACAGGTGGTCGAGCGGCCAGCGCATGAACCAGTAGCGGGCATCGAAGCTGTTGACCATGCGCCTGCCAATGCGCGGATCGAGCAGCCGGCTGATGCGGCGGAAGCGCCGCGCCNNTGGTCTTCGACCACGCGACATCGTTGAGATCGCCCGTGACGATCAGCGGCCCGCTTTCCTTTCGGGCGGCCAATGAGATCAGCGCCGTTTCGCCGTCGCGTCCTTCCGTGCCCCGATGCGGCACCGGCGGCTCGGGGTGGATGGAATAAAGGCGAAAGCGCAGGCTTTCATCGAGCACCACCGTGGCAAAAATCGACGGCACGCCTTCGGTCAGAAGATCCTGCACGGACACATCATCCAGCCGGACCTTGGACACCATCGCCATGCCGTAGGAATTCTCTTGGGACTGGTCGACGCGATAGGGGTAGCGGTCGAGCACCGGCGCCAGCCCATCCATCCAGGCTTTGTCGACCTCCATCAGGACAAGGATGTCGGGGCCGGACTGCTCGATGATGCGGATATGCGCCGCATAATCGCGGTTCGACATCTTTACGTTGGATGCGACGAGGCGGAAGCGTTCGCCGTGGTCGACGGCCGGATCGAAATGCTTCGATTCCTTTCGCCACAGCCGGGTAAATTCCGCGATGAACCAGGCCTGGAACAGCGCGATCGCGGCAAAGGTGAGCGGGAAGATCGGCTGGTCGAACAGCGCACCGCCGGATGCAAGCGACACAAACAAACAGGCCAGGGCTACAACGAGGATCTGCTGACGGGGAAAATCGCCGATGCGCACGATGCCATGCGCGATCGGCAGAAACGGCATGACGGTGATCGCCACCAGAAGAACGGCAAGCACCGTTTGCGCAATCAGCATTGCCTGGCTTTATCCTGTTCCGGGCACGCTTGCCCTTTGAGCAGCCGATATAGAGCGGAGCTGAGTGCCGGCGATGGTTTCGCCAGCACTGGCCACTACAGACGCGCGATCAGGAGATTGCGCTGTAAGCGGCGATGGCAGCCATGTTGACGAGGTCGCTGTCCCTGGCGTTCAACGGCACGATCTGCACCGGCTTGTTCAAGCCCACAAGCAGCGGGCCGATCACTGTGGAGCCGCCGAGTTCCTGCAGCATCTTGGTGGCGATCGAGGCGGAATGGAAGGCCGGCATGACCAACACGTTGGCCGGGCCCGAAAGGCGGCAGAACGGATATTGCGCCATCGCCTTGGGATTGAGCGCAACATCGGCCGCCATCTCACCATCATATTCGAAATCAACGCGGCGCTTGTCGAGGATCTTGACCGCTTCCTGAATGCGCTCGGAGCGTTCGCCCTGCGGATGGCCGAAGGTGGAGTAAGCCAGCAGCGCGACGCGCGGCTCATAGCCCATGCGGCGTGCAAAGCCGGCCGTTTCTTCCGCGATATCGGCGATCTCAACGGCATTGGGCATGTCGTGCACCGCCGTATCGGCCACGATGACCGTGCGCCCGCGAGACAGCACGATCGACGCGCCAATCACGCGATGGCCTGGACGGGCATCGATGACGTTGCGCACATCTTCCAGCACGGTGGAATAGTTGCGCGTCACACCCGTGACCATCGCATCCGCATCGCCCAGCGCCACCATGGTGGCGCCGAAATAATTGCGGTCGTTGTTGATGAGACGCTGGCAATCGCGATGGAGGAAGCCGCGCCGTTGCAGCCGCTCGTAGAGGTAGTCGGCATAAAAGCCGTTGCGGCGAGACAGGCGTGCATTGATGACCTCGATGCCGGGCTTGTCGAGATCGACGCCGGCTTGTGCGGCGTTTTCACGGATCACGTCGTCGCGGCCGATCAGGATGGCGGTGCCGAGTTCCTGATTCACATAGGACACGGCGGCGCGCATGACCTGCTCTTCCTCGCCTTCGGCAAAAACAACGCGCTTTGGCTTGCGGCGAACGCTGTCGACGATGCGCTGCAAGGTGGAGGCGATCGGATCGCGGCGGGCCGACAATTGCTGGCGGTAGCGTTCGAGATCGGCAAGCGGCTTGCCAGCAACGCCGGATTCCATCGCGGCCCTGGCGACCGCCACTGGAATGGCGGAGATGAGGCGCGGATCGAACGGCACGGGGATGATGTAGTTCGGGCCGAAGCGCGGGCGCGAGCCCTGATAGGCGGCGGCGACTTCGTCCGGCACGTCTTCGCGGGCCAGATCGGCCAGCGCCTGCGCGGCGGCGACCTTCATTTCGTCGTTGATCGTGGTTGCCCGCACATCCAGCGCGCCGCGGAAGA
>DCDI01000083.1:0-453 GCA_002316345.1 Phyllobacteriaceae bacterium UBA1059 | reverse complement strand
AATCCGAACGGCCGGTCGCCATGATCGCGTCGGTGCGGATCTCAGCCACTTCTTCCGGCGTGATTTCCGGATCGGGATTGGCCATCGCGAAGATGATGGGGTTCTTGGCCATGGACTGAACCATGGCGGGCGTCAACGCGCCCTTGGCGGACAGGCCGAAGAAGATGTCGGCACCATCCAGCGCTTCCGCCAGCGTCCGCTTCTCGGTCGGCACCGCATGGGCGGACTTCCACTGGTTCATGCCTTCCGTACGGCCCTGATAAACCACGCCCTTGGTGTCGCAGAGGATGACGTTTTCCGGCGTGAAGCCGAGCGATTTCACCAATTCGATACAAGCAATGCCCGCAGCACCCGCGCCGTTGCACACGAGCTTGGCCGACTTCATGTCACGGCCCGTGATGGCGAGTGCGTTGATCAGGCCGGCGGTGGCGATAATCGCCGTGCCGTGCTGGT
>DCDI01000178.1:12361-65746 GCA_002316345.1 Phyllobacteriaceae bacterium UBA1059 | reverse complement strand
AACGATCGGCACCACGGCGCCCCGCACCTGGAAGCCGATGCCCTGTTCGCGCAACGCCGCCTGCACGCCCGACGCGGCATCGAGGCCGAAGGCCGAGCCGCCGGAAAGCACGAGCGCGTTGATGGTCTCGACGGAGTTATGCGGCTCGAGCAGATCCGTTTCGCGCGTGCCCGGCGCACCGCCAAGCACTTGAACGGCGGNNGAGATCGCCCGCATGGCCGACGCGCAAGCCTGCGACATCGGTCAACAGGTTGCGCGGGCCGGGGCGGAGAGTCACGGGTTCAGCCCTACGAACTGCGAGCCATCGAAGCGGTAAAGGCGGTAAGGGTTGGCGGCGAGATCGCCTTTCTCGTTGAAGCGGATGGTGCCGATCGCGGTTGAGAAAGTCTCGGCGTCGAGGATGCTGCGCGTGGGCTCGCCCTTCGCGTTGGCATCCGCAATCGCTTTGGCTGCAATCTCGGTCGCGGCGTAGCCCGGCATGACATAGCCATCCGGCTCGATGCCTGCGGAGCGAAGCTGCAGCAGCGTTTCCGTCGTGGCTTCCGTCGACCAGTCCGGCGGCGCGATCATCAGAGTGCCGACGGCAGGCGTGGTGTTGACGGTAGCGGCCCGCAAAGCTTCGCCTCCGGCAAGAATGAGATCGTAATCGATCTGGCTGGCGTCGCGGCCCATGATCGCGACATCCTCGCGGTCGCCGCCAACGAACACATGCGTGGCGCCGGCGCGCTTGAGGCGGCCAATCAAGCCGACTTGGTTCTCCAACTGCGGCCGGTAGGTGTCGACGAAGACTGGCTTCAGACCGGTTGCTTCGGCAGCGGCGCGAAAACTTTCCGCGAGATTGCGGCCATAGATCGTGCCGTCGTCCACGATGGCAAACAGGGCTTCGCGCCACAGCGGAAGCAGCAAGGTGGCAAGCGCTTGCTCCTCCGCATTATCGCGCGGCGCGATGCGGTAGATCGGCCAGCCAGTCTTTTCGCGGGTGTCCGTGAGGCTGTTGGTGCGCACGCCTGGCGTGAGAACGGGAATGCCAGCTTGCGAAAGGATGGGCATCGCGGCGTTGATGGCATCCGTGCACAGGAAGCCGATCACGATGTCTGCTTTCGCTTCGACGAAGCGCTGAGCGGCGGCAGTTCCGCCTTCGGCCGTGCACAGGTCATCCTGAACGNNCAGTGCGCAACTGCTGGCCGAGCAGAGACGAGGAGCCGGAAAGCGGCGCGGCGAGGCCGATGATATCGGCGCGTGCGGGTGTCACGGCAGCAACGGCGCTGATAGAAAGGAGGCCGGTCAGGAGAAGGCGGATTCGACGGGGCAAGGTCATGTCCAAAGGCTTGGCACCTCCCTCAGCCCTAAAGCCTGGCTTGCCCGCGTGCAACTGCTTGCCCACAGCTTGCACGGCGCAAGCGGCCGCCTATATCGCCGGAGAAGGATTGGATACCCCGTGCTGAAGCAGAACAAGGTTGAACCCGGCGACTACCGCGAGGCGATGAGCCTGTTTGCAGGTGCCGTTCATGTCGTGACCACCGACGGTGCGGCTGGCCGGCGCGGCACGACGGTGATTGCCGCTTGTTCGGTGTCGGACAGCCCGCCGACTGTTCTGGTTTGCCTCAACCGCGCCAGCGCGACCAACGACCTGTTTGTGAAAAACGACGTGTTTGCGTTGAACACGCTAAGTTCTGAGCAGATCGACGTGTCGCATGCGTTTTCCGGCCTCACTGGCTTGTCGCAGGATGACCGCTTCGCAAGCGCTGAGTGGGATACGATCGCGACGGGTGCACCAACGCTGATCGGTGCGCTCGCGACCTTCGACTGCCGGATCATCGAAGCCAAGGATGTCGCCACGCATCGCATCCTGTTTGGCAAGGTGACCGGGCTGCGCGTCGGCGAAAGCCGCGAGCCGCTGATCTATCACGGCCGCACCTATCGCGCTCTGGGCTGAGCGGACGCTGAGGAGCAAACCCATGAACACGCCGGAAAATGCCCACACCGACCCTCTCGACATTGCTGCTGCTTGGGCCGGCGATGGCCGGCAGATTGCGTTGGCGACGGTTGTGGAGACCTGGGGTTCTGCACCGCGCCAGGCCGGCAGCCAGCTGGTGATCGATGCGGAAGGGAACTTCGAGGGTTCGGTTTCCGGCGGCTGCGTGGAAGGCGCGGTAATCGCGGAAGCTGTGGATGTGATCACGTCTGCTAAACCCCGCATGCTGGAATTCGGCGTGGCGGACGAAACCGCCTGGCGCGTCGGCCTGTCCTGTGGCGGCCGCATCAAGGTCTTTGTCGAGCCGTTGGCCTGATCGTGGAACGCGCGCTTCTCCATAGCCTGAACGAGGAACGCCGCGCGCGGAGGGCTGCGATCGTCGTGACCGATCTGGAAACCGGTAGCGGACGGCTGGTTCGTCAGTCCGAAGCCGCGCAGGACCCGCTTGATGAGGCGCTGCGTGAAGGTTTTCGCTCGGGCAAATCCCGGCAGATCGAGATCGACGGGCGCACGGTTTTCCTGAACGTCCACCTGCCGTCGCCACGGCTTGTGGTCATTGGCGCGGTGCATATCAGCCAGGCGTTGGCGCCGATGGCACGAATCGCGGGTTTTGAATTGGACGTGATCGATCCGCGTACGGCCTTCGCAACGCCGGAGCGTTTCGCGGGCTCTAACCTTCATGCGGATTGGCCGCAGGAAGTTCTTGCGCGACAGCCTCTGGATGCCTTCTGCGCCCTTGCTGCGCTGACGCATGATCCGAAGATCGACGACTTTCCCCTGCAGGCGGCGTTGGAAGCCGGCTGCTTTTACGTCGGTGCGCTGGGGAGCCGCAAAACACATGCGAGCCGCCTGGAGCGCTTGGCAGCAAACGGCGTGTCGCGCGACAAGCTCGACAGGATCAGGGCTCCGATCGGCCTCGACATCGGCGCCTCCAATCCGGCGGAAATCGCTGTGGCCGTGCTTGGCGAGGTGGTTGCAGCCTTGCGCGGACGAGAATTGGGCGCGGCCGGATGAAGTTCGGGCCCGTTCCCGTACCAAAAGCGGAAGGTGTCGTGCTCGCGCATGCGGTGAGCGCGGGTGCGCTGCGGTTCAAGAAGGCGCATCGGTTGTCCGCCGGGGATGTTGAGGCACTTGCGCAGGCTGGCGTGCCAACGGTGGTCGCTGCCACGCTCGATCCTGATGATCTTGGAGAAAATGAAGCCGCTGCACGCGTGGCCGCTGGTCTCGGTGGCGACAGCATCGAGATCCGCGACGCCGGCACCGGGCGCGTCAACCTGCATGCCAAGGCAGCTGGCGTCTTCATCGTCGACAAGGCTTCGATCGATGCGATGAACAGCGTCGATCCCGCCGTGACAGTGGCGACGCTGGCACCCTTTGCGGCTGTGCGCGCCGGCCAGATGGTCGCGACGGTGAAGATCATCCCGTTTGCTGTGCCAGTGGGCATTGTCGAAGCGGTTCTGGTTGAAGTGGGCGACGCCTCGCCGATGAAGGTGGCATCGTTTCGTAAAGCACGCGTGGCTCTTATCCAGACTGAGCGGGCAGGGCTGAAGACCTCCGTGCTCGACAAGACTGCCGCGGTGACACAGGCACGGCTTGATCGTTCCGGCAGTCGCATCATTCGCGAAGAACGTATTGCCCATCATGCCGGGCAATTGGCGCAAACACTTCGTGCGGTGGTTGAAGCGTGTGATCTGATCCTGATCTTTGGTGCTTCGGCGGTGAGCGACGCGCATGATGTCATCCCGGCCGGTATTCGCACGGCACGCGGTGTCGTGAAACGAGTTGGCATGCCGGTCGACCCCGGCAATCTGCTTGTGCTCGGTGAATTCGAAGGCGTGCCGGTAATTGGCGCGCCGGGCTGTTCGCGCAGCCCTAAGGAGAACGGATTCGACTGGGTGCTGGATCGCATACAGGCGGGGCTTGAGGTGACGGATCGCGACATTGCGGGCATGGGCGTCGGCGGGCTTTTAGGCGAAATCGCCACGCGGCCGGCACCGCGAGAACGGGCACAGCGCGATGATGAGCCGAGCGAGCGACTTTCAGGTGTGAAGAGCGTGCACGCCATTGTGCTCGCCGCTGGTCGGTCCAGCCGCATGGGCGGTCCCAACAAACTGCTTGCGCACTTCGACGGCGAGCCGCTGATCCGCCGTGTGGCATCGCGCGTTCTGGCCAGCGGTGCCGCAAGCGTCACGATCATCTTGGGACATCAGGCCGACCTCGTCACGTCTGCGCTCACCGGTCTGCCGGTTAGCATCACCCACAATCCCGCTTATGCGGACGGCATGGCAGGCTCGCTACAGGCTGGGCTGGCGACGCTTCCTGCGGAAGCGTCCGGCGCTTTGGTGGTGCTAGGCGATATGCCAGAGGTCGAGACGGCCGACCTCACGCGCATGTTGCAGGTTTTCGAAGCTCAGGACGGAACCGCGATCGTACGAGCAACGAACCAGGGTAAGCGCGGCAATCCGGTTATCTTGCCGCGCGCATGCTTTCCGGAGATCGCCGAGCTTCATGGCGACACTGGCGCGCGCGCCATCATCGAGTCAGGCACGTATGAGGTCATCGATGTGGAGCTGGGCCAAGCGGCCAGTGTCGATGTCGACACACCGGCCGCCCTTCAAGCAGCGGGCGGTGTTCTGGCGGGATAAGACATGGCGTTGATCCGCGGGATGCGGGACAAAGAGCCATGCGCCGAATCGCTTTTGCCCTCCTCGCCACAACTGTCCTCCTCGCTCTGCCGGCACAGGCCGAGCAGCTGAAGCCGTTCAAGGACAAGCTGTTTGCCTATCCGGCAGTACTGGCAACGTCGGACAACGGCGCGCATGTCACGATCGATTATCAGGAGATGCGCGACATCAACGGCCGCGATGCCGTGCCAGAACGGCGGGTGAAGCCGGAATACACCGCAACCAATGTGCGTGGGGTGCAGCAGGATCTAGCACTGACGAGCGACAGCGGCGCCAAGATCACGCATGTGGCCGTCGGCAAACGGGAAGGGGCAAGCATGATCGTGCTCTACCTTCACGGGCAGGGCGGCTCACGCAAGCAGGGTGTCGACGACCTCACCTTCGGCGGAAATTTCAATCGAATCAAGAATCTGATGACCGCCAATGGCGGGCTGTATCTGTCGCCGGATTTTTCCGACTTTGGCGACAAGGGCGCAGACCAGGTGGCCGAGCTCATCAAGCACTACAGCGAGGCGTCACCGAAAGCCCGGGTGTTCGTGGCTTGCGGCTCGATGGGTGGCGGGCTTTGCTGGGCGTTGGCGCGCAAGCCCGAGCTCGTCGGAAAGCTCGGCGGCTTGCTGCTGCTGGGCTCACACTGGGACGATGCTTTTCTGACAAGTGCTGCCTTCAAGGCGAAAGTGCCGGTTGTGTTTGGGCAAGGAAGCCGCGATCCGGTGTTTCCGGTCGAGAAACAAGAAGCGTTCTTCCGCAAGATCCGGGCGGCGAGCCCGACCTATCCGACTCGCTTTGTTCGTTTCGAAAGCGGCACGCATGGCACGCCCATTCGCATGATCGACTGGCGCGAAACGCTGAATTGGATGTCCACTGCGGGCTGAAACAGCAAGTTGGCAGCGCATACCTAATGGGTGCTGGTCTTCGATAGAAGGTTGATGACCAGCACGCCGGCTATGATCAGCGCCATGCCGATAATCGCGAAGCCATCCGGTCTTTGATCGTAGATGATCCAGGCCACAAGGGTGACGAGAATGGTGCCGCCCGCTGCCCAGATGGCGTAGGCGATGCCGACGGGGATCGTGTCGAGCACGCGCGCGAGCAGGTAGAAGGCCGCGCAGTAGCCAAGAACCACCACCACGGACGGACCGAGCCGGGTAAAACCCTGCGACGCCTTCATGGCGCTGGTGCCGATGACCTCAGCAAGAATCGCGAGGGTGAGAATCGCATAAGGCGGCATGAAACAGGCTCCTGATCGATCTGCGTCTAACAGCAGAAGCAGTCTGGCTCGTCACGTTCACAGTGCTGTGACGATGAACGGCTAGGCTGATTTGGGAGGAGCGCATAGAGGCGCCCTGCTTCAGCAGCAAGCAGGCACATCAAACCGCAAAGCAGGTGCTGCTTAGGCGACAATTTTCAGCGATGTTTGGAATGAATGGCTCCCCGGGCCGGATTCGAACCAGCGACCAACCGGTTAACAGCCGGTTGCTCTACCACTGAGCTACCGGGGAACAGTGCTCGTTTGCGAGTGGGTGGCCTATAGCAAAGAGACTTTGCGTTTGCAAAGAGGCATTTCACATTTTCCACGATGGAAGTGTCATTACCCATCGTTACTTCCACAAACCGTCTGCCATCCCTATCTGCAGGGGCCTGCTTCAGACCTGATGCACACGACCCATGAGGAATGCCAGCGACATGACGGTTGATCCGCAGCTGCCGCCGACACGCAAGATCACCCTGCTCGGGCGCGATTTCGCCATGCCGCAATCGCGGCGCTGGCGCATCACCATCGGCATACTGCTGATCATCGGCGGATGTCTCGGCTTTCTGCCCATCCTGGGCTTCTGGATGGTCCCGCTGGGTCTGGTGATCCTGTCCTATGAATATGCCTGGGTGCGGCGGCGTCGCCGGCGCGTGACGGTGTGGTGGGGCAGGCGGCGGCAGAAGCCGGCCATGAACAACAAACGGCCGCCGCGTGATGTCGCGACGGCCGGTCATATCGGTAGGGGTCGGGAAAGTTAAACCCGCAGTCTAGCGCAGGCGCTTTGGACGGGCGTCGGCTAGTTCGCCGTTCAAGCGACGGTCGAGATAGTCCGAACAAGCCTCGATCAGCTCGCCTTCCTGACTCGTGAAGAAGTGGTTGGCGCCCGGCATCGTGTTCTGCGTGATCGTGATGCCCTTTTGCGTGTGAAGCTTGTCCACCAGCGTCTGCACGTCCTTCGGCGGCGCGACCTTGTCCGAATCGCCATGGATGATCAGGCCGGATGACGGGCAGGGCGCCAGGAATGAGAAGTCGTAGATGTTGGGCTGCGGCGCGATCGAGATGAAGCCTTCCACTTCCGGGCGGCGCATCAGGAGCTGCATGCCGATCCAGGCACCGAAGGAATAGCCGGCAACCCAGCAGCTTTTCGAATCGGGATGCAAAGATTGCACCCAATCGAGTGCGGCCGCCGCATCCGACAATTCGCCGGTGCCATGATCGAACTCGCCTTGGCTGCGGCCAATCGAACGGAAGTTGAAGCGCAAGGTCGTGAAGTTGCGCTTCTGGAACATGTAGAACAGGTCATACACGATGCGGTTGTTCATCGTGCCGCCGAACTGCGGGTGCGGGTGCAGGACGATCGCGATCGGGGCGCTCTTTTCCTTCGAGGGCTGATAACGACCTTCGAGGCGGCCGGCCGGACCGGTGAAAATGACTTCGGGCATGGATACTCCACTCGCGCGCCGGCCCAGCCTGTGCATGGCCTCAGATGAATGGCTGTCATGCCCGACGCGCACTTGACGCTCCCGGCCAGGCTCCTTAGAAACCTTTGTTTAGAACCATTCAAAACTGGCGGACAGATAAGGATCCCGCCGGCAAAGCGGCTAGATAGGACGCGGAGCCTTGCGTTTTCAAGGAAATAACGCACGAACAGTGATCCCGACCTGCCTGCGCCTTTCGTGCGGCGGAGGACGGCACTGATGCGACCGCGCGTCTATCTCGACCATAACGCCTCCATGCCGCTCCGCGCTGCCGCCAAGGGTGCGATGATCGAAGCGCTTGATGTCATCGGAAACCCGTCATCGGTTCACGCCGAAGGCCGTAGGGTGCGGCAGTTGATCGATGGCGCGCGCCGTGATGTGGCAGCTCTGGTGGGTGCTGATCCCGCGCGGCTGGTGTTTACCTCCGGCGCCACCGAAGGCGCCATGACGCTGCTGACTCCGCATTGGACGATGGGCCGCGCGTCACTGCTGTTTTCGCGGCTTTACGTCGGCGCATCCGAACATCCTTGCGTCGCCAATGGCGGACGCTTTGCGGCAGAGCAGGTGTCGGTCATTCCGGTGGGCACGGATGGCGTGATCGATCTGGCGGCGCTGCAGGTGCTACTTCAGGCGCATGACCATGCTGCAGGCCTCCCGCTGGTCGCGGTGCAGGCCGCCAACAACGAAACCGGCGTCGTTCAGCCAGTCGAAGAGATTACGGCGATCGTGCGCGCGGCGAAGGGCACGCTGATCGTTGATGCGGTGCAGGCCGCTGGCCGGTTGCCCATCGATCTCGATGCCGGCTTTGGCGACTACCTCATTCTCTCTGCCCACAAGATCGGTGGTCCGAAGGGCGTCGGCGCGATTGCGTCTTCTTCGGATGTGTTGATGCCGGCTCCCCTGATCCGCGGCGGCGGGCAGGAGCGGGGTCATCGCGGCGGCACGGAGAACTTCAGCGGCATCGTCGGCTTCGGTGCTGCGGCGCGTGAGGCGCTAGGGGAGATCCCGCAAATGCCCGAGCTTGAAGAACAGCGCCAGGCTCTTGAAGCCGAGATCGTGCAACTGGTTCCGGATGCCGTGATCCACGGTATGACGGCGGCCAAGCGGCTGCCGAACACCATCTTCTTCACGATACCGGGCATGAAGACGGAAACGGCGCAGATCGCCTTTGATCTCGCGGGAATTGCCTTGTCGGCGGGGTCCGCCTGTTCGTCCGGCAAGGTTGGCGCGAGCGCGGTGTTGAGCGCGATGGGCTGGGATGGTGAGGGTGCGCTGCGCGTGTCGTTCGCACCGGCCACGAGCGCGCAAGACCTCGCGCAGTTCACGAATGCGCTCGGCACTTTGGCCGCGCGTCGAACAGGGCGGAATGCCGCCTGAAGAAATTGGAGGATGCGTCACCCCGGCGGGGTGATTTTCCTTCTGTGAATGACTACATGACGGCCAATCGCTTCATGCGGCCATGTCGTCGACTGCCGGGCCTTGAACCCGGCAAGGATGGAGATTGCCAATGCCTGCCGTGCAGGAAACGATCGATCAGGTTCGCCTCATCGATGTCGACCAGTATAAATATGGGTTCGAAACCGAAATCGAGATGGACAAGGCCCCCAAGGGCCTGAACGAAGACATCATTCGTTTCATCTCGGCGAAGAAGAACGAACCGCAATGGATGCTCGATTGGCGTCTTGATGCGTTCGAGCGCTGGAAAACCCAGGAAGAGCCCACTTGGGCGCGCGTCGATTATCCCAAGATCGACTTCCAGGACATTCACTACTACGCCGCGCCGAAATCGACGCCCGGGCCGACCTCGCTTGCCGAAGTTGATCCCGAGCTGCTGCGCACCTACGAGAAGCTTGGTATCCCGCTGCGGGAACAGGAAATTCTCGCCGGCGTGAAGAAGCCCGGCCATGAAGGTTCCGAGGACGGCGTTCTCGCCGATACCGAAAGCCTCAACGTCACTGGCGGTCGCCGCGTTGCGGTGGACGCGGTGTTCGACTCGGTTTCGGTGGTCACCACCTTCAAGAAGGAACTCGCCAAGGCCGGCGTTATCTTCTGCTCGATCTCGGAAGCCATTCGCGAGCATCCTGAGCTCCTGAAGAAGTATCTCGGCTCGGTCGTGCCGGCGTCCGACAACTATTATGCGACGCTGAATTCGGCCGTTTTCACCGACGGCTCCTTCGTGTTCGTGCCCAAGGGCGTTCGCTGCCCAATGGAGCTGTCGACCTATTTCCGCATCAACGAAAAGAACACGGGCCAGTTCGAACGGACGCTCATCATCGCGGAAGAGGGCGCTTACGTGAGCTATCTCGAAGGCTGCACGGCGCCGCAGCGCGACGAGAACCAGCTGCATGCGGCCGTTGTCGAGCTGGTTGCGCTGGATGACGCCGAGATCAAGTATTCGACCGTCCAGAACTGGTATCCCGGCGATGCCCAAGGCAAGGGCGGCATCTACAACTTCGTGACCAAGCGCGGTGACTGCCGTGGCGATCGCTCGAAGATTTCGTGGACGCAGGTCGAGACCGGTTCTGCCATCACCTGGAAATATCCGTCCTGCATCCTGCGCGGCGACGACAGCCGAGGCGAATTCTACTCGATTGCCGTGTCGAACGGTTATCAGCAGATCGACAGCGGCACCAAGATGCTGCATCTCGGTAAGAACACGTCGAGCCGCATCATCTCCAAGGGCATTGCGGCGGGGTTCTCGCAGAACACCTATCGCGGCCAGGTTTCGGCGCATCGTAAGGCCACCAACGCCCGCAACTTCACGCAGTGCGACTCGCTGCTGATCGGCGATCGCTGCGGCGCGCATACCGTGCCCTACATCGAAGCCAAGAACGCGACGACCCAGTTCGAGCATGAGGCGACGACGTCGAAGATTTCCGACGATCAGAAGTTCTACGTCATGCAGCGCGGCATCCCGGAAGAAGAAGCGATCGCGCTGATCGTCAACGGCTTCGTCAAGGACGTGATCCAGGAACTGCCGATGGAGTTCGCAGTAGAAGCGCAGAAGCTCATCGGCATCAGCCTTGAAGGCTCGGTCGGCTGAGGTTTGCCTCAGCCTTTGACCTCTGATTTTGAAAAAACGAACATGTTAGAAATCAAGAACCTGCACGCCCGTATCGCCGACGAAGGCACCGAGATCATCCGTGGCTTGAACCTGACTGTTAAGGCCGGTGAAGTGGCTGCGATCATGGGGCCGAACGGCTCGGGCAAGTCGACGCTGTCCTATATCCTCGCTGGTCGCGAGGATTACGAGGTTACCGAAGGCGAGATCCTGTTCAACGGCGAGTCGATCCTTGAGATGGACCCGGCCGAGCGTGCTGCTTCCGGCATCTTCCTGGCCTTCCAGTACCCGATGGAAATACCGGGTGTTGCGACCATGGAGTTCCTGAAGGTCGCCATGAACGCGCAGCGCAAGGCGCGTGGTGAAGAGCCGCTGAAGATCCCGGAACTGCTGAAGCGCGTGAAGGATGCGTCCGGCAAGCTCAACATCGATATGGCCATGCTGAAGCGGCCGTTGAACGTCGGCTTCTCCGGCGGTGAAAAGAAGCGTGCCGAAATCCTGCAGATGCAGCTGCTCGAGCCAAAGCTCTGCGTTCTGGATGAAACGGATTCCGGCCTAGACATCGATGCGCTGAAGATCGTTTCGGATGGCGTGAACGCGCTGCGTTCGCCCGATCGTGCGGTGGTCGTCATCACCCATTACCAGCGCCTGCTGGAGCACATCGTGCCGGACAGCGTGCACGTGCTCTACAAGGGCCGCATCATCAAGTCAGGCGACAAGTCGCTGGCGCTCAACCTCGAAGAAAATGGCTATGCCGGCGTGATCGGCGAGGCGGCCTGAGGAGCGTGACCATGAATATGCATGTCACTCCCCAGCATACGCCTGCTGAAAAGGCGCTGATCGATGCGTTTAATGCGCGCGTGGCAGATCTGCCTGGCGACGGCATGGTCACGATCAAGCGTGATGAGGCCATCGATGCCATCAAGGCTGGTTTGCCGACGCGCCATGTGGAAGCCTGGCACTACACGGATCTGCGTCGCCTTCTGACGACGGTACCGGCTGTGTCGACAACCGCACCAACGGCTCTGGAGCCGCTGCTAGCAGGCTCGACCGTGCTGCGCGTGTCGTGCGGCAAGACGCAGGATCTTCCTTCGGCTGAGGGTCTGTCCTTCATTCGGTTGAGCGATGAACTGGCTGAAGGGCGCGGCATCAATGCGCTTGGGCCGACCGATGCCGCCGATACGATCGGTGCGATCAACACTGCCTTTGTGACAGATGGCTACGGCGTCGAGATTGCGGAAGGCGTCGAGCTGGCTGTGCCACTCGAAATGCAGAACCTGCATACAGGGGGCCAGGTGCATACGCGCTTCGGCGTCAATGTCGGTGCTGGCTCCAAGGCTGTGATCGTGGAGCGTCAGACCGGCGAAGCTTCGGCTTTGGCCAGCGCGGTCACGACGCTGAGCGTGCGTGACGGCGCTGAGGTCATGTATCTGATCGTGCAGGAACAGCCGGAAGGCTCCTCGCATCTCGGCCAGTTCCGCGCCTCGATCGGCAAGGACGCCAAGCTCACGCTGTTCATCATGAATGCTGGCGGCAAGCTGGTGCGTCAGGAGATCGTGGTGGATGCGGCCGGCGACGGTTGCGACTTCCAGTTGCGCGGCGTCAATCTGCTGGCTGGCGACACGCATACCGACGTGACCATGGTGCTTGATCATTCCAGCCCGAATACGGGTTCGCGCGAGGTGATCCGCAACGTTGTGACCGATCGCGCCAAGGGCGTGTTCCAGGGCCGCATCAACGTGCACCAGATCGCGCAGAAAACCGATGCGAAGATGGCCTGCAACACGCTGCTCCTGTCGGACGATGCGGACTTTTCCGCCAAGCCGGAACTGGAAATCTTCGCCGACGACGTGGCCTGCGGTCATGGCGCGACGGTGACCGACATCAACGAGGATCATCTGTTCTACCTCATGGCGCGTGGCGTGCCGGAAAAGGCAGGGCGAGGCCTTCTGGTGAAGGCGTTCCTGGCGGAGGTCATCGAGGAACTGGAAAACGAGGCCGTCATCGAGGCGCTGGAAGCCAAGCTCGACGCCTGGTTCGTCCTGCACGGCTAGGGCGGAGGTGGCTATGGTGATGATCGCGGGCTCGGATGATCGACCCCTGCCGAGCATTTTCGTGGCCTACATTCTGGATGGGTTCAGGGCTTTTCCGCGTCCGGTCACGACGATCAGCGGCGCAGCCGAGCGTTACCTCTCTCATGGTCAGCTGACCCTTGTGGCACTTGGCTTCCTGGTACTTGCCATCTTGATTGGGATAGCGCCGCCCCTCTTGGCACCATATGCGGGCTCGCTGGATAGTGTGCCGAGTGGGTTCGTCGACTTCAGCCGCTCTACGCAGGTGTTTATTGGTGTGTTAAGCGCTTTGCCCCTCCTCTTGCTGTTCGTCTCGCTGATAATCCTGTTCTTTATCGGCGTGGTGCTGGGTGGCAAAGCGAGCTTTCGGCGATTTGGGTCAGCCGGGATGGTCTTGGCTGGCGTCTGGTTGGTCGGTCACTTTTTCCAGCTTGTCCTGTTCGGATCGGCCTTGCTTGTTCCAGATAGCGCACTGCTGGCTCTCATTCGTCTCGCGCTGCCGCTTGTGCTGGCGGTGATCCTGATCTCCTTCTCCGTTCTGACAGTGCGTTATGGATTACAGCTGGATCAGCTGCGGTCATTCGCAGCTGTCATGATCCTTCTTGCTTTGTCGGCTGCCGAATCCTTCATCATGGGAGGACGCGTCTTCGGCACCTTGTCTGCTACGGGGCAACTTATCTGATGGTCGAAGAGAAGATCAGTATCGCCGATTTTGACGTTGAGGCAGTGCGCCGCGACTTCCCTATTTTATCGCGGGAAATCTACGGCAAGCCGCTCGTCTATCTCGACAATGGAGCGTCGGCGCAGAAGCCGCAGGTGGTGCTGGATGCTATCCAGCATGCCTATTCCCAAGAATACGCAAACGTTCATCGCGGGCTGCACTTCCTCTCGAACGCAGCCACGGATGCCTATGAAAAGTCTCGCGAAACGGTTCGTCGCTTCCTGAATGCGCCGTCGATCGACCAGATCGTTTTTACCTCGAACTCAACTTCGGCGATCAATACGGTGGCCTATGGCTATGGCATGCCGAAGATCGGCGAGGGCGATGAGATCGTTCTGTCGATCATGGAGCACCATTCCAACATCGTGCCGTGGCACTTCATCCGCGAGCGGCAGGGTGCGAAGCTCGTCTGGGCGCCGGTTGAGGATGATGGGTCGTTCGATCTGGATGCTTTCGAGACGTGCCTGACATCGCGCACCAAGCTGGTGGCGATCACGCATATGTCGAACGCGCTGGGCACGGTGACGCCGATTAAGGAGATAGGCCGGATCGCGCACGAGCGCGGCATTCCCGTCCTGGTGGATGGCAGCCAGAGCGCTGTTCACATGCCGGTTGACGTGCAGGATCTCGACTGCGACTTCTTCGTCTTTACAGGGCACAAGGTTTACGGACCGTCTGGCATCGGCGTGCTCTACGGCAAGCGCGAGATGCTGGAAGCCATGCGCCCGTTTCAAGGCGGCGGCGAGATGATCCTCGACGTCAGCGAGGATGCGATCAGCTACAACGAGCCGCCGCATCGCTTTGAAGCGGGAACGCCGCCGATCGTGCAGGCGATCGGACTGGGCGCTGCGCTCGACTACATGGATTCGATTGGGCGCGACCGGATTGCGGCGCATGAAGCCAAGTTGAGCGATTATGCGCATGAGCGCTTGAAGGCGATTAACTCGTTGCGCATCTTTGGCGAAGCGCCAGGCAAGGGCGCGATCATTTCCTTCGAACTGCAGGGCATTCATGCCCATGACGTGTCGATGGTGATCGACCGCTCGGGCGTGGCGGTGCGGGCAGGCACGCATTGCGCCCAGCCGCTGTTGAAGCGCTTCGGCGTGACCTCCACATGCCGTGCGTCGTTTGCGATGTACAACACGATGGCCGAGGTCGATGCCTTAGCCGAAGCGCTCGAAAAAGCGCGCAAATTCTTCGGGTGAGCGAAATGAGCGAAGTGTCTGAAGAGAATGTGGCCGCCAATCAGCCGGCTATCGAATCGGCCATTCCGGCCGAAGAGCTGGCGCGGCTGACCGATGACATCATCAGCGCGCTGAAGACGGTGTATGACCCGGAAATTCCGGCCGACATCTACGAGCTCGGGCTGATCTACAAGATCGACATCGAAGACAATCGCGAGGTCAAGATCGACATGACGCTGACCGCGCCGGGCTGCCCGGTCGCCGGTGAAATGCCGGGTTGGGTCGAGAATGCCGTCGGAACGGTTGAAGGTGTGTCGGGCGTGGAAGTGGCGATGGTGTTCGATCCGCCATGGACGCCGGATCGGATGTCGGAAGAAGCGCAGGTCGCCTGCGGCTGGTATTAAAACAAAAAGAGCGGCCCGAAGGCCGCTCGATTTGTACGCACCGGTCTGTCTTAATCGACGACCTGAACAACGCGCCGCGTGCCCGGCTCGACCAGAACGGTCTGGCCACTCGGCGTCACGACATACTCATACTTGTCGGTCATTTCCGGCACTTCGAGGGGATGAACCTCAACGACGTCCGGAACAACGGTGCCGACCGCAAAGTCATAGTCCTTCACAACGGCAACCGGTGCCGTCTTCTGGCGAACGACGTATTCACGGATAACCGGCTGCTGTTCCTTGGTGATGATGACAGTCTGCTGAGCATTGGCAGCAGCGGCACCCGACAGGATGGTTACAGCGGTCAGACCGGAAAGGATCAGGGTTTTCATAGGTCTCTCCTTGGTTGGGCAAGTAGAACACCTGGCATGGAAAGCCGTTCCTTCACGCTATGCAGCGGAATGAAATATTTGGGATTGCTAATGCCGGTTGCACCACCGGCGATGTTCTCCCATCTTAGTGGAAGTGATGCTGCGGCATCGAAGAACAGGCAGGTGGCAGATGGGACGTTTCAGCGTCATGAGCCTTACGGATCGCGCAGCCGAGCGCGTGCGCGAAATCGTGGATGATCGCGACGAGGTGCATGGCATCCGCGTGGGCGTGAAAAAGGGCGGCTGCGCCGGCATGGAATACACGATTGATCTCGTCAGCGAGGTCAATGCAAAGGACGATCACGTCGAGCATGACGGCGCGCATGTCTATGTCGCGCCGGAAGCGGCCTTGTTCCTCCTTGGTACGCAGATGGACTTCGAAACAACCAAGCTGCGCTCCGGCTTTGTATTCAACAATCCCAATCAGTCATCGGCCTGCGGCTGTGGTGAGTCCGTGGAATTGCAGCCGGCCGACCTGAAGGCATTGGCTGAAGCCCGCGCTCAGGGCGCGGCCTGAGTTCATTCGACCCAGACACCTCTTTCCCGGTGCCAGTCCTCAATCGACTGTTCGGGGTAAAGGTCGAAGGTCGCATCATCGGGCCCGATCTGCGGCTCTACCCATGACGCCTTGTATTTCAGCATGAGATGGACCGAGCTTGGCGGTTTCGGCAGATCCGTGTCGATTGCCGAGGCGAAGGGGTGAACGAGGTCCGGCCATGACGGATCGTAGAGCCAAAGCGCCGAGCCGCATTCCCGGCAGAAGTTGCGCTCGCCTGACGAGACCTCACAGTGCTCATGCTCGTCGTCTTCGATGGTGGCGCGATAAACCCCAAGATGCGCCTTGCCTTCGATCTTCAGCGTCGTGTTGTCGGCTCCGAGATTGATCGCATATCCGCCGCCGCCCTGCTGCTTGCGGCAGATGGAGCAATAACAGCGCTGATACGGCACAGGCGTGTGGCTCTGCACCGAGAATTTAACGGCGCCGCAGCGGCACGACCCTTCGAGCAACAAAGGCATGGCTTGTTCTTCCTTTTCTGATCAGGAAGAAAACAGGTGAGGCGCGTTGCCGTTCCCGGAGGGTGGCCATGGATGATGAAGCGATTCGAGAGATGTTCGACGGACTGGGCGCCGTCGAGATCCGCCGCATGTTCAGCGGCAAGGGCATCTATCATCGCGGCTTGATCGTCGGGATTCTCTTGTACGACGAGATCATGCTGAAGGGGGATGAAGAGACCGGCCGCTTCTACGAGGCGGCGGGAGGGACACGCTGGGTCTACGAGAACAAGCGAACGAAGCAGCCGGTCAAGATGCCGTATTGGTCCTTACCGGCCGATATTCTCGATGATCGCGATCAACTCGCGGGATGGACCCGCCTGGCCTATGAGAGCGCCATGCGGATCGAAGCGGCGAAGCGCTGATCAGGCCGGAACGGCTGGAACCACGATCTTCATGAAGGCGGGGATGTCGTCGCCGAAACCGACCACCGTGTTGACGTCGTCCTGATCGCGATAGCGGCGGTTGCGATCGTCACGATCACGGCGCGGCTGCGGTGCGCGCGCTTCCTGACGCTCTGCATTGCCCTGACGGATCGCATCGCGGCGATCGTAGCGAGGTGCTGGAGCGTCCTCGACTTCTGTTGCAACGACTGGCGCCGCTTCAGGTCTGCGTTCACGCGGCTCGCGGCGTTCACCGCGATCACGGCTGCGAGTCGTGCGATCGGAACGACCGCCGCGGCCACGACGCGGTGCGTCGTCGCTTTCGGTTTCCGGCAGAAGCGTCGACAGGTCACCATCGAGCCACTCGATCGACTGGTTGGTCAGCTTCTGGACGGCATCCAGATACTTGCTGTCGGACTTGGTCACCAGTGTGAAGGCCTTGCCCGACCGTCCGGCACGACCCGTGCGGCCGATGCGGTGGACGTAATCTTCGGCATGGATCGGCACGTCGAAGTTGAAGACGTGGCTGACCGCCGGAATATCAAGCCCGCGGGCGGCCACATCAGACGCCACCAGCAGCTTCAGCTTGTTGTTGCGGAACGCATCCAGCGTCTGCATGCGGGCGCGCTGGTCCATGTCGCCATGCAGAGCACCGGCCGAGTATTCGTATTTGGTCAGCGAGCGATAAAGCTCGGACACATCAACCTTGCGATTGCAGAAGATGATCGCGTTGGTGACGGCAACGCCTTCTTCGTCGATGAGGCGTCGTAGAACGGCGCGCTTATCCCATGCCTTGGAGGCTGACTTAACGAGGCGCTGCGTCACCGTGGTCGCCGTGGAGGAGGGCTTGGCCACCTCGACACGCACCGGCGCCTGCAGGAACTTTTCCGTCAGCTTGGTGATCTCCGGCGGCATGGTTGCCGAGAAGAACAGCGTCTGGCGGGTGAACGGGATCATCTCGCAGATACGCTCGATGTCCGGGATAAAGCCCATGTCGAGCATGCGGTCGGCTTCGTCGATCACCAGGATCTCGACGCCGGTCAGAAGCAGCTTGCCGCGCTCGCGATGGTCGAGCAAACGACCGGGCGTTGCGATCAGCACATCCGCGCCGCGCTCGAGCTTGCGTTCCTGATCGTCAAAGGACACGCCACCGATCAGCAGAGCGATGTTGAGCTTGTGGTTCTTGCCGTATTTGACGAAGTTTTCTTCAACCTGTGCCGCCAGCTCGCGGGTCGGCTCGAGGATCAGCGTGCGCGGCATGCGAGCGCGGGCACGGCCTTTTTCAAGGCGGGTAATCATCGGGAGCGTGAAAGCGGCGGTCTTGCCCGTACCCGTCTGCGCGATGCCCAGGATGTCCTTGCCCTGCAAGGCGTGGGGAATGGCGCCAGCCTGGATCGGCGTCGGCTTCGTATAGCCGGCATCGGTAACGGCTGAGAGGACTTTCGGCGACAGGCCGAGGTCTGCGAACGTTACGTCCTGCTGGACGATGGTATCTTCGGAAGACACGTGGGCGTGATCTTTGCTGTTCTAGGCGCGGAACGATGGTCGGCGCGAGATCGTCCCGGTCGCCGGAAGACCGGGGAATGCTGAGGGCGCGTTACGTCCACGCGCGTGCTTTGTCAAGCTCGCGCGCTGAGTCCAGCCAAGATTCGTGCGATTTCCTCTAGTATCGGAATTGTTCGAGCAAAATTCGATCGTCCCAGGAATGACTTGCATCAAACAGAACGGTCACCCGCGCCCGCGGCGACTCTTTCACGGTGACGGAAACAACCGACTTTACTTCGATGTTGTCGGCCACCGCATTCACGGGACGCTTCTGGATCTCGCGAACGTCGAAGCGGACTTCCGCCGTATGGGGCAGAAGCGCACCATGCCAGCGCCGCGGCCGGAACGGGCTGACCGGTGTGAGGGCGAGCAGGCGCGCTTGAAGCGGCAGGATCGGCCCTTGTGCCGACAGGTTGTAGGCGGTGGAGCCGGCGGGCGTGGCAACGAGGATTCCGTCGCAGATCAGCTCCTCCATGCGAGGATGCCCATCCACCGTGATGGACAGCTTGGCGGCTTGGTAGGATTGGCGAAACAGAGACACTTCGTTGATGGCCAGCGCCGTAACCGTTCGCCCGTCGGTTGTGCGCGCTTCCATGCTGAGGGGCCGAATTTTCGCGGCGTCGGCGGCGGCGATGCGCTCAACCAGCCCGTCCTCGTTATATTCGTTCATCAGAAAGCCGACCGTGCCGCGGTTCATGCCATAGATCGGCTTGCCGGCAGACATGTTTTCGCGCAGCGTTTGCAGCATGAAGCCGTCGCCGCCAAGCGCCACGATCACGTCCGCCTCGGCGGTGCTGACGCAGCCATAGCGGGCGCAAAGGCTGTCGGATGCCGACGCCGCTTCCTCACTGTCGGAAGCGACAAAGGCCAGTTTCGGATTATCCGTGCGCGTCAACTGTGAAGCTCCAGGCCTGAACCGACCCCGAACCGACAACGAAGATTGCCGGGCGGCCGCATCGGTTACCACGCAGATCAAGCGAAGCAAAGTTTCGCAGGGGCAATGCGGCTTCGCTTTGACTTGTTCAACGGATGTGATAAGCGCCGCCTCCAGTGCCCTTGTAGCTCAGCTGGTAGAGCANNAAACCGAAGGTCGCGGGTTCGATTCCTGCCGGGGGCACCAAATCTCACCTCGACGACCGCAGAACCCTTACGGTTCAAGGGATAGCGCTTCCTCCTAGGTACACCAGGCGGTACAAACTCCGCCCATCTCGGAGCGCGAGCAGTGGGATTGATGCTCAAACACGTACAAAAACGCGGACAGACTTGGCGCTATAGGCGCAAAGTTCCTGAAGAACTCCGGCCAGCGATTGGCAAGCGGGAGTTGACCTACCCGCTTGGAAGCTCGGAAGCGGAGGCCGCAAGGCGGTATCACAAGGTCAACGCGGAGGCGGAGAGGGCGCTGGACACAGCGCGGCGGTCTGTCGCAGTGAAGGAAGGACTCCTGTCACCAAGGCCGGCGACCGACTTGGAGAGGCACGACCTTACGCGGAAGCGGCTCCGGGAGCTAGGCTTCGACCCTGACGGCGAAGACTTTGAAGCGACATGGGCCGGACGTGAAGCCGAGCGCGACCGGATCGCAGCCAAGTACCCCGAAGACCCGGAGACCGGTTACCCGCTAGACGTGAGTGTCGAGGACGCGGCCCTTGCCGGGTCGCTTGCATCCTCGTCGCCTTTGCCGCCACCCACTCCTAGCCTTGAGGATGCCAAGCGTCTGTACGTTAAAGACCGGCTTGCCACTTCTCAGTCGGGACTAAAGACCCAACGCCGTAACGAGCTAAGAGCCGAACGGGTTGTGAAGTATGTGACCGACGCCCTTGGCCGTGATCCGAAGTTGAAGACCCTACGCAGAGCGGATGCTCGCAAGGTACAGGAAGCGATGCTTGGGGCGATCGGATCTCCCGCAACCGTGGATCGATACCTCAACGACCTCCGGGCCATCATCAACCACGCAGCCCGTGAGTTTGAGCTAGAAGGCTTTCGCAACCCTTTTGCGAGCCTGGAGGCGCCAGCGGGTGGCGGGGTAGACCTTGCCCGCACCAAGCGGCGACCCTTCAGTGTTGAGGAATTGAAGGCGGTACGGGAGAGACTTATCGGCCGCAACAAGCAGCCCGAGATAAAGCTGATTTGGCGGCTATTGGAGGGCACTGGATGCCGACTTGCTGAGGTCACTGGGTTGCGCGTCCAAGACGTGCATACGGAAGCCGACTTACCTTATGTTGAGGTCACTTGGCACGAGGACCGCCGAGTGAAGACAGCCGCGTCACACCGCTGGGTTCCTTTAATCGGTGATGCCCTAGAAGCCGCCAAGGAGGCCGTTGAGGCGGCTAAGGGAAGGGCGCTGGTGTTTCCTCGGTACGCAACTGAGAACGGCCCTAACAGCGCATCAGCGGCTCTTATGAAGCACGTGCGGAAGATCGTGGCTGACGCGAAGGTTTCCACTCACTCCCTCCGGCACAACATGAAGGATCGGCTTAGGGCGGCGGCTGTGCCGTCTTNNCCACTCTTCAGGCAAGGTAGGCGACGACTATGGGAGTGAGGAGGGGCGTTTGGTGGTGACGAGCGCGGCGCTTAAGAAAGCCCTTGATGGTTAGTAGCTGACGCCTGACAGTCCACACGCGGAAGTGTAGACAAGATTTCAACGTATGGGCGAGGAGATTGACGTGCAAATACCCGCGTACTTCCAACTGCTGGCCAACCTCGCCTTGCTTGTCCTCATCGGAGGCGTGGCGTGGGGCGGCTACCGATCAGGCCGGCGACAGGCTGACCTTCAGGTGGCAAAATCAGCACGGCTGGAGGCGCTGGTAGAAAGATACCAGATCAACCGCGAGGACGCTGATTTCCTCCACCTGCTGCTCCTCAACGAAGCGGGGATGTACACGGCTCAAGAGCAGGAAAAACGCGGCGGCATTCTACTTTATGCCACGCTGATCAGCGGCGTCCTTGCCCTTATCACCCTCACTTACGTGTACTGGACAAGAGTCGTCGACCTGCTTCGGTTGACTGGTTCGTTGATAGCCAGTCCAGCTTACGCAGCGAGCCAGGATGCGGCTGTACGTGGACAATTAAGCTGGGTAATGCCTTGGCTGCTCCTGATGGTCTTAGTCGTCATGGCTATCGCGTTTCTGGGTTCTATTGTGGTCCTTCTGACGGGGAAGGATACGCCATAAAACCAATCCAAGCTGAAAGCAGCTCAGGACATCGTTAAAACGTTCGGTGGGTTCTTCACAGGTATAGCGACCACCGCGCTAAGCGGATGAACCGCCGTCTAAATTCGGCAGAAAAATCTGAGGGCTCGAACTCGAAAGTTGCAGCCCCCTAGTAACCCCCGTGGGGGTGCCTTTCCTATGGAGGGTTCGATGCGGCGTTCTCGCTGGCGCATTCAGCTTCCGGTTGGTCACGCCTCCGGGCATCCGCCCCGAGGGTTGACTCCATCCGCCTCGTGCGAGGCATCTCTACGTCACATCATCGATCATATCTGCGGGACGGCGAGCCCAACGCTTCAACCCCGTTGAAGGGGAGTCTCGTTTGCCAAAATTAGCAGACCCCCAGTGTTGGCCCACTGGTGGATACGTTTCGATCTTAACCCAAGTCCCCGTTTAGAGACGCCTCAGGGCAGGGCCAACCGCCGAGCCTTGAGAGTTAGGGACACCAAAAAAGCTTGCAAAAGAAGCTCCTTCCCGTCCCCTCGGATGAGGACTAGTCCTAAGCTAAGTTGCCGCAAGGGCATCTTCAAGGTGCAACATCAAAGAAAGTGCCACAAGGGCAGGGCCTAATGACTCCCCTAAAGAGTGCCGGAAGATAGTGCCACAAGAGTGGGTATTGACATTTGGCACAACGGTGTCATCTTATCTAAGAACCTAGTGGCACAAACAGGACACCCAACATGCCCGCTTCCATCATCGGATACGCCCGAACATCCACCGTTGAGCAGACCGCCGGCCTTGACGCCCAGATACGCGACCTAGCAGCGGCCGGCTGCGAAAAGGTTTTCCAAGAGCAAGTGTCGTCGGTCGCCACCAAGCGGCAGGAGTTATCCCGGGCCCTAGACTACCTCCGGGAAGGCGACACGCTGGTGGTAACTAAGCTGGACCGCTTGGCGCGTTCTATGGGGAACCTCGTGGAAATCATGGACGCGCTACGCAGCAAGGGCGTGGCTCTACGCATCCTCGCTATAGGGCTCGACACGGGGACGCCCACGGGCAAGCTCATGGTGAACCTCATGGGGTCCATTGCCGAGTTTGAACGGGAGATGATGCTAGAGCGACAGCTAGAGGGCATTGCGAAGGCGAAGGCCGAAGGCAAGTACCAGGGCAGGGCACCAACGGCGCGGCGCAAGTCGGCAGACGTTCACAAGTTGAAGGCGGACGGGAAGAGTGCTGACACTATCGCGACAGAGCTTGGAATGAGCCGATCAAGTGTGTTTCGCATCCTCCGCGCCTCCTAACAAGGTGTGACAAAATGACCATATAGCCCATGCGTGGGACAATGCTTTTGAAACTCGATCTGATCCGCTTGTTAGTTCTATGTTTTATTATCCCGTTGAAGGGACGTTTCATGCGGACGCTTGTTTAGATTCGCGTCAATCATCAAAATAGTGGTTTGATGGTGGAAGAGGTCGGCGCATTGATGGGAACGGGTAGACAGCCCTTCACTCAGGAGCCTTTCAGTGTTCGTCGCTAACAATTTCATCCCGTCCACGCCTACCGATGACGACACCGCAGCCAGGAGCCTACGCTTCGCGGCCTGGAGGTTGAACGAGGTAGCCGACGCGCTGGAGGAGGGACAACCTCTCTCCGCACTTCCCCTATTGCAAGACATTCTCCTCGCGGAGGCTAAGATCGCGGAGGCGTTTCGGACGCTTGACCGAAACACGCGTGAAGCCGCTGTACAGCACGTATGGGGCCGGCCGATCCGAGGCTCTGTGTCTTGAGCATACGGCGGCCCAGGAAGGCACCCACAAGCACCTCGCGGAAGAAGACTACTAGATCAACGCACCGTAAGACGCTGGGGGCCGATGTACCGGCGCTCACTCCAATTGACGCCAGAGAGATCGGGCTACTTGTCGGCGGCATCCGGTGGTTAGCAACCGAGCTTCGGGACGTTTCAGAGCAGGCAAATCGCACCGACGAGAACGTGATAAGGGCCGTCGTCGCCCTTGAAGCCTTCGCAAAGCTACGCCACGCCACGGACATGACCCCAGGCCGCCCCATCGACGCCCAGAGCGGTCTTGAGCGGCTGGCGGTAGGGGCGCTTTCCAACACCATCAGTTTCGCAAGCGCGGCGGTAGGAGAGATTGCGGACGGCGCTTTGCTGACAGGGAACGGCGTCGATGCTTACGCGCGGATGGCCGCCGGCTCTTTGCAAAGCCTGTTCTCCCTAGTGCCGGAGCCGGTAGCCGTTGAGGCTATGAAAAGGCTGGCGAAGGGTGACCGCAGCGCATGAAAGCCAATTACAACTCGTCTCAGGAGCTACGTCCGTCAGTATCAACCTGTTTAACGGCTCCGTAGCAGCGACCCACACCCATCACCAACCATCAGGACCCTTTCGGCAGACCGTCGAGGGGTCCTTTTCTTTTCCGTAGTAGGAGATCAACACGATCATGAACAACGAGGCGACGGACCCATGCGGGGTTGAGCGCTTTCACGACACAACGGGAACGCCTCTTGTGCGCGTTCCACTAGGTAATCGCCCAGGCCGCTATGCCATAGCCGAGGCCGCGGACTATGACCGACTGAGGCGCGATGGCCTAACCGGGTCTTGGTATCTCAACCGTGATGGAAAGTCCGGGATCGAGTTCGTTCGGACAGGTCTTTACCAAGCATCGGGGCGACAGGTGAGCGTGGGTCGCGCCATCTTGCGGCTAGCGCGAAATGAGGTTGCTAAGTACCGAAATGGCGACCGAACAGACCTAAGACGCACCAACCTATATGAAGCATCAGGCTTTGCGCGACGGACGGATGCGTCTGAAGCTCACAGGATCGCAGCGTTCAATCGACACGAGTTTCCCGACCAGTGAGTGGACGCAGCTTTGCCGGTGAGTTCACACGTCTAGAGAAACTGGCGGCTGAAGGACGGCAACGCAAACCGCTTGGGCCCGACAGAGTACCTCTAGGTTCCATCAGGTGCGTTCCAGTGGTCTTTGCGGCTCGCTCTTCGGGGCGGGAAGGGGACAACGGCGGCTTTACCTTCCATGCGAAGGTTCTTGGACGTGCGCTTCAGGCTAAGCCCGACGAAGAGGCACTGTTAGACCCGATTACGGTCTATGAGATTGCTGGCGCTGACTACTGTGTGGACGGACACCACCGCCTTGCCGCCTATAGGGCCCACAGGCGCGGGTTTAAGGTCCCGGTGGTGCGTATCGGTGGGAGCCTCGCGGACGCGTTGGTGGAGTCTGGCAGGGCCAATTCCCGCCACTTCCTCCCTCTCAGTCATACACAGCGACAAGCACTCGCATGGAAGTTTGTCGTGATCGGGAAGGGCTCCAAGCGGGAACAGGCTGAGTGGAGTGGGATGGGTACTTCGTTCGTCGCCAGTCTGCGGAAGCTGAAGACCAGCCTAGAGGCCGGACATCCGGGCACCGATTGGGGAACTCTCGCGGAAGCCGTTCGGCTGGCAAAAGGGGACGAACATGTTTCCGAGTGGGAGTTAGACGACGGCGCGGGGGAGCTTGAAGAGTATCGCAAGCGGCTGACTAAAGCCTTTGGCCGGAAGCTCCACCACCGCCGCGACGTGATCGTGCAGGCGTTGGCTGAGATCATCGGAGCACAAGCCTTCGCCGAGATAGCCCGTGGCCTTGTGGATTTTGACGACTGGGGAGCGGAAGACGACGATGACACCCTGTCTGACTTCTAAGTGGTGCTGTTCACCCTCCAGGTGGTCATATCGTACAGGCTATCCAATCGGTAGCCAATCAATTCAACAACTTAGGAGGCTGTAATGGCACACCTAGACGAACTGAATGCAGACCGTGTGGTTGTGCATATCACCGGCCTTTGTCGTCCGCAGCCGGGACCGGGAGGCTGGTGCGCGATCATCCGAACTGAAGCGGACGGCGGAGAGAGGGTTGAGACCATCCTCGTCGGGCGAGAGCCGGAAACGTCCAACATTAGAATGCAGATGCAAGCCGCGATACACGTGGTCCGTACCCTCCGGCCAGAACATCAGGCGACCATTTACACCGACAACGAGATGCTCGTGAAAGGTGTCGTTGAGTGGCTGGCCGGTTGGAAAGCTAGAAACATGCGCAATGCTTCGGGCGCGGAAGTCAAGAACGCCGACCTTTGGCTGCAACTGGACGAGGCGGTCCAAGGCCATCCGCGTTTAAGCTGGCAATGGGTGCGGCGACACACCGACAAGCGCTTCGAGGAAGCCGAGCGTCGGGCACGACAAGAAGCCTCAAAGGCGAGCGAAGAGCGCTTTAGCCTCTTTTTCCAGGAGACATGATTGAGCAATACCCTCGCGGAAGCCATTAAGGCGGAAGCGCAGCGCATCGGTGCTAACCCTCATGACCTTGCGACGGTCATGTCATACGAGACGGGTGGCACTTTCGACCTATGGAAGAAGGGCCCGACGACCAAATGGGGCCAGCACATCGGCCTTATCCAGATGGGCAAGCCCCAGCGAGAGAAGTACGGCTACTATGAGGGCATGTCGGCAGAGAAAGCCGTTCGTGCTTCGGCTGACTACCTCGTGGACCACGGCTTCAAGCCGGGTATGGGCTTGCTGGACCTTTACTCAACGATCAACGCGGGCGGCCCCGGCCTCTATGACCGATCGGACGAAGCGGCGGGCGGCGCGGCCGGGAGTGTGCGGGACAAGGTGCAAAACCAAATGGAAGGGCACAAGGCCAAGGCTTTCGCGCTTCTAGGTGGTGAGTTCACGCCGGCACCCCACGTGCCTTACTCGGAAGCGGACGGACCCGCGAATGAACTGCACGTCTATGACGACCATCTAGCGCCCCACGCGCCGACCCTCATAGAAGTCACGGCCCAGAACGAGGCACAATCCGCCAAGGCATACGGGTCCTTTTCCGAGCAGCTTTACGACAGCGCCGCTCAGAACTGGTACACGGCAAAGATTGCGCGATGGGCTTCCGAAGGGGCGCTAGACCCGAACGACATGGGATGGACAGCGCCGGAGTGGGAGGACATCACCAAGACCCTCCCGGAACGCTACCACGACTATGTCTTGACCGGATCGTCGGCGGATAACCGACATCTCCGCTTGAAATACGCGCAAGAGATGGCCGAACGGGATGAAAGGGCGGCCGCTTCCGGGGTGATGTCGTCCCTTACGGCGGACCTACTGGCAGGCGTGGCAGACCCGATCATGCTGCCCTTTGCCTTCCTTTCCAAGGGCGGTACGGCGGCGATGAGCGTTGCGCGTACCTTCGCCGGTAAGATGCTGACGGGGGCTGCGATTGGCGGGTCCGCGAACGCAGGCCTTGAGCTTGCCGCTAAGTACGGGCTGGACGACCCTAATACCGACGCAGCTATGGCTTTCGGTGTGGGCGCTCTTCTAGGCGGGATAGCAGGCCCACTTGCTCGAAACCCGGCCACCCGTCACGAGGCCCAGAGGCTCACGGAAATAGGCGGGGAGGCGGTCCAGACGGGCAAGGTAGGGGCTTTGGCAACATCGGCCCAGTCAGCTCCTCAAGTCTTGCCCAGCGGCCTCCCAGTGGTCGAAAACAGACGTGGTTCTGCCGGTGCGATGTTCAACCGAGAGCGTCGGGATAGCTTCGTGCCGGAAGAGTGGGGGATTGACAACGCGGATGTGGATCGCGGCTTTGGAGGTAGGGCCCGTTTCGACGCGGCCGGACAACTGACGACTAGCGCCAATCCTAGGGCCCGACTTGCCGGCTTCGCGATCTATGACGAGCCGGCCGGGACGGTGGGGCACTCAGTAGTTGAGGCTAGCGCTTCCGTCCGAGCGTCGGCGCTGGAGCGTAAGTTGCTAGGCAATCTTCAGGCGGTCTATCAGCCAGCCATGAGGGAGTACGTCTCAGAAAGTGGCGCAACGCTCCTCAACCCTGTATCGCGAGCCCGAAAGGCCCAGGAGTTCCGGGTCGCTGTGGAGGAGTTCACGAGGGACCCATTTCCCCCAGCCGATGCGCACCCCGCCGTGATCAAGGCCGCAACTGCTCGTCAGAAACTGTATGCTGACTTTGCGGGTGAGTTGGAGCGCGTTGGCCTCGGCGGGGAACTGATTAAAGGGCGCATGTACTCGCCGAAGATCGCGGATCATCACCGCATCGCCGAACTGGACAGGCGTATCCACCACCAGGACATGGAAGCCTTTTTCGCGGAAGCGATCCGCCGCGCTCACGGTGAGATTGACGACAAGCTCGTGCGTAAAATGGCTAAGGGCTACTGGGGAAACATTCGCAGGGCAGGCTATGGCATCGAAGACAGCTTTGCCGGCGCGATCGGCCTAGGAGATCGAGATGCCTTTAAGCAGGCATTCAAGCGGGCGATGACAGACGGCACCGACTTGGCGGATGACGAGCTAGACAAGGCGTTCGATGTCTTGTCCAGCGTGGTGGATGCTTCCGCTGCGAAGAGGCCAGACGGTTCCAACGGCGTGTCACGGCTGAAGCGCCGAACTGTCATGGACTACCGCTTCGCCGCGCAAGTGCGGACGAGAGACGGCGGTTTGCTGGAGTTGCGGCCGGACGATCTCTTCATCAACGACAGCGAGTTCTTGGACCGTCGTTATGCCCGTTCGATGACCGGCCGCATAGCCTTTGCGGACACCCGGATCAGGGACCCGAAGTCCGGGGAACTGATCTTCGACGGGATTAGAAGCGAGGGCGATCTAGAGCGGCTGAAGAGCTGGGTTCGCGACGGCTACCGGGCGCTTCCGGGCGGCTATGATCGGCACCGCTCGGCGATGGAAACGGCAATCGAGAACATCGACTTCGGTTGGAAGCGGGTCAACGGCATCCCCGTCATGGGGCAGGAGAAGGCTTACGCCCAGTGGACGCGCCGGCTCAAGTCCATGCAGTTCGTCCGCCTCATGTCCAACATGGGGCTAAACCAAGTGCAGGAGAGTTGGAAGGTGGTCGCATCCACCGGCTTCCGTGCGGCGGCCTCACAGCTACCCGCAATCGGTCGCATGGTAGACGAGGCGGGCCGTTCGGTGCCCAGGCGGGACACACTCCTAGCCGAACTGGAGCACATGACAGGTGCAGGCTTGGACGGTCTAGTCGGCAACCTTGACCTCCGCTATGCGGACGACAGGATCGGGGCGGCAACCTCCTCAAAGCTCGCCAACGGCTTGGACGTGGCGCTCGATTGGGGCCAACGGGGAACCGCCGAAGTCTCTCTAATTCGGGCCGTCCAAGACTATCAGGTGCGATGGGCCGCCAAGGCCGTGTCGCAACAGCTCCTCGATATGGCGCGGCGCGTCCAAACTGAAGCGGGCGACTTCGACCTAGGCAAGCTGGCGAAGATGGACCGGGCGCGGTTGGCACAAGCCGGCATTGGGGAGGAGCAAGCGCAGCGCGTCTTTGGCAACATGCTTGCTCATGCGGAGGTGGACGGATCAAAGCTCGTTTCGCTGGGGTCGCAGAATTGGGACCCGGAGGCAGTCACCCAGTTCTCATATACGCTCAACCGCTTCGTGGACCGACTTGTGCAGCGGAACGATGTGGGCGGCCTTCACCGCTGGATGTCTCACCCGATTGCGTCGATGTTCGTGCAGTTCCGTTCGTTCGTCTTCGGAGCTTGGGCGAAGTCTTCGCTTTACGCGGTCAACCACATGGACCCGCGTATGGCCGTTCTACTAACCGGGGAACTTGCCTTCGGGGCTGCCACATACCTTGTCCGCACCGCTCCTGAAGCATGGGCGACGGATGATGGATGGGAAGCTTTCATGGATGAAAAGCTGGACCCTGCAAACGTCGCAAAGCAGGGTTGGGCTCGTTCCGCGTCGGCTTCAATTCTCCCGATGCTTATGGACAGCGCCCTCATGTTCACGCCGGCCGGTGCTCAATTTGGCACGGCGCGGGCGAGTGGTTCCCCCACGGACGCCTTCTTTGGCTCTCCCGCAGTGGATCAAATCGGAAGCGCTCGCCAGTTTTCGCGAGGGCTTGCAGACGCGACGATAAGCGGCCGTGAGATGACGCAGGGCGAGCTTAAAGCCGGATGGCGGGCTTTCGTCCCGTTAGGCAACTTCCTGCCGGTCGCGGCCCTGTACTCCCATCTCGTGCAAGACCGCCCGACAAGGGCACCACGGGACTAACCAGTCCCTTCCGGGCTCCGCACTCGCTGCGGGGCCTTTTCTTCTTTCCCTAAACCCAACATGGAGAACCCGATTGGCTAATGGCCTCTTCGGCACAAACAACACGACCCCACAAATTCGTCAGGTAGCGATCCAGCCCACGGGCGTTCCCGGAAGCACCTATGTCCGCCCTCAACAGCAAGAGAGTGGGAAGAACCTAGCAGCCCTAGCCGACGCCTTGGGGTCCCTTAACGGGGCCCTTTCGGCGTACGGTACGGTGGCCGAGCGGGAACGTCAGGACCCCAACAGCGAGGCCAATCGAGCCTTCGCGGACAGCATCGCCGGCATGTCGCTGGAAGATGCGATGAAGAAGTTCCCCGAAGCCAAAGGTCGCATCCAGAAGGACGGCGTTCTCTCGCTTGTCGGATCGAACGCGGCCTATGAGTTCCGCCAGCACATCACCGACGAGTACAACAACGGCGGCTTCGATCAGAGCCAAGGCGACTTCAACTCATGGGTCGAGGAGAAGCGCAAGGAGTATGCTGGCGGTCTGGGCGATCCAGCCATGCAGGCAGCCTTCTACCGAGGGACGGACAACTTCCTCCAGCAGTTCGGTGAAGCCGATCTCAAGCGCAAAATAGAAACCGCCCAGGTTGAGCGCGACACGGCTGTCGTGGACGAGTTCCGCATGATCGTGGATGACGGCCTGACGGCGAACAAGACGCCCGAGGACATCGCCGCCGAAGTGATCAAGCAGTCGGGCCAGAACCGGACCTTCCGGGGGCTGGACGGGCGCTCACAAAACGACACGCTCCTGCGCCTCGCCGAAGAATACTCGCTCAAGGGTCGCCCGGAGCTGGTCAAGGCTCTCCTCCATGACAAGCGCGGCGGCGTTGGTCCTCTGATCGAAGTCTCCGGCATGACCGACAAGGGCCTGAAGCTCATCGAGCAGGCCGAGGGCATCCGCCAGCGAGACGCCAACTCAACCTCTTTCGACCTCCGCACCAAGCTCGACGACGATGTCGCGAATGGGCGCGTAACCAAGGAGCAGATCGAGGGCCTAAAGGGCAAGCCGGGGAACGAATGGCTGACTGACGCTATGGCTTCCGACTACTTGGAGCGATCCAGCGTTCGAAAGCAGACCTTGTTGGCCGCTGAAGCCAAGGAGGAGAACAAGCGCCGTCTCCAGTATCAATCCGTGGGGCAGCGCACCCAGGTCAACGCAAGCGCCTTCGCGAACCTCAATCGACTAGGAGGAAGCTACCGCTTGCAGGATGTCGAGATCGTAGGCCCCAACGGTGACCCGGTGACCGTCACCGCCAAGGAGCAGGAGAAGGAAGGCGTTAAGCGGTTCCTCTCCGGCCTGAAGGAGGAAGAAGAAGGCCTCCTCGCCAAAGGCGCTCACCCGCAGCAAACTCGTGAGCAGATCCTGAAGAAGCGCATCGCGTGGTTTGACGGGAACGGCGTGGTTGACGAGGAGCTTCAGGGCAAGTTCAACGGCGCTGTCACAATGTCGAGCATCGACAGAGTGCTTCAGGGTGGAGAACAAGCTGAGTTTCTTGCCGGGATCGCGGAAGAGTATCGGCAGCTTGATGACCTTAACCCAGCCTATGCGGAGCGTCTGGTTGCAAGCGATAAGTCACGGGAGTTCCTTGAGCAGTATGCGGCGGGGCGTAACGACCTCATGGGGCCGAACGATGCGCTCATTCACGCGGCCCAGATGGCGAACCGGACGGTCACCCAGCGGGCCCAGGCGAAGCTCGCCTATGAGGACATGCGGGACGCCGTGGACGATGTGTTCTCCGAGTTGGACGTAGACGAAGGACCGAACGGCGACAACCGGGCGTGGGTGCAGGATCAGCTTGCGGCCAATCTCAATCGCCAAATGGACTTGAATACGGCCAAGGCGCGGGTGATCCAGAAGGCCCAAGAGCGCACATTTGAAGTCGGCGGCGTCCTGATGATGGAACAGCCGGGTATGTCGAAGGACGCGCCGGAGCTTTTCGAGCGAGCTTTGGAGGACGCCTTCAAGGAATACGGCAAAACCGAGGGCATCCCCGACGTTTCCGACCTCTACCTTGATCAGGTCGCTAACGGACAGTGGATCGTGATGAGCAGGACCAAGGGTAACGCCCCTTTGAACTGGGGGCTCAAGATCGACTTCGACACGCTCACCCGGAAGCGGCAGGAAAGGGATGCGGAGAAGCAGGCACTCTCTGAAGCCGCGAGGGCGGCCGACGCCGACGAGCGAAAGGTTGCAAGAGACGCCTTGTGGTCGAGCCTTGAGAGTGACCGCCAGACGGTCGAGCGGTGGGAGAAGAGGGCAGGCCGGAAAACGGGGGTCAACATCGCGGCCGGTATCGCACGGCGGCTTCGTGAGAACTATGAGAACGATCTTCGCGAGTTCAACACGCCGCCGAAGCTGCCCTCTGTTCTGGCGAAAGAGCGGAACGACCAGCTGAAGGAGGAGGCAGCGAAGAACGCGGACGAGCTAGGCTTCAAGTCCAGCCTCCGCTAACCCGGATTGCTCCGCTTGTCTTAACCGGCAGGCGGAGCTTTCCCGTTGACCTAGCGGCCACCATTCGCTACCCATCTAGGTACACCCGTGAGGCGTCTTGGTACACCAGACGGGTGAAGTCATCAGACGAGGTGCTTCCCTAAGGGACTGTAATCGTTGTGTGATTTTCGGTGTATCAAACCGGATGTGGTTTGATCTTTGTCCCTGCCGGGGGCACCATCCCAATCAGCCCAGATCGGTCACGCTTATGATCAGGCTTGTTTTCTTCGCCCTTTTCGTTGCCGCACTTTGGATCGGCATCTTCCAGATCGTGCGCATGGTCCGCGCGCGCCGGATCGACTGGCGCGGCGTCGGCCTTTCGGTCTGCTTCATCGGTTTGGCGATCTTCCTGCACCAGCAGACCGGCATTGGCGGCTTGTTCGACAACTAGGTCGACGCCTCAGCCTTTCAGAAGATGCGCACGCGCCGCATAGAGCGCGATGGCTGCGGCATTCGACACGTTCAGCGAACGGATCGCGCCCGGCAGATCGAGGCGGGCGAGCGCGTCGACCGTTTCGCGCGTTTTCTGACGCAGACCTTTGCCTTCCGCACCCAGCACCAGCGCGACGCGATCGCCGCTGAAGCTTGCTTCCAGCTCGGCAGGCCCTTCCGAATCAAGACCGATTGTCTGGAAGCCGGAAGAGGAGAGGGTGCCTAGCGCATCCGCTAGATTGCGAACCTCGATATGGTCGATGTGCTCCAGCGCGCCAGACGCAGCCTTGGCCAGCACGCCGCTTTCCTGCGGGCTGTGGCGCGAGGTGGTGATCAGGGCGGCCGCGCCGAACGCGACGGCTGAGCGAAGGATGGCGCCGACATTATGCGGATCGGTTACCTGGTCGAGAACCAGAACGAGCTTGGCGTCGCCCATCGCATCGAGCCGCTTGGTGGCCAGCGGTTCGGTTTCCAGCAGCACGCCCTGGTGAACGGCGTCCGGGCCGACCTGCGCATCGATGACGCGAGGCTCGACGATCTCGACCGGAACGGTACTGTCTTCGCGCAGCTCCAGCCGCTGAAGCGCGTTACGCGTGGCAAGCAGCCGGTGCTTGATGCGCCGGGGATTGTCGAGGGCGTCGCGAACCGTGTGCAGGCCATAAAGCCGCACATGCGTGTCCTCTTCTGCCGGCTGCGCGGCTTGCGTCTGCGAGCGATGCTCGCGCCGCAACCGGGCGTAATGCGAATCCTTGGGCGTATGGGAAGGGGGCTTGGCACTCATGACGGTGCTATATACGAAGCTGTGGCACGGCTGCAAACCGAGCTTCCGCACCGCAATCCCCAAGCCGGCGCAAAAAGCGTCTGCATTGCGGTTGACACGGAAGAGCGGTCTTTGCATAAGGCGCTCGCGATTTGGGGCTGCAAGCCTCGAAGAGCGGACTGCCTCGTTGCAAGGTTCCGTCACAGGATGGAGGAGTGCCCGAGTGGTTAAAGGGGACGGACTGTAAATCCGTTAGCTCAGCTTACGTTGGTTCGAATCCAACCTCCTCCACCACCTGTCGCCGGAACTTGGAAATGCGGGTATAGCTCAATGGTAGAGCAGCAGCCTTCCAAGCTGAATACGCGGGTTCGATTCCCGCTACCCGCTCCAGATCGCCACTAGCATAAAGTTCAACCGCATCTTACATGCGGCAGTGTCTCCGAGGCGGGCAGCCGAATGCTGCCTCCTCGCGAAGAGACTTGTTTTTTCTCGACGATGTCGTTAAGCGCCGCGCAATCCTGAGATCAGGAAAGCCCTGTCGCCAAGGAAAGAGAGACGATGGCCAAAGGTAAATTCGAGCGTAACAAGCCGCATGTGAACATTGGCACGATTGGTCACGTTGACCACGGCAAGACGTCGCTGACGGCCGCGATCACGAAATACTTCGGTGAGTTCAAGGCGTATGACCAGATCGACGCTGCTCCGGAAGAAAAGGCACGCGGCATCACGATCTCGACCGCCCACGTCGAATACGAGACGCCGAACCGCCACTACGCCCACGTCGACTGCCCAGGCCACGCTGACTATGTGAAGAACATGATCACCGGTGCTGCGCAGATGGACGGCGCGATCCTGGTTGTGTCGGCTGCCGATGGCCCGATGCCGCAGACCCGCGAGCACATCCTGCTGGCCCGTCAGGTTGGCGTTCCTTCGATCGTGGTGTTCCTGAACAAGGTCGACCAGGTTGACGACGCCGAGCTGCTCGAGCTGGTTGAGCTGGAAGTGCGCGAGCTTCTGTCGAAGAACGAATTCCCGGGCGACGACATTCCGATCGTCAAGGGTTCGGCTCTGGCTGCTCTGGAAGACTCGGACAAGACGATCGGCGAAGACGCCATCCGCGAGCTGATGAAGGAAGTCGACGCTTACATTCCGACGCCTGAGCGTCCGATCGACCAGCCGTTCCTGATGCCTATCGAAGACGTGTTCTCGATCTCGGGCCGCGGTACGGTTGTGACCGGTCGCGTCGAGCGCGGCATCGTCAAGGTTGGCGAGACGGTTGAGATCGTCGGCATCCGCAACACCTCGTCCACGACGGTGACGGGCGTTGAAATGTTCCGCAAGCTGCTCGATCAGGGCCAGGCTGGCGACAACATCGGCGCGCTGGTTCGCGGCGTTGATCGTGAAGGCGTTGAGCGCGGCCAGGTTCTGGCCAAGCCGGGTTCGGTGAAGCCGCACAAGAAGTTCAAGGCTGAAGCCTACATCCTGACCAAGGAAGAGGGTGGCCGTCACACGCCGTTCTTCACGAACTACCGTCCGCAGTTCTACTTCCGCACGACGGACGTGACGGGCATCGTGTCCTTGGCTGAAGGCACCGAGATGGTGATGCCGGGCGATAACGTGACGGTCGACGTTGAGCTGATCGTACCAGTCGCCATGGAAGAAAAGCTGCGCTTCGCAATCCGCGAAGGCGGCCGCACCGTCGGCGCCGGCGTCGTCGTCGCTATCACCGAGTAATAGGCACGGGCTTTAGTCCCGCGGCAAATTGGCCGCGGGAGCTAAGCGCAAGGAAGTGACGCAATGAACGGACAAAATATCCGCATCCGCCTGAAAGCGTTCGACCATCGTGTACTCGACGCTTCCACGCGCGAGATCGTGTCGACGGCGAAGCGCACCGGTGCGAATGTACGTGGCCCAATCCCGCTGCCGACTCGCATCGAGAAGTTCACCGTGAACCGCTCGCCGCACATCGACAAGAAGAGCCGCGAACAGTTCGAGATGCGCACACACAAGCGTCTCCTCGACATCGTGGATCCCACCCCGCAGACGGTTGATGCGCTGATGAAGCTCGATCTCGCCGCCGGCGTGGATGTTGAGATCAAGCTTTAAGAGGCTTTCGCGACAGGTATGTGACGCCCTTAGCGGCTCCAGACCTGAGGAAGAACGAGAGGCGTGACGGCTGCGGCCGACAGCGAACTCTGAAGGAAACGAACCGATGCGTTCAGGTGTAATTGCACAGAAGTTGGGGATGACGCGCATCTACAACGATGCCGGCGAGCATGTGCCCGTGACGGTGCTCCGCATGGAGAACTGCCAGGTGGTCGCTCAGCGCACCCAGGAAAAGAACGGCTACACGGCGGTGCAGCTTGGCGTCGGCCTTGCCAAGGTGAAGAACACCTCCAAGGCTTTGCGCGGCCATTTTGCAACCGCTTCTGTTGAGCCAAAGGCCAAGGTCGCCGAGTTCCGGGTCACCCCTGAGAACCTGCTCGACATCGGTGCCGAGATCACGGTCGAACATTTCGTTGCCGGCCAGAAGGTCGACGTGACGGGAACCTCGATCGGTAAGGGCTTCCAGGGCGTTATCAAGCGTCACAACTTCGGTGGTGGCCGTGCCACCCACGGTAACTCGGTTTCGCACCGCGTTCACGGCTCCACTGGTCAGCGCCAAGATCCGGGCAAGGTGTTCAAGGGCAAGAAGATGGCCGGCCACATGGGCGACGTTCGCGTCACCACCCAGAACGTGGAAGTCGTCTCGACCGATACCGATCGTGGCCTGATCCTGATCCGCGGTGCGGTTCCGGGTTCCAAGGGTGCCTGGATAATGGTTCGCGATGCCGCCAAGGTTTCGCTGCCCGACAACGCGCCGAAGCCGGCCGCCATCCGCGCCGCAGCTCAGGCTTCCAATGAAGCTCCGGCTACTGAAGGGGCCGAATAATGGATCTGACGGTCAAAACTCTTGCCGGCGGTGAAGCCGGCCAGCTCTCGCTCAACGAGGGCATCTTCGGACTGGAGCCGCGCGAAGACATCGTTGCTCGCGTCGTTCGTTGGCAGCTTGCTAAGCGCCAGCAGGGCACGCACCAGGCCAAGGGCCGTGCTGAGATTTCCCGCACCGGTGCCAAGATGTACAAGCAGAAGGGTACGGGTCGCGCTCGTCACTCCTCGGCTCGCGCTCCGCAGTTCCGCGGCGGTGGTAAGGCTCACGGCCCGGTTTCGCGCAGCCACGAGCATGATCTGCCGAAGAAGGTTCGCGCTCTCGGCTTGAAGCACGCGCTGTCGGCCAAGGCAAAGGCATCCAACCTGATCATCGTCGATGACCTGGTTGCACAGGATGCCAAGACGAAGGCTTTGATCGCGAACTTCGCCGGTCTCGGTCTCACCAATGCGCTGGTTATCGGCGGTGCTGAGCTCGACCAGAACTTCGCCCGGGCTGCCTCGAACATCCCGAACATCGACGTTCTGCCGATCCAAGGCATCAACGTCTACGACATCATGCGCCGCGGTACGCTCGTCCTTTCGAAGTCGGCCGTGGAAGCTCTCGAGGAGCGCTTCAAATGACGGACCTGCGCCACTATGACGTGATCGTCAGCCCGGCGATCACCGAAAAGTCGACCATGGCTTCGGAGCAGAACCAGGTCGTCTTCAACGTCGCCAAGAAGGCGACCAAGCCTGAGATCAAGGCAGCGATTGAATCGCTGTTCGGCGTCAAGGTGACGGCAGTGAACACCCTGGTCCGCAAGGGCAAGGTGAAGCGCTTCCGCGGAACCATTGGCCGCCAGAGCGACGTCAAGAAGGCTGTTATCACCCTGGCCGACGGCGACACGATCGACGTTTCGACGGGTCTGTAAGTAGGCCGGAAGGACAAGAACAATGGCACTCAAGTCTTACAACCCGACGACGCCGAGCCAGCGCCAGCTGGTGATCGTCGATCGCTCGGGTCTTTACAAGGGCAAGCCTGTCAAGGCTCTGACCGAAGGTTTGACCAAGAGCGGCGGCCGCAACAACTACGGCCGCATCACCGCCCGTTTCATCGGTGGTGGTCACAAGCGCACTTACCGTCTGATCGACTTCAAGCGTCGCAAGTTCGACGTGTCGGGCACGGTGGAGCGTTTGGAATATGACCCGAACCGCACTGCCTTCATCGCGCTCGTCAAGTATGATGATGGCGAACTGGCCTACATCCTGGCTCCGCAGCGTATCGCTGCCGGCGACAAGATCATTGCCGGCGCCTCGGTTGATGTGAAGCCCGGCAATGCAATGCCGCTGCAGGCGATGCCGGTCGGCACGATCATCCACAATGTGGAGCTGAAGCCGGGCAAGGGCGGTCAGATCGCTCGCTCCGCTGGTTCCTATGCCCAGCTGGTCGGTCGCGATCAGGGCATGGCGATCCTGCGTTTGAACTCGGGCGAACAGCGCATCGTGCACGGCACGTGCATGGCAACTGTTGGCGCCGTATCCAACCCGGACCACGGCAACATCAATGACGGTAAGGCTGGTCGTACCGTTTGGCGTGGCAAGCGTCCGCATAACCGGGGCGTTGTCATGAACCCGGTTGATCACCCACACGGTGGTGGTGAAGGTCGCACGTCCGGTGGTCGCCATCCGGTGTCCCCATGGGGCAAGCCGACCAAGGGCAAGAAGACGCGGTCCAACAAGTCGACCGATAAGTTCATCATGCGCTCGCGCCACCAGCGCAAGAGCTAAGGTAGAGGTACGACAGTGACCCGTTCAGTCTGGAAAGGCCCGTTCATTGACGGCTATCTTCTCAAGAAGGCCGACAAGGTTCGTGAAGGCAGCCGCAACGAGGTGATCAAGATGTGGAGCCGCCGCTCCACCATCCTGCCGCAGTTCGTCGGCCTCACCTTTGGTGTTTACAACGGCCAGAAGCACATTCCGGTCTCCGTGTCGGAAGACATGGTTGGCCACAAGTTCGGCGAGTTCTCTCCGACCCGTACCTACTACGGTCACGGTGCGGACAAGAAGGCGAAGAGGAAATAACGATGGGCAAGGCCAAAGCTCCGCGCCGGCTTGCTGATAACGAGGCGCGCGCCGTTCTGCGCACCATCCGCATCAGCCCGCAAAAGCTGAATCTGGTTGCTGCGCTGATCCGCGGCAAGAAGGTGCAGGCTGCGCTTGCCGATCTCGAATTTTCGCAGAAGCGCATCGCCGGCACCGTCAAGAAGACGTTGGAATCGGCGATTGCCAATGCCGAGAACAACCACGATCTCGACGTCGACGCCCTGGTGGTTGCCGAGGCTTATGTCGGCAAGTCGATCGTGATGAAGCGTTTCCATACCCGTGGCCGCGGTCGTGCCAGCCGCATCGAAAAGCCGTTCGCGCACCTGACGATCGTGGTTCGCGAAAAGGAAGAGAAAGTGGAGGCCGCCTGATGGGCCAGAAAATCAACCCGATCGGTCTGCGCCTCGGCATCAACCGCACCTGGGATTCGCGTTGGTACGCGAACACCGGTGAATACGGCCAGCTGCTGCATGAAGACATCAAGATCCGCAAGTATCTGATGGCTGAGCTGAAGCAGGCCGCGATCTCCAAGGTTGTGATCGAGCGTCCGCACAAGAAGTGCCGCGTGACCATTCATGCTGCTCGTCCTGGCCTGATCATCGGCAAGAAGGGCGCGGACATCGAAAAGCTTCGCAAGAAGCTGATGGAGATGACCAAGTCGGAAACGCACCTCAACATCGTTGAAGTGCGCAAGCCGGAAACGGATGCCACGCTGGTCGCACAGTCGATCGCGCAGCAGCTTGAGCGTCGTATCGCTTTCCGTCGTGCCATGAAGCGTGCCGTTCAGTCGGCAATGCGTCTTGGCGCTGAAGGTATCCGCATCAACTGCGCGGGTCGTTTGGGCGGCGCGGAAATCGCTCGTATGGAATGGTACCGTGAGGGTCGCGTTCCCCTGCACACGCTGCGCGCCGATGTTGATTACGGCACGGCTGAAGCTCATACGGCTTACGGCATCTGCGGCGTGAAGGTCTGGGTCTTCAAGGGCGAGATCCTCGAGCATGATCCGATGGCGTCCGAGCGTCGCGCCAGCGAGGCTGAACAGCCGTCGAGCAACCGCCGTCGCGAGCACGCGTAAGCTGGTCGCTTTAGAGAATTTGGAGTAGAGAACAATGCTGCAGCCAAAGCGCACAAGGTTCCGCAAGCAGTTCAAGGGCCGCATTCATGGCCTGGCCAAGGGTGGTACCGACCTGAACTTCGGTGGCTTTGGCTTGAAGGCTTTAGAGCCGAATCGCGTCACCGCACGTGAGATCGAGGCGGCCCGCCGCGCGATCACTCGTGAGATGAAGCGTCAGGGTCGTGTCTGGATCCGCGTGTTCCCGGATCTTCCGGTGACCTCGAAGCCGACCGAAGTTCGTATGGGTAAAGGTAAGGGCGCTGTTGACTATTGGGCGTGCCGGGTTAAGCCGGGCCGCGTGATGTTCGAGATCGACGGCGTTCCGGAAGATATCGCACGTGAGGCGCTTCGCCTTGGTGCTGCCAAGCTTTCGGTTAAGACCCGCTTCATCCAGCGCATCGCAGAATAAGGAAGGGCGAGGATCATGAAGACCGCCGATGTCCGGGCGATGAGCCAGGACCAGATGAACGACACGCTGGCCGACCTGAAGAAGGAGCAGTTCAACCTGCGCTTCCAGAAGGCGACCGGTCAGATGGAAAAGACCGCGCGGGTCAAGCAGATCCGCCGCGACATCGCCCGGATCAAGACGATCGCCGCCGAGAAATCGGCTGGTCAGAAGGCATAAGGAAGAAAACCATGCCGAAGCGCGTCATGCAGGGCACTGTCGTCAGCGACAAGAACGAGAAGACCGTCGTCGTGAAGGTGGAGCGTCGCTTCACCCATCCGGTGATGAAGAAGACCGTGCGCTTGTCGAAGAAGTACAAGGCTCACGACGAAAACAACGCCCACAAGGTTGGCGATGTGGTTTTCATCCAGGAGTCGGCACCGATCTCGCGCGACAAGCGCTGGGTGGTGATTGCGGCTGAAGAAGCCAACTAAGAAACGTTTTGACAAGCCGGGGAGGGTATTTGGCCTTCCCGTGAGAGAAAAGAAGAAGGCGGCCAGTCATGATTCAGATGCAGTCGAACCTCGACGTGGCGGATAATTCCGGTGCGCGTCGCGTTATGTGCATCAAGGTGCTGGGCGGCTCGAAGCGGAAGTACGCATCTGTCGGCGACATCATTGTCGTGTCGATCAAGGAAGCGATCCCGCGTGGCCGCGTGAAGAAGGGTGACGTGATGAAGGCCGTCGTGGTTCGCACCGCGAAGGAAATTCGTCGCGCTGACGGCAGCGCAATCCGGTTCGACAAGAACGCGGCTGTGCTGATCGACAACAAGAAAGAGCCGATTGGCACGCGTATCTTCGGACCGGTTCCGCGCGAATTGCGCTCGAAGAACCACATGAAGATCATCTCGCTCGCGCCAGAAGTGCTCTGAGGAGAACGGACCAATGAACAAGATCCGCAAAGGCGACAACGTCGTCGTTCTCTCGGGCAAGGACAAGGGCCGCAGCGGCGAAGTCCTTCAGGTCATGCCCAAGGACGATAAGGCTGTTGTTCGCGGCGTGAACATCGTGCGCAAGCACCAGAAGCAGACCCAATCGCAGGAAGGCGGCATCATCTCGAAAGAGGCGCCGATCCACCTGTCCAACATTGCGCTCGCCGATCCCAAGGACGGCAAGCCGACGCGCGTCGGATTCGACATTCGTGACGGCAAGAAGGTGCGCATCGCCAAGCGCTCGGGAGACGTCATCAATGGCTGAGCAGCAGTACACGCCGCGTCTTAAGTCCGTTTATCAGGACAAGATCCGCGCGACGCTCCAGGAGCAGTTCAACTACGCCAACGAGATGCAGATCCCGCGCCTGGATAAGGTCGTGATCAACATGGGTGTTGGCGAAGCAACCGCCGACTCTAAGAAGCCTGCCGTAGCCGCTGAAGATCTGGCTATGATCGCCGGCCAGAAGGCAGTTGTGACCCGTGCGCGCACGTCGATCGCTGGCTTCAAGGTTCGCGAGAACATGCCGATCGGCGCCAAGGTCACACTTCGCAAGGAGCGCATGTATGAGTTCGTCGACCGTCTGGTCACGATTGCTCTGCCGCGCGTCCGCGATTTCCGCGGCCTGAACCCAAAGAGCTTTGATGGCCGTGGCAACTTCGCCATGGGCATCAAGGAACACATCGTGTTCCCCGAGATCAACTACGACAAGGTTGATCAGGTATGGGGAATGGACATCATCGTTTGTACGACTGCAAAGACGGATGAAGAAGCACGGGCTCTCTTGAAGGCCCTGAACTTCCCGTTTCGCCAGTAACGGCAGCGAGCAAAGGAAAATCTGAAATGGCAAAGACCAGCTCAGTCCAGAAAGACAAAAAGGTCCGCAAGACCGTGGCTCGTTTCGCTGCAAAGCGTAAGGAGCTCAAGGACGTCGTGATGGATCAGGATCGTCCGATCGAAGAGCGTTTCCGTGCGCAGCTCAAGCTTGCCGCACTGCCGCGCAATTCGTCGAAGGTTCGCATCCACAACCGCTGCGAAGTCACCGGCCGTCCGCACGCCTTCTACCGCAAGCTGCGCATGTCGCGTATCGCATTGCGTGATCTGGGTTCCGTGGGTGCGATCCCCGGCCTGGTGAAGTCGAGCTGGTAAGGAGAGACAGTTATGTCCATGACCGATCCTCTCGGCGATATGCTGACCCGCATCCGCAACGCACTCGGCCGTCGCAAGCTCACGGTTTCCACTCCGTCTTCGCGTCTGCGCCAGCGCGTTCTGGATGTTCTGAAGTCTGAAGGCTACATTCGCGATTACAGCGTTTCCGAATTCGAGAACGGCAAGGCCGAGATCGAAATCGAGCTGAAGTACCACGAAGGTGCTCCGGTAATCCGCGAGATCAGCCGCGTTTCCAAGCCTGGTCGCCGCGTCTACGTTTCGATGAAGACGATCCCGCACGTGGCCAACGGCCTCGGCATCTCGATCCTGTCGACGCCGAAGGGCGTGATGGCGGATCACGAGGCGCGCGAGCAGAACGTCGGCGGCGAAATCCTCTGCCAGATCTTCTGATCGGCGGACAAGAACAACGAGGACAAGACCAATGTCTCGTATTGGCAAGAAACCGGTTCCGGTGCCCCAGGGCGTGACCGCCGACGTGAACGGCCAGACCGTCACGGCGAAGGGACCAAAGGGCGAGCTGAAGTTCGTCGTCAACGACGAAGTGCTCGTCAAGTCGGAAGGCGGCGAGATCTCGGTCCAGCCGCGCGACGAATCGAAGGATGCTCGCTCCAAGTGGGGCATGTCGCGTACTCAGATCGTCAATATCCTGACGGGTGTGAAGGACGGGTTCGAGCGTCGTCTCGAAATCACGGGCGTTGGTTACCGCGCCACCATGCAGGGCAAGAACCTGCAGTTGGCTCTTGGCTTCAGCCACGACGTGGTTTACGAGACCCCGGCCGGAATCACCATTGCGACGCCGAAGCCGACGGAAATCGTCGTGACCGGTATCGACAAGCAGGTTGTCGGCCAGGTCGCTGCCGAGATTCGCGAGTATCGCGGCCCCGAGCCTTACAAGGGCAAGGGCGTTCGTTATGCTGGCGAGCGGATTGTCCGCAAGGAAGGCAAGAAGAAGTAAGGATCGCCGGTTATGGCTAATAAGGTTGCTCTTAAGAAGCGCGCCGCCCGCATCCGTCGCCAGATCAAGGCGGTTGCCGGTGATCGTCCGCGCCTGTCCGTTCATCGCTCGTCGAAGAACATCTACGCTCAGATCATCGACGACGCCAACGGCCACACGCTGGCTGCCGCATCGACGCTGGAAGGCGATCTCAAGGGGTCGCTGAAGACGGGCGCTGACACGGCTGCTGCTGCCGCCGTCGGCAAGCTCGTTGCAGAGCGTGCTGCCCAGGCTGGTGTAACGCGGGTCGTGTTCGACCGCGGCGCCTATATCTTCCACGGCCGCGTCAAGGCCCTGGCAGACGCTGCCCGCGAAGGCGGTCTCAGCTTCTAATCTAAGTTTTTCACCCCGGCCTACGCTTTGTCGTAGGCCGGATTTTTTGCAGCTGTGCTTCCGGAAAAAAACAAGGAACAGGATATGGCACAAGAACGTCGGGAAGGCGGCCGCGATCGTGGCCGTGACCGCGAAGAGCGTGATGACGGTTTCGTCGACAAGCTCGTACACATCAACCGCGTCGCGAAGGTCGTTAAGGGTGGTCGCCGTTTCGGCTTTGCCGCTCTCGTGGTCGTTGGCGACCAGAAGGGCCGCGTCGGCTTCGGCCACGGCAAGGCACGCGAAGTGCCGGAAGCAATCCGCAAGGCAACTGAAGCTGCCAAGCGCGATCTGATCTTCGTGCCGCTGCGTTCGGGCCGTACGCTCCATCATGACGTGGAAGGCCGCCACGGTGCTGGCCGCGTTCTCCTGCGTGCTGCCAAGGCTGGTACCGGCATCATCGCCGGCGGTCCGATGCGCGCCGTGTTCGAGACGCTTGGCATGCACGACGTTGTTGCCAAGTCGATGGGCTCGTCCAACCCGTACAACATGGTTCGCGCCACGTTTGACGCGTTGAAGAGCCAGGTTCATCCGAAGGACGTTGCTGCTGCTCGTGGCATCAAGTTCTCGACCTTGCAGGCGCGTCGCGGCTCGGCCGTGACCGTTGACGAATAAGGAGCGGGATCATGGCGACCAACGAAAGCGGTAAGACGCTTGTTGTCGAGCAGATCGGCAGCCCCATTCGCCGTCCGAAGGAACAGCGCGCAACGCTGATCGGTCTCGGACTGAACAAGATGCATCGCCGCAGCACGCTGCAGGATACGCCTTCCGTGCGTGGCATGATCGCCCGCGTTCAACACCTCGTCCGCGTTGTGGACGAGGCCTGAGCGCTAGGAGAGGTCACATGAAACTCAACGAGATCAAGGACAACGAGGGCTCGACGCATTCGCGTAAGCGTCTCGGTCGCGGTATCGGCTCCGGCACCGGCAAGACCGGTGGCCGCGGCGTAAAGGGCCAGAAGGCCCGTTCCGGCGTTGCCATCAACGGCTTCGAAGGCGGTCAGATGCCTTTGTACCGTCGTCTTCCGAAGCGGGGCTTTAACAATCTGTTTGCCAAGAGCTACAACACTGTATCGCTCGGCCGCATCCAGGCTGCTGTTGATGCCGGCAAGCTTTCGGCTGGCGAGACGGTCACCGGCGAAGCGCTCATCAAGGCTGGTGTGATTCGCCGCGCCAAGGATGGCGTCCGCGTTTTGAGCGACGGTGAGCTGACGTCGAAGCTTTCCTTCGATGTTGCCGGCGCCAGCCAGTCGGCCCGCGAAAAGATCGAAAAGGCCGGTGGCTCGCTGAAGCTCCCGGAAGCAGCCGCCGAGTAAGCGACAAGAGGTCACTGATCCGGGCATCAACTTGGATCAGGCCTTGCTTGCATCTTTTCCTGCCGAAGCCTATCTCGGGATTTCGGCAACACGCGGCGCCCGCTCTGTCGGGCGCCTTGTTGCGTAAGGAAGCGCCTTTCAGGCGCCAGCGGAGATTTTCCCAATGGCATCTGCCGCAGAGCAGCTCGCATCCAATCTGAATTTCGCTGCCTTTGCCAAGGCCGAGGATCTGAAGCGCCGGATCTGGTTTACCATCGGCGCGCTGCTTGTTTATCGCCTCGGCACCTATATCCCGATGCCCGGCATCAACCCGACAGCCTTCGCGCAGGCGTTCCAGCAGCAATCCGGCGGCGTGCTGGGCATGTTCAACATGTTTGCCGGTGGCGCTGTCGAGCGCATGGCGATCTTCGCCCTCGGCATCATGCCCTACATTTCCGCTTCCATCATCGTGCAGCTCATGACTTCGGTTATTCCGAGCCTTGAAGCTCTGAAGAAGGAAGGCGAGCAGGGCCGAAAGGTCATCAACCAGTACACCCGCTACGGCACCGTGCTTTTGGCAACCGTTCAGGCCTATGGCATCGCCGTTGGCCTCGAGGCTGTCGCGAATCTGGTGATCGAACCGGGCTGGTTCTTCCGCATTTCTACGGTGATCACGCTTCTTGGCGGCACCATGTTCCTGATGTGGCTGGGTGAGCAGATCACCGCACGCGGCATCGGCAACGGTATCTCTCTCATCATATTTGCCGGCATTGTCGCGGGTCTGCCACGCGCTTTGAGCGGTACGCTCGAACTCGGACGCACGGGGGCTCTGTCAACCGGTCTGATTCTCGCCATTCTCGTTCTGGCCGTTGTCGTAATTGCCGTGATCGTGTTCTTCGAGCGGGCGCAGCGCCGTTTGTTGATCCAGTATCCCAAGCGTCAGGTCGGCAATCGCATGTTCCAGGGCGACACGTCGCATCTGCCGCTCAAGCTGAACACCGCGGGCGTCATTCCTCCGATTTTCGCATCGTCGCTGCTGCTCCTGCCGGCAACGGCCGCGGGCTTCACGGACACCACCAAGCTGCCGTCCTGGGCGAGCAGTGTGTTGGCAGCACTCGGCCACGGTCAGCCGCTCTACATGCTGGCTTATGCCTCGCTGATCATCTTCTTCTGTTTCTTTTATACGGCGATCGTCTTCAATCCGAAGGACACGGCCGACCAGCTGAAGAAACATTCCGGCTTCATTCCAGGCTACCGTCCGGGTGAACGGACTGCCGATTATATCGACTATGTGCTGACTCGCATTACGGTCGTCGGCGCGATCTACATCATGCTGGTCTGCCTTCTGCCGGAGTTTCTGATCTCGGCGACGGGCGTGCCGTTCTATCTTGGTGGGACGTCGCTGCTGATCGTGGTGAGCGTGACGCTGGACACGGTTGCACAGATCCAGGGCCACTTGATCGCTCATCAATATGAGGGTCTGATCAAGAAGTCGAAGCTGCGTGGAGGGAAGAGGGGACGATGAGGCTGATTCTGCTTGGGCCGCCGGGGGCGGGTAAAGGCACACAAGCGCAGCGATTGGTTGAACGTCATGGCATTCCGCAGCTTTCCACAGGGGACATGCTGCGGGCCGCTGTGAAGGCAGAGACGGAAATCGGCCTGAAGGCCAAGTCCGTCATGGATGCAGGCCAGCTCGTCTCGGATGAGATCGTCAACCAGATCGTGTCCGAGCGGGTCGATCAGGCGGATTGCGCAAACGGGTTCATCCTCGACGGCTATCCGCGCACGCATCCTCAGGCGCAGGCCCTGAACGAGATCCTGGAAGGCAAGGATCTTGCACTCGATGCTGTCATCGAGCTGAAGGTCGATGAAGCGGCCTTAATGAAGCGCATCGAAAAGCGGGTTGCCGACACAAAGGCAGCCGGCGGAACTGTTCGGGCCGACGACAATGCCGAATCGTTCGGTAAGCGTCTGGAAGAATACCGCGCCAAGACAGCGCCTCTGTCTGCCTACTACGAAAAGACCGGCCAGCTCCGAGTCATCGACGGCATGGCCCAGATGGATGCTGTGACAGCTGAGATCGAGCAGATCGTAGGGCCTGCAAGGCATTAGCGGCGCTTAACGCGCCGGACATGCCTGGAGTTGACGCGGCGCTCATAGAAGACTATAGCGGCGCGTCTCCATTTATTTAGTGGGTTGATGAGCGGTGCGGCATGGATGCCGTTCGCATCGACCCGTTTTGGAAGACCTCGCAAGGGCCGGCCTCCACCGGACGCGGGATAACAACAATGCCGGCATGTCCGGCTCACATGGAGTGACCATCATGGCACGTATTGCCGGTGTTAATATCCCAACCAACAAGCGCGTTGTTATCGCGCTTCAGTACATTCACGGCATCGGCAAGCACTTTGCCCAGGAAATCGTCGAGAAGGTCGGCATTCCTGCCGAGCGTCGCGTGAACCAGCTGACCGACGCTGAAGTTCTGCAGATCCGCGAAGCGATCGATCGTGATTATCAGGTTGAAGGTGATCTGCGTCGCGAAACCTCGATGAACATCAAGCGCTTGATGGATCTCGGTTCCTATCGCGGCCTGCGTCATCGCCGCTCGCTGCCGGTTCGCGGCCAGCGGACGCACACCAATGCCCGCACCCGCAAGGGTCCTGCCAAGGCAATCGCCGGCAAGAAGAAGTAATTGGAGAGGCGGCTGTGGGTTTGTTCCGCGGCCGCGTCTTTCAAGGTGGAGCCGCTGGCATTACGGCGGCGTAGAGATCAATAAGAAAGGACTACCATGGCTAAGGAAGCCGGCCGCGTTCGCCGTCGCGAACGCAAGAACATTTCTTCGGGCGTTGCCCACGTCAATTCGACCTTCAACAACACGATGGTGACGATCACCGACGCGCAGGGCAATGCGATTGCCTGGTCGTCGGCCGGCGCGCAGGGCTTCAAGGGCTCGCGCAAGTCCACGCCGTTCGCTGCCCAGATGGCCGCCGAAGATTGCGCAAAGAAGGCGCAGGAACACGGCATGCGCACGCTGGAAGTTGAAGTGTCCGGTCCGGGTTCGGGTCGTGAATCGGCTCTGCGCGCTTTGCAGGCTGCTGGTTTCACCATCACCTCGATCCGCGACGTGACGCCGATCCCGCACAATGGCTGCCGCCCGCGCAAGAAGCGCCGCGTCTAAGCCGTACAGATCGATCTTCGAATGCGCCGGGCCACAGCCTGGCGCTTCGTAGTTTCTCCGAACCGATGATTGCCACGATTGGATGGTGGCAACGAGGAAGGACCAATCAATGATCCAGAAGAACTGGCAAGAACTGATCAAGCCGAACAAGGTGGAGTTCTCTTCGAAGAACAAGACCCTGACGACGCTTGTTGCCGAGCCGCTTGAGCGTGGTTTCGGTTTGACGCTGGGCAATGCTCTGCGTCGCGTTCTCCTTTCGTCGCTGCGCGGCGCGGCTGTGACCGCAGTGCAGATCGACGGTGTGCTGCATGAATTCTCGTCGATCCCGGGCGTTCGCGAAGACGTCACCGACATCGTCCTGAACATCAAGGAAATCGCTATCCGCATGGAAGGCGATGGCCCCAAGCGCATGGTTGTGCGCAAGTCGGGACCGGGTACGGTGACGGCTGGCGACATCCAGACGGTTGGCGATGTCGAGATCCTGAACCCGGATCACGCGATCTGCACGCTCGACGAGGGCGCCGAGATCCGCATGGAGTTCACGGTTGATACCGGCAAGGGCTACGTTCCTGCCGATCGCAACCGCGCTGAAGACGCTCCGATCGGCCTCATCCCGGTCGACAGTCTGTACTCGCCTGTGAAGAAGGTGTCGTACAAGGTCGAGAACACGCGTCACGGCGAAGAGCTCGACAAGGACAAGCTCACCATGTCGATCGAAACCAATGGTTCGATCACCGGTGAAGACGCCGTCGCTTTCGCTGCCCGCATCCTGCAGGACCAGCTCGGCCTGTTCGTCAACTTCGACGAGCCGCAGAAGGAGCAGGTTTCCGAGCAGGTCACCGAGCTCGCTTTCAACCCGTCGCTTCTCAAGAAGGTCGACGAGCTGGAACTGTCGGTGCGTTCGGCGAACTGCCTGAAGAACGACAACATCGTTTACATCGGCGACCTTATCCAGAAGTCGGAGGCAGAAATGCTGCGCACTCCGAACTTCGGCCGCAAGTCGCTCAACGAGATCAAGGAAGTGCTCGCCGCCATGGGCCTGCATCTCGGCATGGAAGTGCCGGATTGGCCGCCGGAGAACATCGAAGATCTCGCTAAGCGTTTGGAAGACCAGTATTAAGAGCAACATCAGCCCAGGGAGCGCGACGCGCTTCCGGCTTCAACCCTAAAGGAGATTAGCCATGCGTCATGGACGTGCCCATCGCCGGCTCAATCGGACCCACAGCCACCGCAAGGCGCTGTTCACCAACATGGCAGCCTCGCTGATCGAACACGAGCAGATCGTGACGACCCTGCCCAAGGCCAAGGAACTTCGCCCGATCGTGGAGAAGCTCGTGACGCTGGGCAAGCGTGGTGACCTGCATGCTCGCCGCCAGGCAATCGCTGCGATCGGCAGCGAGACGATGGCCAAGCGCCTGTTCGACACGATCGCGCCGCGTTACGCCACCCGCAACGGCGGCTACCTGCGCATCATGAAGGCTGGCTTCCGCCATGGCGACAATGCCGCAATGGCCGTGATCGAGTTCGTTGATCGCGACGTGTCCGCCAAGGGCGCTGCTGACCGTGCCCGTCACGAAGCAGAGCTGGCTGAGCAGGACAACGAAGCCGCTTGATCGGTTTTGACCTGCAGACATGAAGGAGGAGCCGCGAGGCTCCTTTTTTGTTTTCAGCACTATGTTCACGGGCGTTGATCCTGGCATCGCCGGCTTGATGGCTTACATAAGTCCTGCTGATTTCGGGGATTCGTTCATGGCTATCAAACCGCGTTCGGTGCTTGTTGTTTCCACTCTAGTCGTGGGGCTGGGCGTCAGCTCGTTGGCGATCGCGCAGGAAGAGCAGACCGGATTTCGCTCGCTCTTAGGGGATTTAATCGGCGGGGGCGAGCAGGCGGAAAAACCTGCACCTGCGCCTGAAACCGCACCGTCAGAACCGCAGCGCCGTGTGCCTTTCGGGCGCGACGAGATCCAGCTGTCTTACGCTCCCCTCGTGCAACGGACTGCGCCGGCCGTCGTCAACGTTTATGCCTCTCGTCAGGCTCGTGGCGTGCCGTCGCCCTTCGCCGGTGATCCCTTCTTCGAGCAGTTCTTCGGCCGCCAACTTCCGCCACGTGCACAATCGGCACTCGGGTCCGGTGTGATCGTCGATGCCGGCGGCCTGATCGTCACCAACAACCACGTCATCAAGGATGCCGACGAAATCAAGGTTGCGCTTGCCGACGGTCGAGAGTTCGAAAGCAAGATCTTGCTCAAAGACGAATCGCTCGATCTGGCCGTGCTGAAGATCGAGGGGTCGGAAGCCTTTCCGACGATCGCCGTCGGCAATTCCGAGGCGTTGGAAGTCGGCGATCTCGTGCTGGCGATCGGCAATCCGTTCGGCGTCGGCCAGACCACAACGAGCGGCATCGTCTCGGCCTTGGCGCGTACACACATCGGCGTCAGCGATTTCGGTTTCTTCGTCCAAACGGATGCCGCGATCAATCCGGGCAATTCCGGCGGCGCCTTGATCGACATGGGCGGCAATCTGATCGGCATCAATACCGCCATCTACAGCCGCTCAGGTGGCTCCATCGGCATCGGCTTCGCCATCCCCTCCAACATCGTGAAAGCCGTCGTCGCGTCCGCCAAGGCCGGCAACGATTATTTCGAGCGTCCATTTATCGGCGCCACTTTCGATCCGGTGACGGCCGCGGTAGCGGAAGCGCTCGGCATGCCGCGCCCGGTTGGTGCCCTCGTGTCCAATGTTTATGACGACGGCCCTGCCGCTAAGGCCGGCTTGCGACCGGGCGACGTCGTGGTGGCAATGAACGGTGCTTCGATCGACAGTCCCGATGGGCTGGGCTACCGCTTGGCCACGCTCGACATCGGCGCTCAGGCGACGGTCAACGTGCTGCGCAGCGGCAAGGAAGTCACGGTGTCTGTAACGCTCGAACGTGCGCCGGAAAGCGATGCGGGCGAGGTCGACATAAAAGGCGATAGCCCATTGTCAGGCGCAAAGATCGCCGAACTGTCGCCGCGACTGGCGCAGCGTCTGAACCTTCCGATCACCAGCACAGGCGTGATCATCCTTGATGTGGCGCAGCGTTCACCCGCCGCGCAGGTCGGTTTCCGCCGCAACGACATCGTGCGCGAACTAAATGGTGAGCCCGTCACCAAGGCCTCCGATCTTGTTGCCTTGACGGAAGAGGGCGGCAGCCGGTGGCGTATCACCATTGAACGCGACGGTCGCTTGATCCAACAAACGTTGCGCTACTGATGGCGGACCTGTTCGGCGGCAGCGACGATCCCAAGCCCACGAAGGCGGAAGCCGTGCGGCCGCTGGCAGATCGCATGCGGCCGCAAACGCTAGCTGAGGTGGTGGGGCAGGAGCACATCACCGGCGAGGATGGCGTGCTCACCCGCATGATCGCGTCTGGCACGCTCGGCTCCATGATCTTCTGGGGTCCGCCCGGAACGGGAAAGACCACGGTCGCGCGGCTGCTGGCCAATCAGACCAACTTTGCCTTCGAGCAGATTTCTGCGGTCTTCTCCGGCGTTGCCGATTTAAAGAAGGCATTCGACGCCGCGCGTCTGCGCCGAAGCAACGGGCGTCAAACGCTGCTTTTCGTTGACGAGATCCACCGCTTCAACCGGGCGCAGCAGGATTCGTTTCTGCCGGTGATGGAAGACGGCACGGTCGTGTTGATCGGCGCAACGACCGAGAACCCGTCTTTCGAACTCAACGCCGCGCTTCTGTCTCGCGCCCGGGTGCTGACCTTCAAGGCGCATACGGAAGAAAGCATCGGCAAACTGCTGGATCGCGCCGAAAGCCTCGAAGCACGCACGTTGCCCGTGGATGATGAAGCGCGTGCCATGCTGGTGCGCATGGCCGATGGGGACGGCCGCGCGTCGCTGACCCTCGCGGAAGAGGTTTGGCGCGCCGCCAAGCCAGGCGAAGTGTTTGATCCCGAAGGCTTGGTCCGCATCGTCCAGCGTCGCGCGCCGGTTTACGACAAGAGCCAGGCTGGCCACTACAATCTGATCTCCGCGCTGCATAAGTCGGTGCGCGGTTCAGACCCCGATGCCGCGCTCTACTATCTCTGCCGCATGTTCGATGCCGGCGAAAACCCGCTTTATATCGGCCGCCGGCTTGTTCGAATGGCGGTCGAGGACATCGGCTTGGCGGATCCGCAGGCGCTGGTCATCACCAACGCAGCCAAGGATGCCTACGACTATCTCGGCTCGCCGGAAGGTGAGTTGGCCCTTGCTCAAGCCTGCGTTTATCTCGCGACCGCACCCAAGTCCAACGCGGTTTATACGGCGTTCAAGGCAGCGATGCGCACGGCCAAGGAAAATGGCTCCTTGATGCCCCCCAAGCTCATCCTGAACGGATCGACCAAGCTCATGAAGCAGGAAAATTATGGCGATGGCTATGCCTATGACCATGATCAGCCTGACGCCTTCTCAGGCCAGGATTATTTCCCGGATCGGCTGGGGCGCCAGACCTTCTACGAGCCAGTGGACCGGGGTTTTGAACGGGAAATTCGCAAGCGCCTGGATTACTGGGAGAAGCTGCGGAAAGCGCGGCAATGAACAGCGCGCGCTTGTTATTCGGGCGGCAGGTGGTAATGAAGGCGGACTGCTCTTGACANNGCTCTTGCCGATGGCATCAGCACGTAAGCGTTAACGTCACTCAACGCGCATGACCGAACTTGCTTCGGCCTGCGCGGTGCGTCCGGTGGGTCGAGCAACCCGCTAAGGACTTCTAACGTGGCCGATCTACGACCCTCCGAACCCATCACCCAGCGCATCAAGCATGAACTGCGCCGCAGAACCCTGACCGTCCAGGCGGTAGAGCGTGTCACACCGCGCATGGTCCGGATCACGCTGGGCGGGGCTGAACTCGACAACTTTCTCAGCGCCGCACCTGACGACCACATCAAGCTGTTCTTCCCTGGCGCCGCCGGCAAGCCGGAAATGCGCGATTTCACGCCACGACACTACGACGGCGCGGCGGGCACGCTGGCCATCGATTTCGTCCTTCATGAAGGAGGGCCTGCCGGCTCGTTCGCTGCCAATGCACAAGTGGGCGACACGTTAGAGATCGGCGGCCCACGCGGCTCCCTGATCGTTTCCCGTTGCGTAAAGCGCTGGCTTCTGATTGGCGACGAAACAGCCCTGCCGGCCATCGGTCGCCGCATCGAGGAACTGGGTGCCGATGCCGAGGTTCACGCCATCATAGCTGTCGCCGACGCGCAGGAAGAGCAAAGCTTTGCGAGCCGCGCCGAGGTTCATCTGACCTGGGTTCACCGCGATCCCACGGATAGCGCCAACCCTGAGCCGGTCCTTGCCGTGCTCCGCGAGAGCGAGTTCGTCAGCGAGATGTTCGTCTGGGTCGGCGCGGAAGCCAGCGTCGCCCGCGCCGTGCGCGACTACATCCTGAACGAGCGCGGCCATCCCAAGTCATGGATGCGTGCATCCGGCTACTGGCAGATGGGCCACGCCGACGCGCATGGGTCGCTCGACTGATTGATACGACGCGCTTATCCGACCTCAACCTGCGGTATGAGCGCGGCGAGCGTAACATGCGCAGGTGTTTTTGCCCCACGCGGGCCTTGCACACTCGTCGTCATCCTTGGGCGGAGCCGCAGCGTCAGCGGAGGCGTAGACCCGAGGGGGGCCCCCTCTCCCCTCCCCCCCCCCCCCC
>DCDI01000178.1:12160-12316 GCA_002316345.1 Phyllobacteriaceae bacterium UBA1059 | reverse complement strand
TGGATCCTCGGGTCAAGCCTGAGGATGACGAGCCGGAAAGCGTGCGGCTAAACCTTTGACATTGTTGATGCGGCCATCATTGTGCGCTGTATTCTATCCACGCCCCTCTCCACTCCCACTATCCTCCACCCATTGCCCTTGTCGGGAACTCTGGTG
>DCDI01000178.1:10605-12143 GCA_002316345.1 Phyllobacteriaceae bacterium UBA1059 | reverse complement strand
CGCGGGAAGGCGGAAACCTGTGCCTGCTGCTGGCGTGCGAACCGTTGGAGCGTGTTCTTTGACAGTATGGCGCTGCGCCAGGATCGTGCCACTTCGGATGCCCCACACACTCCTATCGTGTAAGACAAGCCTAGTGCCGGCACAGAGAAACGAACAACGCTGATGATAAACCTTCTTCTTGTAGCCGCGGGCGGTGCGATCGGGGCGTCGCTGCGGCATCTCGTGAACACCGGCAGCACCCGCATCTCCGCTTTGGCATTTCCGTGGTGGACGATCCTCATCAACGTCGTGGGCTCGCTCGTGATGGGGCTGTTCATCGGCTGGCTGTCGCGGCGCAGCGGAACATCGGATGCCTTGCGTCTGTTCGTGGCCACCGGCGTGCTTGGCGGGTTCACGACCTTCTCGGCCTTCTCGCTTGATTTTGCGACGCTCTGGCAACGTGGCGATGTCGTCGGGGCCTTCGGCTATGCGGCGCTGAGCGTCATCGTGTCCCTGATTGCAGTGTTTGCGGGATTGTGGGTCGCGCGCATCCTGCCGTGATGCTATCTGCGGTTCAAACAGAGCGTTNNNNCTCGATCGCTGGTTCAAGTCCCATTATCCTGGGCTCGGCTTTGGCCACCTTCAAAAGCTGCTGCGCTCCGGCCAGGTTCGCATCGATGGCAGCCGCGCCAAGGCCGACACACGCATTCAGCCCGGCCAGTCGATCCGCATTCCGCCGCTTGGCATTGACGAGAAGGGCACCGGCGGTCCGCTGACCGCGCGCACCATCCGTGGCCAGGATGACGGCGACCTTCTTGCCAAGATGCTGATCCATGAAGACGACAAGGTGTTCGTGTTCAACAAGCCCGCGGGTTTGGCGGTGCAGGGCGGATCGGGCGTGTCCCGTCACGTCGATGGCATGTTGGAAGCCTGGCGCAACAAGAAGGGCGAAAAGCCCCGCCTTGTTCATCGCCTCGACCGCGATACGTCCGGCGTCCTTGTTGTCGCGCGTTCTCGGCTCGCTGCGATGAAGCTGGCAGAGTCCTTCAAACACCGCGAAACGCAGAAGACCTACTGGTCCCTCGTCAAGGGCGTGCCGAAGCAGCGCGAAGGGCGTATCTCCTCATGGCTGGTGCGGGAAACGACGCCGGATGGCGACCGCATGCGCATCGCCAAACATGGTGAGAAGGGCGCCGACCACGCCATCTCCAATTACCGCATCGTCGAGCAGGCAGGTCAGCAATTGAGCTGGCTGGAGATGGAGCCCTACACCGGCCGCACCCACCAGTTGCGCGTGCATGCCGTGGAACTAGGCTGCCCGATCATCGGCGACCCCAAATATTTCGAGGCAGATCAGAACTGGGAGTTTCCGGGAGGGTTGCAGAACCGCTTACATCTGCATGCAAGGCGGATCGTCATCCCGCATCCAGATCGCGGCTCCATCGATGTAACAGCCGACATGCCACCGCATATGGTGCAAAGCTGGAACCTGCTCGGCTTCGACGAAGGAAGCGCAGCCGATTAGATGAATTGGGCTGCGGACCCTAAACGGCGCTGCC
>DCDI01000178.1:10020-10581 GCA_002316345.1 Phyllobacteriaceae bacterium UBA1059 | reverse complement strand
AAGCGAACACGGGCCTGCGCCACAACCAGCTTTCATAGCGGCGGCCACACGGGGTGGCGCTTAGCTCCTTTGGGAAGTCCGTACGATGGCAAAATCTGCCGGCCTCGACCGCATCCTCACGCTTGAACTCGTTCGCGTCACCGAGCGCGCCGCCGTGGCTGCCGCGCGTTTGCGCGGGCGCGGCGATGAGAAGGCTGCCGACCAGGCGGCGGTGGACGCCATGCGTTCCGAACTCAACCGCCTGCCGATCAACGGCACGGTGGTGATCGGCGAGGGCGAGCGCGACGAAGCGCCGATGCTTTATATCGGCGAGGAAGTCGGCACGAGGGAAGGTCCGGACGTCGACATCGCGCTCGATCCGCTGGAAGGCACGACGATCTGCGCCAAGAACCTGCCGAACTCGTTGGCCGTCATTGCCATCGCGGAAACGGGCAGCCTGCTTTATGCGCCCGACGTTTACATGGACAAGATCGCGGTCGGCCCCGGTTATCCGCCGGGCATCATCAGTATTGATGCGCCAGCCGTCGAAAACATCGAAGCGGTGGCCAAGGCTAAGGGCGT
>DCDI01000178.1:7342-9924 GCA_002316345.1 Phyllobacteriaceae bacterium UBA1059 | reverse complement strand
CACACCACCGACGCGGACGAAACCGGCATCGATATCTATCTCGGCTCGGGCGGCGCGCCGGAAGGCGTGCTGGCCGCAGCCGCGCTGCGCTGCATCGGCGGTCAGATGCAGGGTCGCTTGTTGCTAAATTCCGAGGAGAAGGTCGCGCGTGCGGCTACGATGGGCATCGCCGATCCGCACAAAATCTACCAGATGGAAGACATGGCGTGCGGCGATGTGCTGTTTGCAGCAACCGGCGTGACGGACGGCAACCTCCTGTCCGGCGTGAAGTTCGGCCGCGACTCCATCCAGACGCATACGATCGTCATGCGCTCTTCGTCAGGCACAGTGCGCGAGATCAAGGCGCGACATCAGGACCTCGACAAATTCTGACTATGAAGGCTCGCGAGATCTTATATTGACGCGATGATGGACTCGCCGCGCAAAACGCCAAACCGTAGGCACTTCCTGGACATTCGCCGCTCGATCAACGGCCTTGCCTGGGAACACCGCCTCAACGAACGTCAGGAAAACCTGGCGCTGGCGATTGCGCAGGGTCATGGCGTGCCGGATCTCGTTGCGCGCGTCATGGCCGGTCGCGGCATCACAGCCGACACGGCGTTGGGCTTCCTCGATCCGACCATCCGGGCACTCCTGCCCGATCCCGCCAGCTTCACCGATATGCTGCCGGCGGCCGAGCGCATCACGCATGCCATCGAGCGCGGCGAACGCGTGGCGATCTTCGGCGATTACGATGTGGATGGCGCGTCGTCCTCAGCGCTGATGAAGCGCTTCCTGGACCACTTCCAAGTGCCATCCGAAATCTACATTCCGGATCGCATCTTCGAGGGCTACGGCCCCAATCCCGATGCGATGCGCGAGCTTGTCGGACGCGGCGCGAAGCTGATCGTCACAGTCGATTGCGGCACCAACAGCGCGCCGTCGATCGAGGCGGCCAATCAAGCGGGCGCCGATGTTGTCGTGCTCGACCACCACCAGGTCGGCGGCGAGTTGCCAGCTGGAACGCCGGTAGTGAACCCGAACCGGCAGGACGATCTGTCAGGACAGGGCCATTTGTGTGCGGCCGGCGTCGTGTTCGTCACGCTGGTCCAAGTCGCGAAGCTGCTCCGAACTCGCGGCAAGACACCGCCGAACCTCCTCGAGATGCTCGACCTCGTGGCGCTCGCCACGATCTGCGATGTCGTGCCCCTGATTGGCGTCAACCGGGCTTTCGTCGCCAAAGGTCTGATCGTTGCCCGGCAAAATCAGAATTCAGGCCTCTCGATCCTGGCGCGCGTCGCCCGCATCGGCGAACCACTCAACGTGTTTCACCTCGGCTTCCTCATCGGCCCGCGCATTAATGCCGGCGGTCGTATCGGCGACGCAGCGCTCGGCAGCCGTCTGCTTTCCACCGACGATCCTGTCGAGGCGCAGAAGATCGCCGAAACGCTCGATCGCCTGAATGCCGAGCGTCAGGCCATGGAGCAGGAGATGCTTGCCCAGGCGCGTGCTGAAGCCGACGCTGAACTCTTCGGCGGGCAAGGTCCTGCGGTGCTGGTGACCGCCAGCGACAAGTGGCATCCGGGCATCGTCGGCCTGATCGCGGCACGCTTGAAGGAGCATGCGCGGCGGCCAAGCTTCGCCATCCATTTTCATCCAAACGGCGTCGGCTCGGGCTCCGGAAGGTCCATTCCGGGCTTTGACATAGGCAAACTGGTGCGTGAAGCGGTCGACTCAGGCATCCTCGTCANNGCATCACGCTTGAACGTACCAAGCTCGGTCAGCTACGCGCCTTCTTCGAAGAGCGCGCCAGCGACGTTCATGCCCTGCGTGCCGACGAGACCTTGCCGATTGATGGCGCGCTGTCAGCCGAAGGCGCGAACTTCACAATGCTCGATGCGCTTGAGAAGGTTGGCCCCTTCGGCGCGGGCCACGCTAACCCCGTCGTCGTCCTGCCGCGCCACCGCGTCGCCGATGTGCGCGAAGTCGGCAATGGCGGCCACCTGCGCGGGCAGGGGCACTCCGAGAGCGGCGGCCAACTTTCCGGCATGGCCTTCCGCGTGGCCGAAAGCGACCTCGGCATCTTCCTGAAACGCAGCATCGGCAAGACCGTTCATCTCGCTGGCTCGCTGTCAGCTAATTACTGGAATGGCAGCCGAAGCGTGCAATTCCGAATCATGGNNGCAAACCATGACGGATTGCAGACGCAGTAGCTCGCTCGCCTGTGCCTTGGCGGTCTCATAGCCGAACTGGATGGCCTCATCCGCGCGATGAAACTCCGATAAGCCGATATGGCCAAGCTTCGGCTGCAACGACAGATCCGGCGGGGCGCCGGCCAGCCGCGAGCGCGACAGCCGATCCTGAATGATGTTGAACGCTTCCACCATTACACCAGTCACGCCCAGCCGCGACTCGCGTCCGGTAGGCGGCGTTGCAGCGTTCTTGGGTCTTGGTGCATCCCGAGCAATCACCAGTTCGCCAGCGCTGTGCTTGATCACGGCGGCGCGGCCGAACAGGTCGTAATGCAGGTTCACGCCCACCACGAGCGGCTGCTCGTAAGCACGGCAGACCGAGACAGGTACGGGATTGACCAGCGCACCATC
>DCDI01000178.1:2902-7317 GCA_002316345.1 Phyllobacteriaceae bacterium UBA1059 | reverse complement strand
AACACGCCGGGCAGGGCGTAGGATGCCCGCATGGCCGTCACCAGCGAACCATCAGTCACCCAAATCTCATGTCCGGTCCGAAGCTCGGCCGCTACGCATACGAAGGGTTTCGACAGGTTCTTGAAGGTCTTGCCGGCAAGATGCTCCTGAAGCCGCGCATCGAGCTTCATGCCGCCGAACAGACCGTTGCCGCCAAGCCGCAGATCGAGCAGGCCGAAAATGCGCCGCTTGGTCAGGCTGCGCGCGAAGGCTTCCAACTCATCGAGCTTGCCGGCGAGATAGCAGCCACCCACCAGCGCGCCGATCGACGTTCCCTCAATCATGTCGACCGCGATGCCCGCTTCGTCCAACGCGCGCAACACGCCGATATGCGCCCAGCCACGCGCCGCGCCGCCGCCAAGCGCCAGCGCGATGCCTTGCCGCTTTGGAGAAGGAATTTCGATCAGATCGGCGGGAGACGTAAAGCGGTCCATGATCAGCCGACTATGCAGAAGGCGTCATGAACATTGCATGAAAGAGGAACCGAACCCTGATGAGGATGCGATCAGCCTTCGTTGGCCAGAACGAGGCGGACACCATCCCCATTGCGCTCCACCGCGCGATAAAAACAGCTGCGGCGATCGGTGTGGCAGGACAGTCCATCTCCGTCGACCCTGACCCGTAGCCACAAGGCATCCTGATCGCAATCGACGCGGATTTCCTGAACCTGCTGTGTGTTGCCGGAGGTCTCGCCCTTCTTCCACAGCTGGTTGCGGGAGCGGGACCAGTAATGCGCAATGCCGGTGTCGAGCGTGAGCTGAAGCGCTTGCGCATTCATATGGGCAACCATCAGAAGATGGTCGTCGCTGGCATCAGTCACGACGGCTGTGATCAGCCCGTCGCTGTTGAAGCGCGGCGACAAAACCGCGCCTTCTTCCAGCTCCCGCTTGTCACTGGGTGCTACCGGGAAAGTTGCCCCGCTCATCTCACGCCTTGCTGCTGGTGCGCAGCAGGGTCATAAAACGGATCTGATCGTCGGGGCTGTCGGCGAATACGCCGGTGAAGGTCGATGTCAGCGTGGTCGCACCCTGCTTGCGGATGCCGCGCATGGCCATGCACATATGCTCGGCTTCCAGGATCACGGCCACGCCGCGCGGCTTGAGAATGTCCTGGATGGTGTTTGCGACCTGCGCCGTCATGGCTTCCTGTGTTTGCAGGCGGTGCGCGAAAATGTCGACGACACGCGCCAGCTTGGACAGACCGACGACCTTGCCGTCCGGCAGATAGCCGACATGCGCCCGGCCTATGATCGGCACCATATGATGTTCGCAATGCGAGTGGAACAGGATGTCCCGCTCGATCACCATGTCCTGATAGCCTTCGACTTCCTCGAAGGTGCGGCCGAGCTCTTCGGCGGGATCCTTGTTGTAGCCGTCGAACATCTCCTTGTAGGCCTTGGCGACCCGCATCGGGGTATCGAGCAGGCCTTCGCGCTCGGGATTGTCGCCGGTCCAAAGCAGGAGCGTGCGAACGGCCGCTTCGACCTCGGCCTGGGTCGGACGCTTGGTCTCGCTTGAAGCGCGGAGGGGAAGAGATTTCAGAACGGCGTCCATAAGGCGTCTCCCGTAGTCCCTTTCGCGGAAGGGACGAGTTAAACGGATCACTGCCTGAGTTCGGTTTTGCGGGAGCAAGCTCCAGCCGAATGCGGCGGTTTGGGTTCAAAAATCAGCTTACGACAGCTGCGCTTGCCGCTTTATGAACCGTGCTCCTATATATGAAGAGCCGAGTGCGAAAGGAAGGCGTTCGCGCGGCAAACCATGCTCAAGCTGCGCCGCTGCGGAGAAACAACATGATCGATGCAGTCTACAACGCGAAAATTCTGGGATTTGCCGGAAATATCGGCCGCACCGGCCGCCTCGATGCGCCCCATGCTACCGCCAAAGCGCATTCCAAACTCTGCGGTTCCACGGTGCTCGTCGACCTCTGCATGGAAGACGGGATCGTCACCGATTTTGCCCATGACGTGAAGGCCTGCGCGCTTGGCCAGGCCTCATCGGCGATCATGGCGCAGCACGTTGTCGGCTCGACCGCTGACGAGTTGCGAATCCTTCGCCAGACCATGCACGCCATGCTGAAGGAAAACGGAACCCCGCCGGAAGGCCGTTTTGAAGATCTGAAATATCTGGAACCCGTGCGCGACTACAAAGCGCGCCACGCCTCGACCATGCTGACCTTCGATGCAGTGGTGGATGCGATCGACCAGATCGAGCGCGCCAACGCCGACAAGGCTGCGTGAGGAGAAGCCGCTATGCGTCCCTCCGAAGCGTTGGCAAAGCATCGGGATGAGGTGCTGGCGATTTTAGCAAAGTATCCGGTGAGCAATCCACGGGTGTTTGGATCCGTGGCGCGCGGGGAGGACACGGAAGCGAGCGATCTGGACTTGATGGTTGAGCCTGTCTCCGGCGTGACCACCCTAGTGGACCTTGGGCTTTTACGAGAAGAGTTGGTCACCGTCCTCGGCAAGGAGGTTGATCTCATGACCGATGGCGGCTTCAATCCGCGTTCTGCTCGACGCATCGAACGCGATCTGGTTGCGCTCTAGGATGGACAAGCAGACGCGCCTGCACGAACTGCTCCGCGACGTGGTGGAATGGGGCGATGAAGTCGCCTCTATCATCGAAGGCGTTAAGAGAGATGATTTTATAACGCACCGTTTGGTGCGCCTTTCCGTTTGGAAGTGCATCGAGAACGTCGGCGAGGCGGCTGCGCGTATCCTCCGGCTGTTCCCCGACTTTGCAGACAAGCATCCAGAGCTTGAGCTGAATGAAGCTCGAGCCATGCGCAATCAACTTACGCATGGTTACGATGGCGTGGACTTTGAACTCGTGTGGGTGACGGCCAATCGATCAGTTCCACCGATGGTTCAAGCTGCAAGAACGTACTTGCAAGCGCACGCGGCCGATGACAGCCCGTAACTTTTCCGCCCCGTGGCGCCGCACCCCCGGCCGTTTGTTCGGCACCGGCTTCGTGCGCCTGTATCAGCTGACGCTTTCAGGCTTCATCGGCAATGGCTGCCGGCATTATCCGACCTGTTCGGAATATGCCTATGAAGCCATAGCGCGCCACGGCCTGTGGTCCGGTGGATGGCTGTCCTTGTTCCGCGTGGTTCGTTGCGGCCCGGGGGGCACGCATGGCATCGATGTCGTGCCGGACGATCTCGGATCGCGTGTATCGCCTTGGACGCCGTGGCGCCTTTGGGCATTCGGACGCAAGCCGCACAGCGCCGACTAGGCTTTACGCATGGGCTTTCGCCCGCTACATGCGCGCAGCGCCCTGACATGGCGCGTGACCACCCGCGTTCGTATGCGGGACTGGATAATGGAGAACAGCATGTCCCAGGTTTCCCTCACATTCCCCGACGGCTCCGTGCGCGACTACGACGCCGCAGCAACCGGCGCGGCTTTGGCCGAGTCGATCTCGAAGTCGCTCGCCAAGAAGGCCGTGGCTTATGCCGTTGATGGCACTATTCGCGATCTCAGCGAACCGCTCGGCACATCCGGCAAGATCGAGATCCTGACGCGCGATGATCCGCGCGCACTGGAACTGATCCGTCACGACACCGCGCATGTGCTCGCGGAAGCCGTTCAGGAGCTTTGGCCGGACACGCAAGTCACGATCGGACCGGTGATCGAGAACGGATTTTATTACGATTTCGCCCGGAAAGAGCCCTTCACACCGGACGATTTCCCCGTAATCGAGAAGAAAATGCGGGAAATTATCCTGAGAAACCGGCCTTTTTCCCGGGAAGTCTGGGATCGTGCTCGTGCCAAGCAAGTGTTTGCCGACAAGAGCGAGGGCTACAAGCTCGAGTTGATCGATGCGATCCCCGAGGGTCAGGATCTGAAGATCTACTACCAGGGCGACTGGTTCGATCTTTGCCGCGGTCCGCACATGGCCTCGACCGGCCAGATCGGCAACGCTTTCAAGTTGATGAAGGTCGCGGGCGCTTACTGGCGCGGCGACTCCAACAACCCGATGCTCACGCGCATCTATGGCACGGCCTGGGCGACGCAGGAGCAGCTGGACCAGTATCTGCATGTGCTGGAAGAAGCTGAGAAGCGCGATCATCGTCGCCTTGGCCGCGAGATGGACCTGTTCCACTTCCAGGAAGAAGGTCCGGGCGTCGTCTTCTGGCATTCCAAGGGCTGGAAGATGTTCCAGAACCTCGTCAGCTACATGCGCCGCCGCCTCGAGGGGGACTACCAGGAGGTGAATGCGCCGCAGGTGCTCGATCACAGTCTGTGGGAGACTTCCGGCCATTGGGGCTGGTATCGCGACAACATGTTCAAGGTCACGGTCGCCGGCGACGAGACCGAGGATGAGCGCATCTTCGCGCTCAAGCCGATGAACTGCCCCGGCCATGTGCAGATCTTCAA
>DCDI01000178.1:0-2841 GCA_002316345.1 Phyllobacteriaceae bacterium UBA1059 | reverse complement strand
GGCTTCACGCAGGACGACGCGCATATCTTCTGCACCGACGAGCAGATGGCCACGGAGTGTCTGGCGATCAACGACCTGATCTTGTCGGTCTACAAGGACTTCGGCTTCGAGGGCATCACGATCAAGCTGTCGACGCGGCCGGAAAAGCGCGTTGGTTCGGATGCGCTGTGGGATCGCGCCGAAAGCGTCATGATGGATGTGCTCAAGACGATCGAGGCGCAGTCGCCGGAGATCAAGACCGGCATCTTGCCGGGCGAGGGCGCGTTCTACGGGCCGAAGTTCGAATACACGCTGAAGGACGCGATTGGTCGTGAATGGCAGTGCGGCACGACGCAGGTCGACTTCAACCTGCCGGAGCGCTTCGGCGCCTTCTATATCGGTTCCGATTCCGAGAAGAAGCAGCCAGTGATGATCCATCGCGCCATCTGCGGTTCGATGGAGCGCTTCCTCGGCATCCTGATCGAGAACTTTGCCGGCCATATGCCGCTGTGGTTCGCGCCGGTGCAGGTCGTAGTCGCCACCATCACCTCCGAGGCGGATGAGTATGCGCGCGAAGTGCAGAAGGTGCTGAAGAAGGCCGGTCTTCTGGCCGAACTCGACCTTCGCAACGAGAAGATCAACTACAAGGTGCGCGAACACAGCCTGGCGAAGGTGCCGGTGATCCTCGTTTGCGGCAAGCGCGAAGCGGAAGAGCGGGCGGTCAACATCCGCCGCCTTGGTTCGCGCGATCAGTCGGCGATGTCGCTGGATGAAGCGCTGGCCATGCTGGTCGCGGAAGCCACGCCGCCCGATCTCGCACGTCAGACCGACTGACCGTCACCGGACCATCACGCAGGCTTCACACGCCTGTCACTGGCTGCTGCGCATGAAAGACCATGCACAGCAGCCAAGCCACGCTTGATTCCGGTCTTTCCGCGCTCTCCTACGCTGATGCCGTGGAGAGTTGGCTTGGCCGCAAGATCATCACACTGTCCGAACAGCTTTCGGGCCGCCGTCACTACGAGGCGCTGTACCGGATCTGGCGCGGCGAGATCGTGCCGTCGAACGAGCGCGTTTTCGGCCGTATGCTCGAACTGATCGACATCGATCTTGCGGTTCAGGGTGCGTTGCCGAAAGCGGCACCCGACGATCGGCTGATGCTCGTGGCCAATCATCCCTATGGCATCGGCGACGGCATCGCGATGCTGGCTTTGGCCGAGCAGCTTGGCCGCCCGTTCCGCGTGCTGATCAATTCAGAGCTGCTGCGCATTCCGGAAATGCGGCCTCATTCGCTACCGATCGACTTTCATGAAACCAAGGAAGCGCAGCGAAACAANNTGGCTGTGCGGCGTGAAGCGCTCGAGCTGATCCGGCAGGGCGTGACGATCGTCGTTTTCCCGGCGGGTGCCGTCGCAACCGCGACCAAGCCTTGGGGCCGTGCAGCGGATTGGCCGTGGAAGCTGTTTCCGGCGCGACTGATCCAGGATGCGCAGGCCAGCGTGGTACCGATCCACTTTGCCGGCCAGAACGGCCGACTGTTCCACCTTGCCAGCCACATTTCGCTGACTGCCCGCATGTCGATGCTGGTGCGAGAGTTCACCAAGCTGTCCGGCGGTTCGGTCCAGGCGCGCATCGGCGAGGTGCTGCCTTGGTCGTCGCTGGAGCCGTTCCGCGACCGCAAGGCGCTGACGGCGCATCTGCGCGCTGCCGTGTTCGGCCTTTCACCGGATGGTGATGATGCGCGATCAGGCGGAGCGGTGATCGATCCGCTGTACTAGCGTTTGGTCGATGGCTATTCGCTGGTGACCTCAGCAGGACTTGCCGGTTGGCCTTCAGTTGCCAACACTTCGACATCCTGATTGCGCCCGGCAAGCACTGTAAAGTCGCGGCTATATATGCGGTCGCGGTTTTTCGCGACGGCCGTGTAGGTGCCTTCCGCCAGCACCATAGAAGCAAAAGCGCCAACATTCTCCTGAACGATATCGCCGGACCCGTTGACCACGGACCAAGCCGTATCGGCGATGGCCTCACCGCCGGCTTCGCGCACCAGCTTCATGGTCATCTGCGCGGCCTTGTGCTCGACCGTTGCTTCTGTCAGCTGCCCGCTTTCCACGCGGATATCGGAGCGGATGACGGCATTCACCGTGCCATAGGTCGAGACGACATGGTAGGTGCCGGCGTTCAGCCGCACGACCGTGCCTGGGCTGACATCGGGGATGATCAGCGCGCGCTCGCCGGTCGCGTCTGAATGGCTATCGAAAATCGAAAAGCGCAGTTTGTCTGAGGGGATGCGCATGCCGCCCGACAGAACAGCGTCGAGCTTCAACCCGCCGGCATCGAGCACGAGGCTTTCGCGCTTCGGCTCCCGCGTCACGCTGATGCGCTTGGTGACGCCCGCACGGCCATAAGCGGCATGAACGAGATAACTGCCGGGCTCCAGCTGGAACACGCTCGTACCGCCTTGAACCGAAGCCACCAGAGGCAGCTTGCCGTCTTCACCGGCGTCGGGCTTGAACACGCGCCACACCAGGCCGCGCGGGATCTCCTTGGCATTCTCCGTCAGCTGCGCACCGAGCGTGATTTCGCCGAGGTTCCCGGTGGCCAGCGGCGTTTGCTGGTTGGCCGGCGCATAGTTGGTGATGCCCGGCAGTTTGACGTCCGGCATCGTTGCCGCGGGTGCGTCTCCCCCAAAGCCCGGCGTTGCAGGTGGGGTGCTTTCGAGCAGCGGCGCATCGGGAAAGCCGTCATTGTCAGCAGGAGCATCATCAACTTGAGGGGGAGCGAACAAGGGTCGGCGCCCGCTATGACCTTCCGGCGGCACACCCAGGCCACCTTCGGACTGACCACCAGCTGGCCCTCCGC
>DCDI01000095.1:8258-17444 GCA_002316345.1 Phyllobacteriaceae bacterium UBA1059 | reverse complement strand
AATACCCCGGCTGAAGAAGCGCCGGCCACGCAGCAGTAAGCTCGGGCCAACTGGACGATATCGAAAGGGCGCCTTCGGGTGCCCTTTTCTTTTGCCGCTGCATGGCTGTTGAAGCGCGCTTGGCCGAGGGAAATGCCTCGCAGCGTCTTGCGCGCGACAAGCCCTTGCGCCAAACGGAACGCAGTCGATCCTGAGATTGCTTGCTTCGAGGCAGATCATGTCCACCAGTATTTCCCCGCTCGCGCCTAAAAGCTTTCCCGATATGCCTGCCATTGACGGCGTGCGGATCGCCACCGCGCAGGCTGGCATTAAGTACAAGAACCGCACCGACCTCCTTGTGATGGTGTTCGACGAGGGGACTGCAGCCGCCGGCGTGTTCACGCGCTCGCGCTGCCCGTCGGCGCCGGTTGATCTGTGTCGCCAGAACCTGGGCGGCGGCATCGCGCGTGTGCTGGTTGTGAATTCCGGCAATGCCAACGCCTTCACTGGCAAAAAGGGACGCGAAACCACGCAGGCCACCGCGAAGGCCGCTGCGGCTGCCGCAAATTGCGACGAGGCAAACGTGTTTCTGGCGTCCACCGGCGTGATCGGCGAGCCGCTCGATCCCGCCCGCTTTACGCATCTGCTGGCCGATCTCGCTTCATCCGCCGAGCCCTCGCTCTGGGCCGATGCCGGCAAGGCGATCATGACCACGGACACCTATCCGAAATATGCCACGCGCACGGTCGATCTCGGCGGCACGTCCGTCACGATCAACGGAATCGCCAAAGGTGCGGGGATGATTGCTCCGGATATGGCGACCATGCTGTCCTTCGTCGCCACCGATGCGCCGATCGCGGCACCCGTGTTGCAGGCGATGCTGTCGGACGCTGTGACCGGCACGTTTAATGCCGTCACTGTCGATAGCGACACCTCCACCAGCGACACGCTGATGTTGTTTGCCACCGGCAAGGCGGCCGGTCGTGGTGCGCCGGCGATCGATGCGATCGACGATCCGCGTCTCGATGCCTTCAAGGCCGCACTCGCCGACCTCCTGAAAGTCCTGGCGCTTCAGGTCGTGCGTGATGGCGAGGGCGCGCGCAAGGAAGTGGAAATCACCGTTACGGGTGCTGAAAGCGACCACTCCGCCAAGCGCATCGCGCTGTCCATTGCCAATTCGCCGCTGGTGAAAACGGCCGTGGCGGGTGAGGACGCAAACTGGGGCCGCGTCGTCATGGCCGTCGGCAAATCCGGCGAACCGGCCGACCGCGATCGCCTGGCGATTTCCTTCGGCGACATCCGCGTCGCCCACGAAGGCGAGCGCGATCCCGCCTATTCGGAAGCCGCGACATCCGCCTATATGAAGAGTGACGAGATCCTGATCACGGTCGATATCGGCCTGGGCGACGGCAAGGCGACCGTCTGGACCTGCGATCTCACCAAGGACTATGTCGCCATCAACGGTGATTACCGGTCTTAGGAATTACCTATGCCAAATCATCTTCCGGATCGCTCATTGCATCTCGGCCTCGTGCGCCGCTTCGAAGCCGCGGGCTTTCGCGCCTGGCCGGCTGCGGATGTGCAATATGACGGCACCTGGGTGATCCGGCTGACGCCTGGCCATGACGCCAAGCGTTTGAACTCGGTCAATCCGCTCGATCCCGGCGATCTGCACGATCTCGACAACCGCATTGCGCGTGCGGCCGAACGCTTCGCCGCCGCCGGCCGCCCGCTCACCTTTCGCCTGTCGCCGCTGGCCGGCGAAAAGCTCGAAGCGCATTTCGATGCCGCTGCCTGGGACACGATCCGGCCTTCGCTGGTGATGGCGCTTGGTCTGGAAGGCGACACGCCGGTTGGCGATGCGATGGACCAGATCCCACTGAAAGATGTCGATCGCTTCATCACCGCAGCGCTCGAGGTGCACGGCCTTGGTCCTGCGCGCGCTCCGGGTCTCACCGACATCATTCGCGCCATCGAACCGGAAGTCGGTTTGTTTGCGCTGGAAGCCGAGGATCATCCGCTGGCGTCGGCGATCTGCGTTCAGGATCGTGATCTCGCCGGCCTGTTCGAGGTCGCGACCCATGTGAAGGTTCGCGGGCAGGGTTATGGCCGTCGTGTGGTTCTGTCGGCCTTGAAATGGGCCAAGCTGCGCGGTGCCAAGCTCGCCTGGTTGCAGGTCGAAGCCAACAACGAAGTCGCCATCAAGCTCTACCGCTCGATCGGCTTTGAGGCGGTGTACGGCTATCACTATCGCCGCCCGCAAGGTGCTGTCGTGGAAGCGGAAGCATGAGCGACGCCAAGAAGCTTGTTCTGGTTGTCGCCTGCGCACTGGTCGATGCCGACAACCGCGTGTTGCTGGCGCAACGGCCGGAAGGCAAGTCGCTTGCCGGTCTGTGGGAATTTCCCGGGGGCAAGGTCGAGGCCGGCGAAACGCCCGAGCTGGCCTTGGTGCGCGAGTTGAAAGAGGAGCTGGGCATCGACACCAAGGTGAGCTGCCTCGCGCCGCTGACTTTTGCCAGCCACACCTATGACAGCTTTCATCTGCTGATGCCGCTCTATGTCTGCCGCCGTTACTGGGGCACGCCGCAGCCACTGGAAGCCCAGGCGCTGAAATGGGTACGACCCAACAAGCTACGTGATTACCCGATGCCGCCCGCCGACGAGCCGCTGATCTCGCATCTCATCGACCTGCTTTGAGACCGGTCTGAACCCAATCCTTACCGGCAGGCTTAACAAAGCTTTTAGGCACTCGTGACAATTTGAAGGCAACAGCAAGGTTTAAAACTGCTGATGCCAACAGGAGAGTCAACGATGCGCAGGGATATGAACTTGCCACCGGAGCCGAGCAGGCACGAAGCCTTCTTCTCGGCCTGCCGATCCGTCCTCGTCCGCTCAGCCCTTCTTTTCAGCACGGCCGGCGTCGCGCTGACCCTGTTTCTGGCGCCGATGATGGTGCGGGAAGAGCGCGGTGTTATGGGCAGTGTCGGAAGCAGTGTCATGGGCAGCAGCGACCTCGATTACTCCGCCACCGGCAGCATCAACACACCGGGCACCTACACGGTCCGCCGCAGCGTCCTGTCGCAGAAGCCAGGCGGGGTTTGCGTCATCCGCGACGATGGCCGTCAGGTCGGCGACTGCTGAAACGTCCAAGTCTCTGCTTTGACACGCCGAATTCTTAATGCCTGACGGCAAGGATGCACCAACACAGGGTTTGGGCATCCGAGATGATCCGACGGTTTATCAGGGACGAGCGTGGGGCCACGATGGTCGAATACGGCCTGATCGTCGCTTGTCTCGCGCTCGCCGTGTTGGTCGGCTTCGGCAATGCCACAAACGCGCTGACTTATCTCTGGGGCAATAACAACAGCCGCCTCATCCAGGCTCTGGACGCTGATCAGTAATCAGCGCGGTTTCAGCGCCTCGGCCAGCGATGCCGTTGCACTGCCGCGCGCTGCCGGCTTCTGCTGCGAGGCATGCGGCGCCCAGCCCGACAGCCAGACGATCGAAAAGGTTGCGCGGATGCGCCCGTCCGGATCGGAATAGCGCTCCGCGTAGATTTCCGAAGCGCGCATGAACAGCGCCAGGTTTGCCGGCTTGCGGCTGCGGGCGATCATGGCGTTGGCCGCGCCCATCGCGCGCAGATCCTTCATCAAGGCAAACAGGTTGTCGTAGCGCACGGTCAGCGTTTCGAGATCGGCCACCGGCAGAGCGAAGCCCGCGCGCTGGAGCAGACCGCCGGCATCGCGCACGTCGGTGAAAGGCAGCACGCGCGGGCTCGCCCCATCGCTCAACTCCGCTTCCGCCTGAAGAAAACTGTCGCGCAATTCTGCCAAAGTACCGGCACCCGGAAACGCCGCCAGAAACAAACCGTCGGGCCTGAGCGCACGCCGGATCTGGATCAGGGTGCCGGGAATGTCGTTCGCTTCATGCAAGGACAGAAGCGACACGATCAGGTCCATGCTTTCCTGTTCGAGCGGCACGGTTTCGGGCGCGGCCACCTGACCTTCGCCGTCGTTCAGAAGCTCGGGCATCGCTTCTACGCGGGTGACATGATCGACCTTGCCGCTGGCCTGAAGGGCCGATGCCGCGTGTCCGGTCAGCGAAAACAGCGTCGCGGCATCTGGAAAGCGCCGCTCCACAGTCGCCAGCCGCTCAAGGAGATCGTCGGCGCTCAGCCGCATCAGGAAGTCCACGCCATTGGCGGGGCCAAGTGCCAATGCGCGGCGTTTGTGCTGGAGGCTCAGCGCGGTATCGACAATCGGCTCCAACGCTGGCACTCCTGGCAGATCATGAACAGAGGGGGTGCTTTTACGTGTTCGCCGCGCCTTTGATCAAGACACGGCTTTTGTCAGCGCCGACGTTCCTTGCCCGCGCCGCCGGTAAACTCCTGTTCCCGCCGATCTGCCTGGGCTGCCAAACACAGGTCGCCGTGCCCGGATCGCTTTGCGGCACCTGCTGGTCCAACCTNNTGCGCCTGATCGACAGGCCGTATTGCCCGGTGATGGGCACGCCGTTTCGCGAAGACAAGGGCGACAGCTTCCTGTCGGCTGAGGCCATCGCCAACCCGCCGCCTTTTGCGCGCCTGCGCTCCGCCGCCATCCATACCGGCCTGGCGCGCCGCATGGTAGGCGACCTCAAATATCGCGATCGCACCGATCTCGCCCCCTGGATGGCGCGCTGGATGCTGCGCGCCGGCAGCGAACTGCTCGACCAAGCCGACCTCATCGTCGCCGTGCCCTTGCACCGCCGCCGCTTCTTCCAGCGTCGCTACAACCAGTCCGCCGAACTCGCCCGCAGTCTGTCCGCCCTGACTGGCCTTCCCTTCGAACCCGACCTCATCCACCGCACGCGGCCCACACGCCAACAGGTCGGCCTTCATGCCAAACAGCGCCAGGACAATGTCCGCGGCGCCTTTCGCGTGCACCCAAAAACCAAGACCAAGCTCAAAGGCAAACGCGTGCTCCTGATCGATGACGTTTACACCACCGGCGCCACCGTCTCCGCCGTCACCCGAACCCTCCTGCGCAACGGCGCATCAGCCGTCGACATCCTCACCTTCTCCCGCGTTTTGCCCGACCAGCTCGATCTTGAAGAGGATGAAGGGTGAGGCGAGGGCTTTGACGAAGGGGCTGTAGTGGATTATATTTCGGAGGTGGGAAGCAGGCTGCATACCTACTCCCCGTTTTGCCTTTAGATGAAGATGTTGACCCGGAGTGCTATTGACCAGCCGCTCCGGGTCTTCTTCATTTGAAAGCTGACGTTCAGTGGCAGAAACCACATCATCCTCACCTCCATTTTGAAGGCAAGGCTTTTGCCTCAGTCGGGAAAGCCCATCTCTCCCGATCGCGCCGGCTGATCGGGGCGCTGCTGCTTCTGCCTTCACCTGAAAACCAGCCATCTTCTTTATTGCAGGGTTTGAACCCTAACAAGCGGCGAGGGCTTCCAGCCGCCTTTGCGCATCTCTATATAGGCGGCTCAAGGATTTCTGATGGGAACGCATATGGCTGATGTTGTGATCTATACGCGCGTGGGCTGCGGCTATTGCACGGCGGCCAAGAAGCTGCTCGACAAGAAGGGCGTGTCTTACACCGAGCATGATGCGAGCTTCTCGCCGGAACTGCGCCAGGAGATGATGACGCGCTCGAAGCGCTCGACCTTCCCGCAGATCTTCATCGACGACACCCATGTCGGCGGTTGCGACGACCTGCATGCGCTGGATGCATCTGGCAAGCTGGATCCGCTTCTGGCGGCCTGAGGATCTCCCATGGCGATTTTCACCGCTGCAGCCGTGCAGATGTGTTCCGGCACCGAAATCGCCGAAAACATCGCGGCGATGGAAAAACTGGTCCGCGAGGCCGCAGCACGCGGCGCCACCTATGTGCAAACGCCGGAAATGACCGGCGCGCTGGTGCGGGACCGTCCAGCGTTGCGCGCCATGTTGCGCACTGAGGCTGAAGACCTTGTCGCACAGGCCGGTCAGCGTCTGGCTGGTGAACTCGGCATCACCCTGCATATCGGCTCAACGGCCATCGCGCTCGGTGATATCAGCGAAAACGGCAAGGTCGCCAACCGGGCCTTCCTGTTTGGGCCCGACGGCGCGCGGATCGCCACCTACGACAAGATCCACATGTTCGACGTCGATCTCGACGGCGGCGAAAGCTGGCGCGAATCCGCGACCTACCAGCCCGGCGCGCAAAGCGTGGTGGCGACTCTGCCTTTCGCCACGCTCGGCATGGCCGTGTGCTACGACCTGCGTTTTCCGCAGCTGTTCCAGGCGCAGGCACTGGCCGGCGCCGAGGTACTCACCGTTCCCGCCGCCTTCACGCGCCGGACCGGCGAAGCGCACTGGCATGTGCTGCTGCGCTCCCGGGCCATCGAGAACGGCGCTTTCGTGATCGCAGCCGCGCAGTCCGGCCGGCATCAGGACGGGCGCGAAACCTTCGGCCATTCGATGATCATCGATCCGTGGGGTGCCATCCTGGCCGAAGCCACGAGCGGGGAACCGCAGGTGATTACGGCCGAGATCGACACCGCCAAGGTCGCGGACGCCCGCAAGAAGATCCCGAACCTGCGCAACGCTCGCACCTTCGATGTCGCGCGGGTTGGCGCTCAGGGGCAGGCACAGGCCGCGGAATGATCTCCTATTCGCTTCATTGCACTGAAGGCCACGACTTCGAAGCCTGGTTCCGCAACGGCGATGATTACGACGCGCAGTCTCAGCGCGGCCTGGTGACATGCCCGACCTGCGGTTCAGCGAAGGTCAGCAAGGCGCTGATGGCGCCTGCCGTGTCCACCGGCAAGCGGCGTGAGAAGCTCGCGCTGGCAGCTGGCGCTGAACAGGCCAAGATGATCGCGCAGCTGCAGGACCTAGCCCGCAAGGTGCGGAGCTCAGCCGAAAATGTCGGCGACAAGTTCGCCGAAGAAGCGCGCAAGATCCATTTCGGTGAAACGGAAGCGCGCGGCATTTACGGCGAAGCCACGTTAGAAGAAGCGAAGAGCCTCGCCGAAGATGGCGTCGGGTTCCTGCCACTCCCGGCTCTGCCTGAAGAGCAGAATTGATGCATGGGCCGCTTACCTAGCCAATAGCGCTTATCCGTTGGAGAGGAGAATGATGTCGCAGAAACGTACCGCAATCCGGGCCGGCCTGCTGGCATCGCTTTTGTTATGGGCGGCACCGGCATTATCTCAGAGTGCCGGCGAGGTCGTCGATGGCGCGTTTGCCAAGATGCATGCGGCCGAAACCGAACAGGATTTCATGCAGGCCGCGCAGGAGGTCGTGCGTCTCGGTGATGCAGCCATCCCGGATCTGACGCGACGCTTCGTTGCCGCACAGGATGAAGCAGGCCGGATCGAGACGAGCTACCTGCTTGCCACGATCCTTGCTCAATCGAAGTTCCAGAACAAAGTGCCCGAGCTTCCACCAGAACTCGTTCCGACACTCGCCAAGCTCCTGCATGAGCCGGCGGATATCGCGCTGGAAGCCAATCTTGCCAATCTAGCGGGTTTTGCGCCGCCTCATCCCAAGGAGCTAGCGCCCGGACTGCTGGCTCTTCTGGAACGTACGCAAGAACCTAATCTTCAGGCGACCACGTCGGCGGCCCTAGTTTATCAGGGGGAAGGCGTTGTGCCATTCGTTCAGGAGGCTCTGTTACGAAGCAATGATGATCGCTTCAGCGGCAACCTCGCGCATATCCTGCAAGGAAGCGAAACGTTTCCAAACGATGTGAAGGCGAAGCTTCGCAGCTTGCTTGGATCAGATGATGCGGAAGCCCGTCAGATGGCATCCCGCACCCTGTCGAAAGCGGGCGAGCGCGATCCGGCAATGCTGAATGCTGCTCTGCGGGATCTGGAAACCGCGCAATCGGAGATGGATCTTGCAAGGGCGACCATTCGCGTTGAAGAAAACACCGATCGAAGCCAACGCGTTGCGGATGCGTTGAAGACGGCCTTCGAGACTAAAGCTAACCGCATCGAAGAGCGCCGACAGATTATTGTAGCGCTTTCGAAGTCCGGTCCTCCGGGACTCCAGGCCTATCTCGATCTCGTGAAAAACGCGCCGAACGTCGAAGTGTTCGAGCATCTGACGATCGCGGTACCGAGCGAACTCAAGAACGATCCGCGCATGGCCGATCTTCTCATCTCCGCTTTGATCGCTGCGAAAGATGAGAAGATGGTCAAGAGTGCAACCTTCGCGCTCGCAAAGCTGCCTGATATCGCGCAGCCGGCGATCAAGGCAGCCCTTGCTCGCGACAACATCGAAGTCGAGACCATGCAGCGACTGCATGCCGTCGGCGCCGTGGCCGGCTGGCCGCCATTGCAGCAGTAAACTTTAGCCTCAGTTGAAGCCCGGCCGTTCCGCCAGCACCATGTAGTTCACGTCCATGTCGCGGGACTGGCCCCAGCGGTCGGCAAGGGGGTTGAAGGTCACGCCCGTGCGGTCAATGACGCTCAGGCCGCCGGCGCGCAAGGCGGTTTCCAGCTCTTCCGGGCGCACCAGCTTTTCGAACTGATGCGTGCCGCGCGGCAGCCAGCGAAGCACATATTCGGCGCCGATGATGGCGAGGCCCCAGGCTTTCAGCGTGCGGTTGATCGAGGCCACGAACATGATGCCGCCCGGCTTCACCATGGCAGATGTCTTGGAGATGAACAGGTCGACATCGGCGACATGCTCGACCACTTCCATGTTGAGGATGACGTCGAACTGCTCGCCGGCATCGGCCAGCGCTTCCGCAGTGGTGGCGCGGTAATCGATCACCAGGTTGCCTTCGGCCGCATGCAGCTTGGCGACCTCGATATTGGTTTCAGAGGCGTCGGCACCGACAACCGTCGCGCCCAGACGCGCCAGCGGCTCGCACAACAGGCCACCGCCGCAACCGATGTCGAGGATGCGCAGACCGTCGAACGGGCGTGCGGCATGCGGGTCACGGCCGAAGCGGGCGGCAACCTGATCGCGGATATAGGCCAAGCGCACCGGGTTGAACTTGTGCAGCGGCTTGAACTTGCCGGTCGGGTTCCACCACTCGGCCGCGAGCCGTGAAAAGCGCTCGACTTCGCCGGTATCGATCGTGGTTCGCGCGATCGCGGTTTGCGCTGCATCCGCCATGACAAAGGTCTCCGGTTAGGCGTATCCCAAGTCGGGCGCAGCCGCTGTGAAGTCAAGGGAATAGCAAAGCGTCACGCGCGTAGGATTGACGCGGTTTGTTCTCG
>DCDI01000095.1:0-8205 GCA_002316345.1 Phyllobacteriaceae bacterium UBA1059 | reverse complement strand
AGGGCACCGTCATGAGCTCATCAGGGCTCGGGCCCATCCGCGTCTGGATGGCTGGACGGTTTGCAGGGGTATGATGATCTGGCGTCGGTTCTTTCTGGCCGCAGCGGGCCTTTTGTCGTGCGGCGCAGCGTCGGCAGTGGAACTGAACACGCCGCTGGCCGGCGGCGATGAGGACCTGACGCTGTTCGGCCCGCGGCTGGAAGCCGTGCAGGGCGCTCCGGTCCCCTTGCCGCCCGGCTCGTCAGCTGCGCTGGAACCCTTTGCCGGAACCCTTGTGTTTTCCGAATCCCGGCTCGGCACGACAGGGGCGGGAACGGAAGTCGATGCGCGCCTCGACAAGGATCCCTTGTTTTTTCCAGCCGTGCGGCTGCGCTTCAGCACGCTGGGCAGTGATCTTGTGCCTGCCACGCAGGAGACCATCCGCATCGGTTCGCTACCCGGCGATGCCGGCTATTGGGATGTGAAGGTTGCACTAGGAAAGGTCTGGTCGGACCCTGCTGATGGTGGCTGGTCGCGAGCGTCGTTTCCGTTTGCGCTTGTGTCACCCTCCGGCGAAATCAGCCATCATGGACACGCCACGTTCCGCTATCGCGGGCGTGAAATCAGTCCCGTCAGCTACCGGCTTTTTTCTCTGCCCAACGAAGACGCGGCAAAAAGCTTCGCAGCAGCCGGCGTGCTGATGCCACGTCTTGACCGCGAAATCTTCTCGCTGCCGGAAGACTAGCGCGCCGAAGACGCCGTTGCGTCCGGCTGTGGCATCGCGTCGATGCGCGCGGCGGTGAGTTCCTGCAACCGCCAGAGATAGCGGTCGTGGATGCCCATTTCTTCCAGGTGCGACACGGTGGCGAACAGATATTCCGCCATGGAGCCGCGAAAGCCGCAGGCGGTGGCCAGCACGTCGGCGGTCTGCTCGTCGCTGAGATCGCCGATATAGCGGCCACTCTTGCGGTTCATGGCAAAGGTCAGAACGGTGAGGCGGCCACCGTCTGTTTCCACTGGGATCCAACGCGGCGGAAAGGCAGTCGGCCGCATGCTCATCTCGCGCCGAAGGAGGCGGTGGATATTGGCGTCCAGCGCATCGTCCGGCAGGCGGTAGACCACGCCGGTGCAGGAGCCGCCGCGATCGAGCGCCAGCATCACGCCCGGCTGTTCGCGATTGCCCCGGAAGCGATAATCCCAGCCAAGACAAAAGGCGCGATGCCAGCCGCGGGCGCGCGCGATGCGTTTGTCCGTGAAATCGAAATCCGGGTTCCAGATCAGCGAGCCATAGGCGAAGACCCACAAACCGTCCTTCGGCGCCTGCGCGATCAGGTCGGCGGCGATCTCGTCGTAGTCTGCCTGCGTGATCGGCACCATGCCGGGAACCGGCTGGAAGCCTGGATCGGGGATGTCGCGGGCAAGCCGCGCGACATGATCGGCGGTGAGTGTCATGGATCTCTGTTTTTGAAGGCGGGGCATGCGTGGTCCTGCAAATTCCTTTGCGGAAAGGTTAGGCATCGCAACAGCGGAAGCAAGCCGGTTGCTTGCGCGGCGAACGGGTTTTGGTTATGGACGCCGCATCCGCCTCGGGCTTCCGCCGGAGGCATCTTCAAGCATTCAAGCGCCAAGTACCTCGACCGGGATATNNGCGCGTATCGTGATGAAATTCGGCGGAACCTCCGTCGCCGACATCGCCCGCATTCGCGTGGTGGCCCAACACGTCAAACGTGAAGTCGATGCCGGCCATGAAGTGGCGGTGGTCGTGTCCGCCATGTCCGGCAAGACCAACGAGCTGGTTGCCTGGGCGCGCGACGCTTCGCCCATGCATGATGCGCGCGAATATGATGCCGTGGTCGCGTCCGGCGAACAGGTGACCGCAGGTCTCCTGGCGATCGCCCTGCAGCATATTGGCATCGATGCGCGGTCCTGGGCCGGTTGGCAGATCCCGATCCGCACCGACGGCGCGCATGGTGCGGCCCGCATCACCGAGATCGACGGGTCGGAACTCGTGCGCCGCTTCGGCATCGGCCAGGTGGCGGTGATCGCCGGTTTCCAGGGTATCGGCCCGGACAACCGCATCGCGACGCTTGGCCGTGGCGGTTCGGATACGAGCGCGGTCGCCATCGCCGCTGCCGTGAAGGCCGATCGCTGCGATATCTATACCGACGTGGACGGCGTTTACACGACCGATCCGCGCATCGAGCCCAAGGCGCGCCGCTTGAACCGCGTTTCCTTCGAGGAAATGCTGGAACTGGCCTCGCTCGGCGCCAAGGTTCTGCAGGTTCGCTCGGTCGAGCTTGCGATGGTGCACAAGGTGCGTACCTTCGTGCGTTCGTCTTTCGAGGATCCCAATGCGCCCGGCATGGGAGATTTCCATAACCCGCCCGGCACACTCATTTGCGACGAGGATGAAATCGTGGAACAGCAGGTCGTGACCGGTATCGCTTATGCCCGCGACGAAGCGCAGATATCGCTCCGCCGCGTTTCGGATCGCCCAGGTGTTGCGGCCGGCATCTTCATGCCGCTGGCCGAAGCCAACATCAATGTCGACATGATCGTCCAGAATATTTCCGAGGACGGTTCGCGCACCGACATGACCTTCACCGTTCCGGCGGGCGACCTCGACAAGGTTCGTGTCGTGCTCGACCAGATCCAGAAGGACATCGGCATCGACACCGTGCAGTCCGAAAGCGGCATGGCCAAGATTTCGGTGGTCGGCATGGGCATGCGCTCTCATGCCGGCGTCGCGGCGATGGCTTTCAAGGCGCTGGCCGATCGCGGCATCAACATCCGTGCGATCACGACGTCTGAAATCAAGATTTCCATTCTGATCGACGCGGCCTATACCGAATTGGCGGTTCGCACGCTGCATTCGGTCTATGGACTGGACAAGCAGTAGCTTAAACGCTCAACTTCGGGGTGAGGTTGGTTGGCCAGCGGATGCGTTCCGCCGGCCGTTAAGGTGATACGATCGATGCGTGACCAGGCCGCAGGACCGCGAGTGCTTTTGAAGCGCCTGCGCGAGCTTATGGCCGAAGCGCTGGAGCCGCAGGAACGCCTCGACCGCATCGTGCGCGAGATCGCGCAGCAGATGGTCGCCGAAGTCTGCTCGCTTTACGTGCTGCGCTCCGACTCGGTTCTGGAACTCTATGCCACCGAAGGCCTGAACCCCGGCTCCGTCCACCTTGCGCAGTTGCGGCTGGGGCAAGGCCTCGTCGGCACGATCGCGGCCTCGGCCCGCGCGCTGAACCTTACTGACGCGCAGCAGCACCCGGCCTTCGCCTATCTTCCGGAAACCGGCGAAGAGATCTACAACTCCTTCCTCGGCGTACCGGTTTTGCGCGCGGGTCGCACGCTTGGCGTTCTCACCGTGCAGAACCGCACGATGCGCCATTACCGCGAAGACGAGATCGAGGCGCTGGAAACCACCGCCATGGTGATCGCCGAGATGATCGCCACCGGCGATCTGGCGCGCCTGACGCGGCCCGGTCTCGAACTCGATCTCAGCCGTCCCGCTTCGTTCAACGGGCTTGCCTTCAACGACGGTGTCGGTCTCGGCCATGTCGTGCTGCACGAGCCGCGCGTTGTCGTCACCAACCTGTTCAATGAAGACAGCGAGGAAGAACTCGGCCGTTTGACCGAGTCGCTCGACTCGCTGCGGCTTTCCATCGACGACATGCTGTCGCGCCGCGACGTGGCGTTTGAAGGCGAACACCGCGCGGTGCTGGAAGCTTACCGCATGTTCGCGCATGATCGCGGCTGGGTGCGTCGCCTGGAAGAAGCCGTGCGCAACGGTTTGACCGCGGAAGCCGCTGTGGAAAAGGTCCAGAGCGACATGCGAGCTCGCATGCAGCACATGACCGATCCTTATCTGCGCGAGCGGATGAGCGATTTCGACGATCTCGCCAACCGTCTGCTGCGCCAGTTGCTTGGCCGTGGGCCGGATGGGTTGGGCGAAGCGCTGCCGCGCGATGCGGTCGTTGTTGCCCGCCAGATGGGTGCGGCCGAACTGCTCGATTATCCGCGCGACCGCGTGCGCGGCCTCGTTCTGGAAGACGGCTCGATCACCAGCCATGTGGTGATCGTCGCACGCGCGATGGGCATTCCGGTGGCCGGTCAGGTCAAGGGCGTCGTGTCCATGGCCGAAAATGGCGACGCGATCATCGTCGATGGCGAAGAAGGCCAGGTCCATCTGCGTCCGCAATCGGATGTGGAAGCCGCCTTCGCCGAAAAGGTCCGCTTCCGCGCCCGCCGCCAGGAGCTTTATCGCGAGTTGCGCGACCGCCCGTCGAATTCGAAAGACGGCGTGCATGTCGATCTGCTGATGAATGCCGGTCTGGCCGTCGACTTGCCGCAACTCGATGAATCGGGTGCCGCCGGCATCGGCCTGTTCCGCACCGAGCTGCAGTTCATGGTGGCCGCGACCTTCCCGCGCGCCGAAGCGCAGGAGCGGTTGTATCGCGATGTGCTGGATGCCGCCGGCCCGAAGCCCGTGACCTTCCGCACCATCGATATCGGCGGCGACAAGGTGCTGCCTTACTTCAAGGGTGCGCTGAACGAAGAGAATCCCGCGCTCGGCTGGCGCGCCATCCGCCTCACCCTGGATCGTCCAGGCTTCCTGCGCACTCAGTTGCGCGCCTTGCTCAAGGCCGCCGGCGGGCGCGAATTGCGCTTGATGCTGCCGATGGTTACCGAGATCGACGAGATCGTGCAGGCGCGCGAGCTGCTGGACCGCGAAGTGCGCCATCTCTCCCGATTTGCGCATCATCTGCCGACCAAGCTGAAGCTCGGCGCTATGCTCGAAGTGCCGTCGCTGATGTGGCAGCTCGACGAGCTGATGGCCGCCGTCGACTTCGTGTCGGTGGGCTCCAACGATCTGTTCCAGTTCATCACCGCCACCGATCGCGGCAGCGCGCTTTTGTCCGACCGCTTCGATCCGCTATCCGCGCCATTCCTGCGCGCGCTCAAGCAGATCGTCGATGCCGGTATCAGGCATAAGACGGCGGTGACTTTGTGCGGCGAACTTGCCGGACGCCCCTTGTCCGCCATGGCCCTGATCGGCCTCGGCTTCCGTTCCATCTCCATGTCGCCAGCCGCGATCGGCCCGGTGAAGGCGATGTTGTGCGAACTGCCGGTGGCGGACCTCGAAGCCTGCATGGCCGATCTGCTCGGCCACCCCAATGCCCGCCATTCCGTTCGGTCGGATCTGCAAGCCTTCGCGGCCCAGCACGGCGTGCCTCTCTGATATCTTGGAATCCTGATGGTCAATCTTCCTGCTGAACGCATGGATCAGATGCTGCGCCGCTTCGACTTCGTTGAAGCGCAGATGTCGGCCGGTCCGGATGCTGAAACCTATGTAAAGCTCGCTTCGGAATATTCCGAGCTGCAGGACATCGCCGCCAAAATCCGCGAACTCAACGCAGCAAAGACCGAACGCGCCGATCTCGATGCCATGCTCGGTGACCCGGAAATGCGGGCCCTGGCGGAAGCCGATATTCCCGATCTGGAAGAGCGTATCGAAAAACTGGAATCCGACATCCAGATCCTGCTTCTGCCGCGCGATGCCGCCGACGCCAAGAACGCGATCCTGGAAATCCGCGCCGGCACCGGCGGCGACGAGGCCGCGATCTTCGCCGGCGATCTGTTTCGCATGTATGAGCGCTATGCCTCGACTCAAGGGTGGAAGGTCGAGCTGGTTTCAGCCTCGGAAGGTGAGGCGGGCGGCTACAAGGAAATCATTGCCACCGTTTCCGGCAAGGGCGTGTTCTCGAAGATGAAATTCGAGTCTGGCGTGCATCGTGTCCAGCGCGTGCCGGCCACCGAGGCCAGCGGCCGTATTCACACCTCGGCGGCAACCGTCGCTGTTTTGCCGGAAGCCGAAGACGTCGACATCGAAATCCGCAACGAAGACATCCGCATCGATACGATGCGCGCTAGCGGAGCCGGCGGCCAGCACGTCAACACCACGGATTCGGCCGTGCGCATCACGCATATTCCGTCCGGTATCGTGGTGGTGCAGGCGGAAAAATCGCAGCATCAGAACCGCGCCCGCGCCATGCAGATCCTGCGCGCCAGGTTGTTCGATGCCGAGCGCACCAAGCTGGCGGATGAGCGCTCGGAAGCGCGCCGCCTGCAGGTCGGTTCTGGCGATCGCTCGGAGCGCATCCGTACCTATAATTTCCCGCAAGGCCGCATCACCGACCATCGCATCAACCTCACGCTCTACAAGCTCGACCGTGTGGTGGAAGGCGATCTCGATGAGCTGGTCGACGCCTTGATTGCCGATCATCAGTCCAAGCTGCTTCTGGCGCTCGGCGATGCCTGATCACCGGACATGACAAGCGGATCCCAAGCGCTGCGCGCGCTCCGTGACGCGTTGCGCTCAGCCGGTATAGAAGGGGCTGACTTCGACGCGCGGCTTCTGCTCGAACACGTAACCGGCTTGAGCGCGCTTGATCTGGTGCGCGATCCCAACCGTATTTTGACGACCGAGCAGGCGGTAGCGCTCGATGCCGTTCAAGCGCGCAGGCTCCGAGGCGAGCCGGTGCACCGCATTCTCGGCTATCGCGACTTCCACGGCCTGCGCTTCAACCTGTCGCCGGACACGCTTGAACCGCGTCCCGACACGGAAATTCTGGTGGATGCCGTTGCCCCCTGGTTGCGCACGCGCATCGAAACCACCGGCGCCTGCCGTTTGCTTGATCTCGGCACGGGATCCGGCGCCATTGCCGTGTCGCTATTGAAGGAGGTTGTGGAGCTGCGGGCCGTCGGAACCGACCTGTCCGCAGGCGCCCTTGAAGCGGCCAACGGCAACGCCCACATCAATGGGGTCGCGGACCGGTTCGAAACCGTTCGATCCGACTGGTTTGCGGATGTGACGGGGTGTTTCGACGCCATCGTGTCCAATCCCCCTTACATCGCGCATGGCGAGATCGACGGTTTGTCGCGCGATGTGCGCGATCACGATCCGATGCGCGCGCTGGATGGCGGCGAAGATGGGCTTGATGCTTATCGCGCGATAGCTGAGGGCGCAGGCAGCTTTCTCAGTGCAACGGGCATTATCGGCCTGGAGATCGGCTGGGATCAGAAGTCGTCAGTGTCGACAATCTTCGAGGAGGCCGGTCATGCTTTGATCGATGCCCGGAAGGACTACGGCGGCAATGACCGCGTGCTGATCTTCCGCGCCTGATCCCCCATAAAACGGGCGCATTCGCCGCAACCTTGGGGTGGTGCACAACAAGGGTTTACCCGAAAAAGCACTTGGCAACGTCAATCTTTGTCACTAGGGTCCAAGGCACCGGATGACGAAGCAGGCAGTGCCGTTACCGATTCGGGATCCAAGAACTGATACTGCCTTCTTGCGTGATGAGCGCCTGTGCTTCGTGCGGGGATCGTCCGGCAAGTGTTTTAGGAAAAGATGACGTCACGGCGGTGGACTGCCGCGCTTTGTGCGCAGCAAGCGGCCCTAACACTGACAGATCGGATCGTTTGGTGACGGCGTGTATCACGCGGCCAGACATCCCTTCCGCGATCCCGAAAACTCCCCTTCTTCAGTTTACGAGCTAGGTCAGAAAGAACTAGGATGAGGCCACAACAGCAAAACCGGCGTATGCGCGGTCGCAACGGCGGTAACGGCAACAACAATAATAACAACAACAATCACAACAATAACCGCAAGGGCCCGAATCCGCTGACCCGCTCCTATGAGAGCAATGGGCCGGACGTGAAGATCCGCGGTTCTGCGATGCAGATTGCCGAAAAGTACACGACGCTGGCCCGCGATGCGCAAAGCTCGGGCGACCGCGTGATGGCCGAAAACTATCTGCAGCACGCCGAGCATTACAACCGCATCATCGCAGCCGCCCAGGCGCTGCTGCCCCAGCCGGTCGTGCGCGATCAGCGCAGCGATTTCGACGACGATATGGACGAAGACGGCAACGGCATGGAGATGCCGCAGAACGGTCAGTCCAACGATGGTCAGCAGCAGCCGCAGGACGGCCAGCGCGATCAGATGGATGGCCGCGATCAGAGCGATCGCCGCGACACCCGCGACAACCAGGGTTATCGCGACAATCAGGGCCGCGACAATCAAGGTCAGCGCGAGCAGCGGGAACCGCGCGAACAACGCGAGCCGAATGGCCAGCGGGATCAGCGCGAGGGCCGCGAGCAGCGTGACCCGAACGGCCAACGCGAGCCCCGTGAACAACGCGAAGGCCGCGAACAGCG
>DCDI01000098.1:3175-21814 GCA_002316345.1 Phyllobacteriaceae bacterium UBA1059 | reverse complement strand
AGCCGCTGTCTAACCTCGACGCCAAGCTGCGGCTGGAAATGCGCGCCGAAATACGCCGCATCCACAACCAGCTCGGCGCCACCACGATCTATGTGACGCATGACCAGGATGAGGCGCTGTCGCTTGCCGACCGCATCGTGGTTCTGCGCGATGGCTCGATCCGTCAGGTCGGCACGCCGCGCGAGCTTTACGAAAGCCCACTGTATCTGGACGTCGCGGAATTCATGGGCTTCCGCAACAAGATCACCGGCCGGGTCGTGCAGGCAGCTAATGGCGAAGCGACGATCGAAGTTGGCGGCGCGAGGTTGACCGGACGCGCGCTCGACGCACTCGAGGTCGGGGATACAGCCATTCTGGCCGCACGCGGCGATGACGTCATCGAAGGCGTTTCCGGCACCAATGCCATCGAGGCTGCGGTCGAGACGATCGAATATCGCGGCCGTGAGTTCGTCGGCACCGCCAACACCGACAGCGGCATGCAGCTGGTGTTCCACGGGTCGCGCAACGCCGAACTCGGCAGCCGCGTCAGGCTCGAGATCGATGCCCGCCGCGCCCTTGTTTTCGCGGCGCAGCCATGAGCACGGCAACCGACACTTACGAGCGCCCGTCGCACGTCGCACGGGTAATAGAACGGCCGGGTTTGCGCCAGCGCCTCGCCAATCGCGGCATTGACGGCGTCACGCTGTTGATCCTGCCGGCGCTTTTGTTCGTGCTGGCGATTTTCGTTTATCCTTTTTTATACGGGCTGGTTCTGTCGTTCCGGCCGCTAGAAGGGGACAGCGCCTTCGCCAATTACATCAAGTTCTTTTCCGATCCCTATCTCTACAAGACCATCGGCGCGACCTTGTGGCTGGCCGTCCCTGTCACCATCGTCAGCCTGCTTCTGGCTGTTCCGATCGCGATGCGCGTGCGCCTGATGAAGAAGCAACGGCTGCTGACCACGATCCTGGTTCTGCCGGTCACGCTCGGCACAGTGCTCGTGGCGGAAGGGTTGCTGAACTATCTCGGGCCACAAGGCTGGTTCAATCGGACCCTGATCACGATCGGGCTGATCGATGCGCCGTTGCGCCTGGTCAACAACTATTGGGGCGTGCTCGCCTCGCTGATCATCACCGTGTTTCCTTTCACTTTCCTGCTGACGCTGTCCTATGTCACCGGCATCGATCCTGCCTTGGAACGGGCCGCCGCGACGCATGGCGCCAACAGCTGGCAGCGCTTCCGCCATGTCATGCTGCCTCTGCTGGTGCCGGGTTTGGTCGTGGCCGCGTGTCTGACCTTCGTGCAGGCCTTCGCGGTGTTTCCTTCGGCCGTGCTGCTCGGCGCGCCGTCCGGTCCGACGCGCGTGATCTCCATTGCCGCGGCACAAGCGGCCTTCGAACAGTATGACGACTCCATGGCTTCGGCGATCGCCATGATCATGGCTGCCGTGCAGTTGCTCGTGGTTGCGGCTTTGCTCGGCATCCGCTCCCTGTTTTATCGCGGCTCGACCGCTGGCGGGAAAGGCTGAGCCATGATCCGCGACACATCCGTCCTGTCCCGCCTTTGGATCACCTTCGTCTGGCTGGTCACCGGCTTCTTCATCCTCAACGTGCTGGCCGTGATCGCCGCCGTTGTCGTGTCATCCTTCGGCACACGCTGGCTGGGCACATGGATCCCCGACGCTTTCACCACCCGCTGGTATGCGGCCTCCTGGGCCGAATTCCAGCTCGACCATGTGCTGCTCGTCACCTTCCAGATCGTGTTCACTGTGGTGATCCTGTCCGGCCTGCTCGGCGTCACGGCGGCCTATGCCATGGCGCGGAGGGATTTCCCGGGCAAGAAGATCGTGCTCCTGATCTTCCTCCTGCCGTTGCTGGTGCCGCCGATCACCTTCGGCATCCCGCTGGCGACCGTTCTCTACATGGCCGGCGTGGGCGGCACCTTCTGGGGCGTGGTGTTGGCCAACCTCGTACCGACCGTGCCTTTCGTGATCCTGGTCATGATCCCCTTTATCGAGCAGATCGACCCGAAGGTGGAAGCAGCCGCGCGCGTGTTCGGCGCGGGCACGTTCAAGCTGTTCCGTTATGTGCTCCTTCCCATGCTGCTCCCCGGCGTGCTTGCCGCGATGCTGCTGGTGCTGGTGCGCACGGTGGCGATGTTCGAGCTGACCTTCCTGACGGCCGGCCCCACCAGCCAGACGCTTGTCGTGGCACTGTATTATTCGGTCTTTGCCGCCGGTGTCCGCTCCGTGCAGTCGATCGACGCCATGGCGGTGATCTACATGGTGACCTCGCTGATCTGGCTCCTGATCGCGCTGCGCTTCGTGAACCCGACGCAGATCGTGGCACGCGGCAAGAACGCCACGGCTGCCGCCCACTGAACCATCCTCACGGGCGGCACGCGCTGCCCCGTTTCGCTTGCCTGTCGGAAAATACCCATGAAGATCGAAGCCATCGAAACCATACAGCTGCCGCATCTCAACAACATCCTGTGGGTGCGGGTGCATACGGATGAGGGCATCGTCGGATTGGGCGAGACGTTTCGCGGCGCGAATGCCGTGGCGGCCTATATTCACAGCGATGTGGCGCCGCAGATCGTGGGTAAGGACCCGCTAGAGATCGACCGCATCTCCAGCCTGCTCTTGTCGCCCTATGTCGGCTTCCGCTCGTCGGGCGTGGAAATCCGCGCAGCGTCCGCGATCGATGTCGCGCTTTGGGATCTCTTCGGCAAGGCCGTAAACCAGCCTGTTCATCAGCTGCTTGGCGGATTGTCGCGACTGTCGATCCGCACCTACAACACCTGCGCCGGCTACACCTACAACAAGTCGGGCGCGCGCCGGTATATCGGCGATGCGGACGAAGCCAAGGAAGGTCCCTACGAAGACCAGCTCGCCTTCCACCGCGATGCCGGGGCGCTGGCCGAAAGCCTGCTGTCGGAAGGCATCACGGCAATGAAGATCTGGCCATTCGATCCGTTCGCCGTCGCCAATGGCGGCAACTTCATCCATGCGCGCGAGCTCGACGAGGCGCTGGTGCCCTTCCGGCAAATCCGCGACGCCGTCGGGACCAAGATGGAGGTGATGGTCGAGCTGCATTCGATGTGGGACCTGACCTCTGCGCTCGCGATCGCCCGCGGCTTGCAGGAATTCAAGCCGTTCTGGGCGGAAGACCCGATCAAGATGGTGAACCCGCAAACCCTGGCGATCTATGCGCGGCAGGCCGGCATTCCCGTTTGCGCCAGCGAGACGCTCGCGACGCGCTCGCAATTCCTCGACGTGCTCAAGGCTGACGCGACGGACTATGTCATGCTCGACGTGTCGTGGTGCGGCGGTTTGTCGGAAGCCAAGAAGATTGCGACCATGGCGGAAACCTTCCAGCGCCCGGTTGCCCCGCATGACTGCACCGGGCCGGTCATCTTCGCAGCCTCCATCCACCTGTCGCTGAACCTCCCGAACGCGATCTACCAGGAGTCTGTGCGCGCCTATTACACCTCGTGGTATCGCGATCTGGTCACGGTGATGCCGCGCATCGAGAACGGACAGATTTTCCCGTTCGAGGGTGCGGGATTGGGGCTTGAACTCTCCGACTTCGTGCTGGACCATCCCGACGTGATCCGCCGTACCACGAGGGCCGAATGACGCTCACCTTCCGCTGCATCGCCGATCTGTGCGCCGGTTTGACTGAAAGTCCCGTCTGGGATGACAGGCGCGGCACGCTGTTCGTGTGCGACATACCGGGCAAGGCAATCATCGAGATCGACCTTGCGGAGGGCGTGCGGCGGCAATGGTCGTTCGAGGCGGAGGTAACGGCGCTCGGGCTCTGCGACAGCGGCGTACTGGTGGTTGCACTCGCCCGCAAGGTGATCGTGTTCGATCCCGAAACGGAAACACGGCGCGATCTTTGGACCGGCTATGACGAGCCCCAGACCTCGCGGCTGAACGACGGTAAGGTCGGGCCGGACGGTGCGTTCTGGATCGGCGCCATGGATGGACGAGCCGACCGCCAGCCGATTGCCAAGCTCTACCGCATCGACGCGCAGGGCCAAGCGAGAGCGATGGAGGGTGGCTTTGCCGTTTCCAACGGACTGGCCTGGTCGCCGGACGGGCGCATCCTCTACCATTCGGACTCGCGCGGCCCCTGGATCGATCGCCTCGACTTTGATCTCAGCAGCGGCGAAGCGACGAACCGGCAGCGCGTTGTTGATCTCGACGAAACAAAGGGCCGCCCGGATGGCGGCGCTTGCGATGCGGATGGTGAGTACTGGAGCGCCGGCGTCTCCGCTGGTGTGCTGAACCGCTTTGCGGCCGACGGGACGTTGCGCGAGCGCATTCCCGTACCAATTCCGGCACCCACGATGCCCTGCTTCTGCGGTCCTGACCTCAAGCAAATTGCGATCACCAGCCACCGCCAGGTCGATGCGGCAGCACTCGCCGACGCGCCGCAATCGGGTGGCGTGTTTCTGGCTGAGGCGCCGGTGCGCGGGACGCCGGTTGCTCGCATGAAAGGGCTTTGATCATGGCGCGGCACATTCTTCTGACCGGCGCATCCGGCACGCTGGGTCGCATGCTCGCGCCTAGGCTTGTCGCGCACGGCTGCCAAGTGCGCTTGTCAGACATCAACCCGTTTCCGGATCCTGTGCCGGAAGGCGCGGCGTTTGTTCAGGCTGATCTGGCGGACGAAGGCGCGGTGCGGCGCGTGGTGGAAGGCACGGACGCGATCGTTCATCTCGGCGGCATCAGCGTCGAGAAGCCGTTCCGTCCAATTATCGAGGCCAATATTCTCGGCCTGACGCATGTCTTTGAGGCCGCGCGGGCGGAGAAGCAGCGGATCGTGTTTGCCAGTTCGAACCATACGATCGGCTTCTACGAGCGCGAAGAGACGCTCTCAACCAAAGATCCGGTGCGACCGGATGGTTATTACGGTTTGTCAAAGGCTTACGCGGAAATGCTCGGGCGGATGATGTTCGATAAGCACGGGCTGGAAAGCGTGCATATGCGCATCGGCTCATGTTTGCCCAAGCCGACTGAGGCCCGCCATCTGTCGACCTGGCTGTCGCATGACGACCTCGAACGGCTGATTATTGCGGCTGTGGAAGCTGACAAAACCGGCCATGCCGTGGTCTGGGGCGTTTCGGCTAATACGCGCTCTTGGTGGAAGGGAGATGACGCGGAACGCATTGGCTATAGGCCACAGGACAACGCCGAGACTTTCGCGCCGCTACCAGAAGAAGGCGATGCAATTACGCGGCGGTTTCAGGGCGGGTCGTTCACGGCGCAGGATTATACGCGCGACGATCAATGACCATTACGCTGATTGCCGACGATTACCGTGTCGTCGTGGATCCGGCGGTTGGCGGTGCTGTTCTCTCGCTGGATTGGCGAGCTGGAACAAGCACTTGGATCGCTTTGTTCGCGCCGGCGGATGGCAGTGTGCCGCCGTTCAAGGCAGGCTGTTTTGCGATGCTGCCTTTTGCAAACCGGATCAAACAAGGCCGGTTTGGCTTCGAAGGGCGCGAGATCGTGTTGCCGGTTAATCTTCCAGATGAAGGCATGGCGATCCATGGCTTCTCGCGAGAGCATCCGTGGCGCGTAGCGAGCCTGGATGATGCTAAGCTTGTGCTCGAGCAGGATTTTGCAAGTATCCGCAATCCTTATAGATATCTGGCGCAGCAGGAAATTAGTCTGTCTGAACAAGGCCTGCGGATTGCCTTGTCCGTCCGCAATACGGGCGATCACGCTCTGCCCTTTGGCATCGGGTTACATCCGTGGTTTGTGAAAACGCCGGAGGCGACGCTGAGCTTCGGATCTTCGAGCGCTTTTGAGCGCGATAAGGCCGGTTTGCCGCTGCCGAAGCGAGTTGAGATGCCGATTTTTCGGTCGGAAGCGCCGGAAAGTCTCGGCAAACTACCGTATTTTGACCGGTTTTTCCCGGAATGGAGCCCGTTTTTGGCCCGCATTTGCCGGCCTGAGGACGGGTTGGCGATCACGCTCGAGGCCGAGGGGGCGCTCCGGCATCTTCATGTTTTCGTGCCGGACAACCGACCAGTGTTTTGCGCCGAACCGGTCAGCCATGCACCGGATGTCGTGAACCGTCCTGAACTCGGTCAGTCGAACGCCATGGCGATTCTTCGACCCGGGGATACATTATCCGGCGCAATGACGGTGCGGGCGGAAAACTATTCACCGGTCTAATTGGGGGTGACGGATCAGCCCAAGGCTGTCGTGTCCTGGTCCAAAAGTGCCTTGATGCGCTCGACGATCTGGTCGAGCACGAGGATCTGGCGCGAGCCGGCGGGGCGGGCGGCGTAATAGGAAACGTCGATCACCGGCAGGAACGGCTTGGCGCAAAGTTGGACGTCGGCGGCGCGCATGGTGATGCGGTCGACGATGGCGACGCCCATGCCGGCGGCGGCGAAGTGGCAGCAGTTGAGCATGGAAGTCTCGAGCGTATTCAGCGGTGCTTGCTCGGCCTGGGAGAAGGCGCGGTCAAGGCCGCGACGCAGCGGCGAGTTACGGCCGGCGGTAAGAACGCGGCAGTCGAGGAGGTCGGTCGGCGTAATGACGTCCTTCTCGGCCAGCGGATGATCCGGCGGCATAGCGGCGACCGCCGTTGAACTGTGCAGATGGACGGTCTGTAAATCGCCCTGACGCGGTGGGCCGAAGACCAGGCCCAGATCGTAATGGCTCTGTTCTACCATGTCCCAGATGTGGCGGCTGTTTTCGACATCGAGAACCAGCGGCAGGTCGAGGCGCGGTCCGACGATCTCCATCATGGCCTGATGCAGGAATGGCCGTACCAGCGAGATGACGCTGGCCATGCGCAGAACGACATTCAAATGCTGGCGGATATCATCGGCGGCGNNGCATTCGGGAAAGTAATCGACCAGCCTGGCGTCGAGATCGATCCTGCCCTCCTCGGCCAGCAGCAGCACCGCTTCCGGCGTGGGGAGGAGTCGTCCGCCCTGCCGGGTGAACAGGGTCATGCCGACCTCGCTTTCCAGATCGCGGATCAGCCGGCTGACGGCGGGCTGGGCGATGTTCATGGCTTCGGACGCCGCCGTTACGCCGCGCGTGAGCATAACATGGCGGAAGGCTTCCAACTGACGCGGCTTCAGGCGCATGCAGTGCCTCCATAACGTTTCGGCATGGGATCAGGCTATAATGCAATTTTCCATCATTGTGCGAAGGAAATATGCAGTTGCCCCAAATCTCCCCATCTGGGGATGAAGCTTTGGAGGAGCTTGTTCATGAAGTTTTTCGCAGCCGCCGCGCTTGCCGCATCCGTTGTTCTTTTCCCTTCGGCCGGCGCCTGGGCGCGTGACCTGACGGTGGGCCTTTCGGCGTCCACGACCTCGATGGACCCGCAATTCTACGTCGTCGGACCCAATAGCGCGATGGCGCGCAACATCTTCGACGGCCTCGTGAACCAGGATGCTCGCCAGCAGATCGAGCCGGCGCTGGCGACCAGCTGGAACCGCGTCGACGACACGACCTGGGAATTCAAGCTGCGTCCGNNGCGTCCGAACGTCAAGTTCCATGATGGCAGCGACTTCGCGGCAGACGACGTGGTCGCCAGCATCAAGCGTGTGCCGATTGCCGCCAAGAACAGCCCGAGCGCCTTTACCCCTTATGTGAAGGCGATCGCGGATGTCGTCGCTGTCGATCCGATGACGGTGCGCATCACGACCAAAGGCCCGACGCCGCTGCTTCTGAACAATCTCAGCCGCATCGCTATCCTGCCCGCTGAGTTCGGCGAAACACCGACCGAGCAGATGAACCAGGGCAAGGGCGTGGTCGGCACCGGTCCGTTCAAGTTCGTGTCCTGGACGCCGGACTCGGTGATCACGCTCGAGCGCAATCCGGATTACTGGGGCGGCGCGACGGATTGGGACAAGGTCACGTTCCGCATCTTCAAGAACAACAGCGCCCGCGTTGCTGCGATCCTGTCGGGCGATGTCGACATGATCGAGAACATTCCGACCGCCGATACGAGCCGGCTGGAAGAGTCCAACTCGGTCAAGGTCATCAAGGCCACCGGTAACCGCCTGATGTATCTTCATATGGATCAAGACCGCGAAACGTCGCCCTTCGCCAAGGGCCCGGACGGCAAGAACCCGCTGCAGAAGGCGGAAGTGCGCCGTGCGCTTTCCTTGTCGCTCAACCGCGATGCGATCGTCGAACGCCTGATGGACGGCCAGGGCACGCCGACCGGCCAGGTCGTTCCGGAAGGCTATTTCGGCCATGACACAGCGCTCGCCACCGATCCGTTCGACGCGAACAAGGCCAAGGACATGCTGGCGCAGGCCGGCTACCCCGATGGCTTCGACCTGACCTTCCATGCGACCAACGATCGTTATCCTAACGACTCCAAGATCGCACAGGCCGTTGGTCAGTTCTTCAGCCGCATCGGCGTCAAGACCAAGGTGGAGACCCTGCCGGGCAGCGTGTACTTCTCGCGCGCTTCGGCCCGCGAGTTCAGCTTCATCATGGGTGGTGCCGCAGTGGAAACCGGCGAGGCGTCGGGCGTGCTCGGACCGCTTCTGGAAACCTTCGGCGACAATGCCGGCCAGGGCAATCGCGGCCGTTATTCCAACGCCGAGTTCGACAAGGTGCTGGAACAGGCCCGCACCACGCTGGACGACGGCGAGCGTGAGGCGTTGTTGAAGAAGGCAACGGGCATTGCGATGGGCGATCTCGGCATCATCCCGCTGTTCTTCCTGGACAACACCTGGGCCGCCAAGACCGACCTGTCCTTTGAAGGACGCTCGGACGGCTACACCCTACCCTTCTACGTGAAGGCCGCGCAGTAAGCGGCGCGGCGAAGGACCTCCCGATGTCTTTCCACGGCGTCTTTCCGTATCTCGTTTCTCCGACGACACAAGGCGGCGACATCAACACCGCCGTTCTCGGAGACCTGGTTGAACACCTGGTCTCGCAGGGCGTGCATGGGCTGGCGCCGCTCGGCAGCACCGGCGAGTTCGCCTACCTGTCGAACGCGCAGCGCATGGAGGTCGTGAAGACGACGATCGCCGCCAATCGCGGTCGCGTGCCAGTTGTGACGGGCGTTGCGTCCACCACGATCCGGGATGCCGTGGCGCAAACCGAAGCCATGGTGGAAGCGGGTGCCGACGGCATTCTGGCGATTTTGGAAGCCTACTTCCCGGTCGGGGATGCCGGCGTGGAAGCCTATTTCAAGGCGATTGCAGGCGCGGCACGCGGGCGGCCGGTGGTGCTTTACACCAACCCGAACTTCCAGCGCTCCGACCTGACGCTGCCGGTGATCGAGCGGCTGAGCCAGATCTCGAACATCAACTACATCAAGGATGCTTCCACCAATACCGGGCGGCTGCTTTCGATCATCGAGCGCACGCGCGGGCGCATGGAGGTGTTTTCCGCTTCCGCCCACATCCCCGCTTGCGTGCTGATGATCGGCGGCGTGGGCTGGATGGCGGGTCCGGCCTGCATCGTGCCGAAGCAGAGCATCGCCCTCTATGACGCGGCGAAAGCCGCTGACTGGACGCGGGTCATGGAGTTGCAGCGGCCTTTGTGGCGGGGCAACAAGATNNAAGACGGCCTTGCAGTTGCAGGGCTTTGCCGTCGGCGATCCGATCGCACCGCAGGTGCCGCTGGATGAGGCCGCACGCAACGAGATCGCCGAGGTTCTGCGCTCCGTGGGTGCGCTGTAGAACCGCCGTCAACACCGAAATGCCTTTGTCGACACCAGGGCGCCGCAGCTTGTGAACGCGGTTCGAGCCCAGGGGACGACACGTTAATGCTCAGGTAAATGTTTATGACTTCCACCCAAATCATCATCGACTGCGATCCCGGCATCGACGATGCCATTGCGCTTCTGGCGGCGTTCGTGTCGCCGGAACTGGAGATCCTCGGGATCACGCCCGTATCGGGCAACCAGCCGCTGGAACGCACGGTGCGCAACGCCTTGCAGATCTGCGAACTTGGCGGGCGCACCGACATCCCGGTCTATCCCGGCTCCCACCGTCCGCTGTTGCGCGACGTGATCCGCGGCCAGTTCCATGGGCAGTCCGGGCTCGGCAACACCAACCTGCCGGAGCCGAAAAAGCGTGCCGAGCAGAAGGGTGCGGTGGAGTTTCTGGTGGACCGGCTGGGCGAAGCCGCGCGGGCGGCCAAGCCGATTACGCTGTGCTGCCTCGGTCCGCTGACCAACATCGCCATGGCGCTGCGGATCGATCCAGGCATCGCTGCCGGCATTGCCCGCATCGTGATGATGGGCGGCGCTTATCGCGAGCCGGGCAACCGCACCATGACCGCCGAGTTCAACATGCTGGCCGATCCGCATGCGGCGCATATCGTCTTCTCGTCCGACATTCCGATCGTCGCGCTCGCGCTGGATGCCACGCATCAGGTGATCCTGACGCCGGAGCATGTCGAGCAGTTTGCCTCCGTCAGCGGCCGGATTGCCTCGACCGTTGCCGACCTGATGGCCTTCTGGGACCGCAATCAGGTGGAGCGTTATGGCTCGCGCGGCGGGCCGCTGCATGATCCGCTCGTGATCGCTTTCCTGCTGGCCCCTCACCTGTTCCAGACCAAGCGCGCCCGCGTGTTCATCGAGCACGAAAGCGAGCTGTGCATGGGGCAGACGGTGGCTGACTGGTACAATAAGAGCGGCTTGGAGCCGAACGCTGAGATCGTTGCCCATGTGGACGCCGAGGGTGTGATCGCGCTCTTTCTCGACCTGTTTTCCCGCTACAGAAACGAGCGCGCTGCATGAGCCGCATCTCCGTCATCATCGACACCGATCCCGGCGTGGACGATGCGGCTGCGATCATGCTCGCACTCGGATCGCCCGAGATCGACCTGCGCGGTGTGACTGTGGTGGCCGGCAATGTCGGGCTACAGGCGAGCGTTGCCAATGCGTGCAGGATCGTGGCACTGGCTGGAAGGCGTGACGTGCCGGTGTTGGCGGGTGCGGCCCTTCCGCTTGTCGGCAAGCAGGCCTTTGGCAAATATGCCCATATCGGCAACTTTCCCGACGATCTCGTGCCGAACACCGATTATGAGCCGGCGACGCTTTCGGCCGTGCGCTTCATTGCCGAACAAGCACGCGTGGCCGCCGCCGACGGACGCGGCATCACGATCTGCGCCATCGGCCCGCTGACCAACATCGCGCTGGCGCTGCGGCTGCACCCGGATGTGGCCCGCGGCATCGAGAGCATCGTGATCATGGGCGGCGCGTTCACCGCGCTCGGGCATCGCACGCCGTTCGCCGAGTACAACATCCTCGCCGATCCTCATGCCGCCGACATCGTGTGGCACTCCGGTGTGCCGGTGGTTCTTCTGCCGCTCGACGTGACGCTGCAGGCGCTGTTTGTTGAACAGGATTTCGCCGCTATGGAAGCGCAGGGCAGCCCCTGCGGCAAGTCGCTGGCCGGGCTTCTGCGCCGGTTCGACCGCAGTGACCTCAAGCGTTACGGCAGGCCCGGCGGGCCGATCCATGATGCGATGACGGTTGCCTGGCTGTTGCAGCCGGAACTGTTTTCAGGCAGCCACTGCGCCATTGGCGTGACACTTTACGGCCCCACCGCCGGCCAGACCTGGGCGGATCTTCACGGCAAAACCCAGCAGCGCCCCAATGCCTGCGTGATGACCCATGTCGACCAGGCCGGTTATCGCCGGCTGGTGGTGGATCGCATCGCAAGGCTTGGTGCGACGCCGCGACCAACGACCCCGAAAAGGGAGTTCCACGCATGAGCAGTTACCTCTTTAGCCGCGTCATCCAGACGATCGTGACGCTGTTCGTCATGAGCCTTCTGGTGTTCGTGGGCCTTTATCTCGTCGGCAATCCCGTTGATGTGCTTCTGAGCTCATCGGCGACACCCGCCGAGCGGCTGGAGGTCATTCAGGCCTTTGGTCTCGACCGACCGGTCTGGGAGCAGTATTTCGTGTTCCTGAGCAAGGCGCTGACAGGCGATCTCGGCAACTCCTTCGTGTTCAACCAGCCGGCGCTCGACCTGATCCTGCAGCGGATGCCCGCAACGCTGGAACTCGCTTTCGTGGCGCTGGTGATGGCGCTGGTGCTGGGCATTCCGCTCGGCATCTATGCCGGCTTGAAGCCGCATAGCCTGGTTTCCAAGTCGATCATGACCTTCTCCATCCTCGGCTTCAGCCTGCCGACCTTCTGGATCGGCCTGATCATGATCATGGTGTTCAGCGTGCAGCTCGGCTGGCTGCCGGCATCCGGGCGCGGCCAGACGGTCGACCTGTTCGGCGTGCCGGTGAGCTTCCTGACCTGGGACGGGCTGAGCCACCTGATCCTGCCGGCCTTCAACCTCGCGCTGTTCAAGATCTCGCTGGTGATCCGCCTCACGCGGGCTGGCGTGATGGAGGTGATGCAGCTTGATTTTGTGCGCTTTGCCCGTGCCAAGGGCATGCCGGAAAGCCGCATCCTGCGTGTTCATGTAATGAAAAACACGCTGATCCCGCTGATTACGGTGATCGGCCTCGAACTCGGTTCGCTGATCGCCTTTGCCGTGGTGACCGAAACGATCTTCGCATGGCCGGGCATGGGCAAGCTGATCATCGATTCCATCGCCGTGCTCGATCGTCCCGTCGTGCTCGCTTACCTCATGATCACCGTCATCATGTTCAGCGTCATCAATCTCGTGGTTGACATTCTATATTCCGTCGTCGATCCGCGCGTCCGTTTGGAAGGAGGTTCGCGATGAGCAACCCTCACGAACTCTCGACCTCGGTTCATGCTGGAACGGAAACGCTGGTAGCGCCTGCCGTGTCGCCCTTGAAGCGCACCTTCATCGCGCTGCTGCATAATCGTCTGGCGCTGACGGGCCTGATCATCACTGGCATCCTGTTGCTGGCGGCGATCCTTGCCCCAGTGCTGGCGCCGCAGGATCCGTATGACCTGGCGCAGCTCGACATCATGGACGGGCGGCTGGCACCGGGCGGCGAAAGCATGTCGGGCCTGCATTATTGGCTTGGCACCGATACGCAGGGCCGCGACCTTGTCAGCGCCATCATGTACGGGCTGCGCACTTCGATCCTCGTTGGCATCGTCAGTGCGGCCGTTGCGCTGGTGATCGGCACAAGCATCGGCCTGTTCAGCGCCTATGCCGGCGGTCGGACCGATGCGGTTCTGATGCGCATCGTCGATATTCAGCTCAGCTTCCCGTCGATCCTGATCGCGTTGATCTTTCTGGCCATTCTCGGCCAGGGCATCGACAAGATCATCATCGCGCTGGTGGTGACGCAATGGGCCTATTATGCCCGCACGGTGCGCGGTTCGGCGCTGGTGGAAAGCAAGCGCGCGTATATCGAAGCGGCGCGCTCGATGGCACTGCCGGACCGCAGCATCATCTTCCGCCACATGCTGCCGAACTGTTTGCCGCCGCTGATCGTAGTGGCCACGATGCGCGTGGCTTACGCTATTATGCTGGAAGCGACGCTGTCCTTCCTCGGCATCGGTTTGCCGGTGACGGAACCTTCGCTCGGCCTGCTGATCTCCAACGGCTTCGAATATATCCTGTCGGGCGATTACTGGATCAGCTTCTTCCCAGGCATCACGCTGCTTCTTCTTACCGTAGGCATCAACCTGATCGGTGATGCGCTGCGCGACATCCTCAATCCGCGCCGGGAGGGCTGACCGATGACCAGACCGATCCTTTCGATTGACGACCTCAACACCGCCTTCAAGGTGGGCGGCGAATGGCGCAACGTGATCCGCGATGTCACCTTCGACATCGCCGAGCGCGAGACGGTGGCGGTGGTCGGTGAATCCGGTTCCGGCAAGAGCGTCACCGCCATGTCGATCATGCGGCTGCTTGGGCCCAACGCCCGCTCGACGGGGCGCATCGAGTTCGAGGGCCAAGACCTGCTATCGCTCCCGATGGACGCGATGCAGCACATTCGCGGCAACCGCATCGGAATGATCTTCCAGGAGCCGATGACCTCGCTCAACCCGGTGCTGAAGATCGGCGACCAGATTACCGAAGTGCTGATGCAGCATCGCGGCATGGATCAGGCTAAGGCTCGGGCCGAAGCCGTGCGCCTGCTCGACAAGGTGCGCATCCCTTCCGCCCAGGCGCGGCTCAACGAATATCCGATGAGCTTTTCCGGCGGCATGCGCCAGCGCGTGGTGATCGCGATTGCGCTGGCCTGCGAACCGAAGCTGCTGATTGCCGACGAGCCAACGACGGCGCTCGACGTCACCATTCAGGCGCAGATCCTGGAGCTGATCAAGACGCTGCAACAGGAAGAGGGCATGTCGGTTCTCTTCATCACCCATGACATGGGCGTGGTGGCCGAGATTTCCGACCGCACGGTGGTGATGTATCGCGGCGACATCGTGGAAGCCGACACGACCGAGCGCATCTTCCGCGACGCGGCGCATCCTTATACCCGTGCCCTGCTTTCGGCTGTGCCGCAGCTCGGCTCCATGACCGGTGAGCCGCGCCCGCTGCGCTTCCCGATCGTCGATATGCGCACCGGCGAAGCGCAGCCGGTGAAGCCGACCGCCGACACGGTGCGGACCGACGAAGCGCCGATCCTCAAGGTCGACCATCTCGTCACGCGCTTTCCGGTGCGCAAGGGTATCCTCCAGCGCACGGTCGGTAACATCCATGCGGTGGAAGACGTGTCGTTCGAACTGCGCAAGGGTGAGACCCTGTCGCTGGTCGGTGAATCCGGTTGCGGCAAGTCGACGACTGGCCGTTCGATCATCCGCTTGACCGATCTCACCTCCGGTTCTGTGACGATCAGCGGCCGAGACGTGGCAAGCGCTTCGAAGACGGAACTGGCAAGCATCCGCCGTGATGCGCAGATGATCTTCCAGGACCCGTTCGAAAGTCTCAATCCGCGCATGCGGGTGGGCGACGCTATTGCCGAGCCGATGGTGACACATGGCCTCGTGAACCGCGCCGATGCAAGGCAGCGTGTGGGCAAACTGCTCGAACAGGTCGGTCTGTCGCCCGCGATGGCCGACCGTTTCCCGCACGAGTTTTCCGGCGGACAGCGCCAGCGCGTCTGTATCGCGCGTGCGCTGGCGCTCGATCCCAAGCTGATCGTGGCGGCCGAATCCGTGTCTGCGCTGGACGTTTCGATCAAGGCGCAGGTGATCAACCTGATGCTCGATCTGCAGGAGCAGCTTGGACTCGGCTATCTCTTCATCAGCCATGACATGGCGGTGGTGGAGCGCATCAGCCATCGCGTGGCGGTGATGTATCTGGGCGAGATCGTCGAGATCGGTCCGCGCCAGGCGGTGTTCGAAAATCCGCAGCATCCCTATACGCGCAAGCTGATGTCAGCGGTCCCGATCGCTGATCCGACGCGCCGGCGGGTGCGCAACATTTCGAACGACGAGATCCGCAGTCCCTACCACGATGCCGGCTACGCCCCTGCTCCGCTTCATTATCAGGAAGTCAGCGCGGGTCACTTCGTGCAGATGCAGGCAGTGGAAAAGGCTGCGTAAGAGACTGCGCGGTCGCGGACGGAGTGCCGTTCGCGACCACGTGACATGCTCAGTCGGTCGGGGATTCCGCTGCCATCATGCGCAAATCCTCGGCGCCACGCATGGCGTGTTCGGCAATATCGTCGAACAGATGCGCCAGTTCGGCAAAGACGGGACGATCGGAGTCCTGCCAGCTGATCTCTTCCAGCTCAGCAAGCAGATCCACCAGAGCCGCAATAGCGGCGCGGTGCTGACGCGACGACAGAAGATGCCGTCGCGTCTCACGCTGTTTTTCCATCGCTGCAAAGCGGTGCAGCGCATCGTTGACGCGCTCGCGACAACCGCAATCCAACGCCACCGTACCGATGATCCCCTCGATGCGATGCACGAAGTCTTCTGCGTTCTGGCGGGGCGTGAGGACCTGGTGGAAGTTCATGCCGCCACCCACTTCATGCCGGGCTGCCCATGGAGAAAGCCGTTGGCGTAGGGCGCGGCTGCGTAAAGGTTGCGCAGTGCTGCCATCGCTTCCTGCGCCGAAAGGGCGCCGTCTCGGACTTCTGCATAAAGCCGCGCGACCGCAACCATGTCGCAATCCTGCGGGGAGAGTCGCAGATGCGTGACACCGATCTTGGCAAGTCCACCCAGATCGTGGAGCAGCACCTGGCAATGCCGCGACATGGTCTGCACGCCGTTGACGGTCAAAAAGGACTGACCATCCAGCGTGTCGACATCAAGCCCATCCGGCTCTTCACCGCAGACGAATTTGCAGTTGTCCTTCGTGTTGCCCTTGGCGCGGGCATGGGCGCATCGCGCCGAGATGGCGAGCGGCAGGCGACCGAACGCGATGACCTCGAACTCAACGCCCGGCGCACCGGCAATGATCGACCCGATTGATGTCGCAGACAGTTCGGGGCCGATGCAGATGCGTGACGCACCTTTGCGTGCAAGGAGCGCGGCGGTAGCGCCATTATAGACGTTGACGAAGGGACCGATGCGGTGCGGCTTGCCAACAAGCAGGCGAAGCGCCGAAAGATCGTTGGCTTCCACCATGGCCTGCCCTGCCGCCAGCCGGCGCGTGGCGATGGCTTCACGTTCGAGCGTGACGAGGGCCAGCGAGGCGACCGCCACATCCTTGCCGGCGTCGGTCAGCCGCATCACCACATCATCGAGGTAAGGCTTGATGAAGTGGTCGCGCTTGGAGCAGACAACTTCGCCGAGCGTCACCGCATCGACATCCTCGCTATCTGCCACCCGATAATAAAAGTCGCGCCATTTGTCGCCGGCCCAAAGGTAGGGGACCGGACCCATGGTGATCTTGAGTGCTGCCTGATCGGTCATGTCAGCGCCACTTCTTTTCATAGGCTCCGGACGTGGTTTGCTGCCCTTCGCTGAGCTTGCGCAGTTGCGCGACATGGGCTGGGCGTGCTTCCGGCGAGGCAGACAAAGCGCGGCGCAGGCTCGAGACGACTTCGGCCACATAGGCCTTGCCACGCTGTCGACCCTCGATCTTCAGCGCCTTCACGCCGGCCGCCCGCAAGGCATCGAGGTGATCCATGACGTCCAGGCTGACCGGATCCTCGAACGCATAAGCGTCGCTGTCGGCGATGTGGAAGCGCCCCTTGCAGAGCGTCGGGTAGCCGGCAGGCTCGTTCTTGCCGAAGCGGTTGATGGTGAAGCCGCCGAGCTCCGACACCATGTCGGCGCCATCTTCGCGGTAGCGCACATGACTGGCCGGGGAGCACACACCCTGCATGTTAGGCGACTTGCCAGTGACATAGGATGATAGGGAGCACCGGCCTTCGGCCATGACGCAAAGGCCGCCAAAAGCGAAGACTTCGAGTTCGCAGCTGACCTGCCGTGCAAGGGCTGCGATCTCAGCCACGGTGAGCACGCGCGGCAGCACCAGCCGTTTCGCCCCGAAGCTTTCCACCAGGAAGTTGACGGCATCGGCGTTGGAAGCGGATGCCTGAACCGAAACATGCAGCCGTTGGTCTGGATGCCTGGTGGCGACGTAATCCATCAAGGCCATGTCGGCGAGGATCAGGGCAGTCGCACCAGCCGCCGCCGCATCGTCGGCCGCGCGATACCAGATGTCCTCGGCGCCGGCGCGCATGAAGGTGTTGAGCGCGACATAGGTGTCGACGCCGCGCGACCGGCCAAAGGCGATCGCCGTCTTCATCTCGTCGCGCGTAAAGTTGAGGCCGGGAAAATTGCGGGCGTTGGTTTCGTCGCGAAATCCGCAGTAGATGGCGTCGGCGCCGGCTTGAACGGCCTCGCGGTAGGCCGCGGGCGTGCCGGCAGGGCAGATCAGCTCCATGTCAGGCCAACCCCTCCAGCGCACGGCTGCGCACCCGAATGGCCAGTTCCTGGAACGGCACGGCAAAGGGTCCGGCCAGACCCGCGAGGTCCTTCGGCAGGTCGAAGCCGCAATCGTCCAGGGCGTTGCGCAGGGCGAGCATCGCTTCCATGTCGCCGGTTACGCTGAGGCTGCGCGAGAAGAACATAGCATCGCCGTCGATCCGGCCTTCCAGCAGGGCCAGCAGCATGACGAGCGGGCCGTTGACGGCTGCATCGGTGTCCGGCGCCTGCCGCTTTCGGTACACTGAGATCGATGGCGTTGCCGGGTGGATCAAAAAGGCAAGATCCAGATCCGTCGGGCTGAAGCCGAACCGTTTCTCCGCATAAGAACCCAGCCGGTCGAACAGATTGGGATGCTGGCGCAGCGCGCGCCGGAACACGGCGTCGACGATCTTCTGCACCACCGGCAGGGGCGTTGTGTTCACGGCGAGAACGAGAGGGCGTGGAATATCCATCGGGCGCTTCTGATTGAGTAAGTCCTCGCCTGTCCTATCGAGCTTCATTCATGCTGCCTTTGATCAAGCGCAAGGAAGAAGCCATTTCCTTGCGATAACCGTCGGCGCCATGTCATGCCCCTTCCTTCCCGTCCCTCGTCATCCGATCGCTAGGCATCTGCGCGGTTTCCTTCAGATCCTGGAAGACCGCGGTCTTCTCAGGCGGATCACGGTCCCGATCAGCGTCCAGCACGAACTCACCGAAATTCATAGCCGGGTGCTGCATGCGGGCGGACCGGCCCTGCTTGTCGAAAATGCGGTGCTGGCAGATGGCCGTGCCGCCTCGATGCCGGTGGTCGTGAACCTGTTCGGCACGGTCGAGCGCGTGGCGCTTGGGATGGGGCTGGATGAAACCGATCTGCCGCGTCTTG
>DCDI01000098.1:320-3167 GCA_002316345.1 Phyllobacteriaceae bacterium UBA1059 | reverse complement strand
TACAGCCAATGCGGTTAATTCCGGATCGCTGCCGATCCAATGGTGCTGGCCGGGCGAGCCAGCGCCGCTGATCACATGGCCATTGGTGATCACCCGAGCGCCGGACGATCCGCATGACATCAATGTCGGCATTTATCGGATGCAGGTGTTGAACAGGAACCAGGCGATCATGCGCTGGCTGCCGGCGCGCGGCGGTGCGCGCCATCATCGCGCCTGGCAGAAGCTTGGACGCGACATGCCGGTCGCGATCGCGATCGGTGCCGATCCGGCAACGATCCTGGCAGCCGTGATGCCGCTGCCCGAAGGCATGAGCGAGCTTTCCTTCTCCGGCGTGCTGCGGCGCAAGGCCGGTCGTATCGGGCGCGGCCTCAGCGTCGACCTGCCCGTTCCAGCCGAAGCGGAAATGGTCATCGAGGGGAGCGTCTCGGTTGCCGAGACTGCTCCGGAGGGTCCTTACGGCGACCATACCGGCTACTTCAATTCGGTGGAGCCGTTTCCGGTGATGACCGCCTCCGCCATCACGATGCGCCGCGATCCACTCTACCTTTCGACCTTTACCGGGCGGCCGCCTGACGAGCCCTCGCGGCTGGGTGAAGCCATGACGCCGTTGTTCGCGCCTTTGGCCAAGCGCCAGTTTCCCGAAATCTCCGACCTTTGGTTGCCGCCGGAAGCCTGCTCCTATCGCGCCATGGTTGTTGCGATCGACAAGCGCTATCCCGGACAGGCGCGGCGGGTGATGATGGGCTTGTGGTCCATGCTGCCTCAATTCAGCATGACAAAGCTGATCATCGTCGTCGATCCCGACATCAATGTGCGAAAGTGGGACGATGTGATGTGGGCGCTCTCGACCCGCTTCGATGCGCCGCGCGATCTTGTTGTCATTCCGGACACGCCGATCGACTATCTCGACTTCGCCTCCCCACAGCCCGGCCTCGGCGGCAAGCTTGGTCTGGATGCCACCAACAAGATCGCACCCGAAACCAGCCGCGAATGGGGAACGCCGCTGTCGATGAGCGATGCGGTGATCGCGCGAGTGGATGCGCTTTGGCCGGAGCTTGGACTGACGCGGTAGACGGTCAGGCGTCGATCGTGTGGCTCAGGAACGGAGCGATGGCCTTTCGATCAACTGCGATGCCGAGACCCGGCATCGTGTTGACCTGCAGCGTTCCGTCTTGGCCGATCGCCTGTTCCGGTGGGTTCTCAAGTACCTGCACATAGGTGTTGGCGTCGCTGAAGTAGGGATAGACTTCCAGGTTCATGGCGTTGGGAATGGCGGCGCAGAGAGACAGAGATGCGGCCGAGCAGAGTGAGCTGGCGCAGTTGTGCGGGGAAACGCGGGCGTTGTAGGTTTCCGCCATGCCGGCGATTTGGACGGCTTCGAACATGCCGCCGCAGTTGGCGATGTCGGGCATGACGATGGACACCGCACCCGTATCCAGCACGTTGCGGAAGCCGGCGCGGCCGTAAACGCGTTCACCTACGGCAATAGGGATGGCGTGGCGGCTGGCGACCTTGGACAGGCCAGCGAGATTGAAGGGGTCGAGCGGCTCCTCGATCCAGGTGATGTCTAGGTCGCGGCAGGTATCCAGGAAGCGGATGAGCTGGTCGTCGGCAACACCGCCGGACAGATCGAGCATCAGCTCGATGTCGGGACCGACTTCCGCGCGCAACGCCTTGACGCGCTCCACCGCACGCTTGAAGCGACCATCATCAACGGCGCGTGCGGACACATGGCGGAAGGTGCCGTCCAGCAGTTCATGGGCGAAGGGATAGGATTTGAGGCTGCGGAAGCCATCCGCGAGCGGGCGGGCGGCGGCTTTCGCCCAGTTCACCACGTCGTCATGCTCGTGGTTCCAGCCATTGGCGTAGAGCTTGACCTGGCTCCGCATCGCGCCGCCGAGCAGCTCATGCACCGGCAGATTGGCCGCCTTGCCCTTGATGTCCCAAAGCGCGAGTTCGATGGCGCTGAGCGCCGCGAAGGTAATGGCTCCGCCGCCCTTCGCCCAGAAGGACTGGTCGTAAAGATCTTGCCAGATCATGCGGATTTCGGACGCGTTGCGGCCGATGATCTGCGCCGCCATGTCTTCCAACATCCCGGCAAGCGCGGGCGCGCCATAGCCATAGGCGACGCCCGCTTCGCCGAAGCCGCTGATGCCTTCATCGGTTTCGATCTCGACCAGCACTGGCCGCAAACCGCCGCCTTCGATGCGATAGATGCGGATAGTGCTGATCTTCATGGAACGGTCCTTCCGGCAGTGCTGGCGCGCTTGGTCTTACTTGTGGGCGGTGACGACGATCTCAATCAGCGTGGTGCCGCCGAGATCGGCAACGCCGACGGTGGCGCGGGTCGGGAAGGTGTCCGTCGACAGCCATTCCTTCCAGACCTTGTCCATCTCGGGCTTCAGGTTCATGTCGGTAATGAAGATCGTGGCCGACAGGAGCTTGGTTTTGTTTGAACCGGCCTGCGCGAGATAGGTGTCGAGCTTGGCCAGGATTTCCTTGGTCTGGCCGGCCATGTCGAGGCTTTCGTCATCGCAGGTCGTGCCGCCAACGAAAACGAGGCCGCTATGCTCCACGACGCGGTGCATGATCGGGGTCTGGAGATGGCGGTTGGTCATGGGTTCGGTCCTTTCGGGTTGGATACGGGTTCGGGGCGGCGGCCGGTGACGGCAAAAACGGCGTCCTCGATCTGCGGGAGGGCTGCGAGTTCGGACAGGCGCACCGGCTTGATCGGCGCGCGCAGGCGATAGGTGCCGATTTCGGCCGGGCTGACGCCGCGGCTTTCCGCCATGATCTCTGTGACAGTGGAAGCGCAAAGGCGGCCCTGGCACGGGCCCATGCCGCAGC
>DCDI01000098.1:0-184 GCA_002316345.1 Phyllobacteriaceae bacterium UBA1059 | reverse complement strand
CGCGACGGTAACGGCGGCGCTGCTGCTTCAGTGGGGTCAGACGGGATTGGGCATCCGTTTGTTCTAGCAGGCCGAGATCGGAAAGAGCGCCGAGCGCCGCGATGCGGCCTTCAACGGCGGCGTGGTCGGCACCGCCGATACCGGCGCCGTCGCCGGCGGCAAACAGGCCGGGAACGGACAAGCG
>DCDI01000035.1:2127-3276 GCA_002316345.1 Phyllobacteriaceae bacterium UBA1059 | reverse complement strand
GCCACCCAATTGTTGTCGAAATAAAAAAGGGAGCCCGCAGGCTCCCTTTACGAGACAAGAACTGTCCGGTATTACAGCATGGCCTTCAGCAGGCGTGCCATTTCCGATGGGTTCTTGGTGGCTTTGATGCCGCACTCTTCCATGATGTCCAGCTTGGCTTGCGCGGTATCGGCGCCGCCCGAGATCAGCGCGCCGGCGTGGCCCATGCGCTTGCCCGGAGGAGCGGTGACACCGGCGATGAAGCCGACGACTGGTTTCTTCATGTTGTCCTTGACCCAATGCGCGGCATTGGCTTCGTCCGGACCACCGATTTCGCCGATCATGATGACCGCGTCGGTATCAGGATCGTCGTTGAACATCTTCATGATGTCGATGTGCTTCAGGCCGTTGATCGGGTCGCCGCCGATGCCGACTGCCGACGATTGGCCCAGGCCCAGCGCGGTCAGCTGGCCGACTGCTTCATAGGTCAGGGTGCCCGAGCGCGAGACGACGCCGATGCGGCCCTTCTTGTGGATGTGACCTGGCATGATGCCGATCTTGATTTCGTCCGGGGTGATCAGGCCTGGGCAGTTCGGGCCCAGCAGCAGGGTTTTCGAGCCGGCCTTGGCCATGCGGTCCTTCAGGGCCATCATGTCGCGGACTGGAATGCCTTCGGTGATGCAGATGGCCAGGTCCAGGTCGGCTTCGACGGCTTCCCAGATGGCAGCTGCGGCGCCTGCAGGCGGCACGTAGATGACCGAGACGGTCGCGCCGGTGGCGGCTTTGGCTTCCGACACGTTGGCGTAGATTGGAATGCCTTCGAAGTCTTCGCCGGCTTTCTTCGGGTTCACGCCAGCAACGAAGGCAGCCTTGCCGTTCGCGTAGTCGCGGCACATGCGGGTATGGAACTGACCGGTCTTGCCGGTGATACCCTGGGTGATGACTTTAGTATCTTTGTTGATCAGGATCGACATTTGTTTATTCCTTCGAATTAGGCGTTACCAGCTGCAGCGGCGACCACGGCCTTGGCTGCATCTTCCATCGTATCGGCGGCGATGATCGGCAGACCGGAGTCGGCCAGCATCTTCTTGCCCAGGTCTTCGTTGGTGCCCTTCATGCGCACGACCAGCGGCACTTTCAGCGAGACGGCCTTCGATGCGGTGATCACGC
>DCDI01000035.1:1863-2079 GCA_002316345.1 Phyllobacteriaceae bacterium UBA1059 | reverse complement strand
TGTTGACCAGGATGGCTTTCAGGCCTGGGTTCTTCAGCATGATCTTGAATGCTTCGGTGACTTTCTCAGCCGTCGCACCGCCGCCCACGTCCAGGAAGTTGGCCGGCTCGCCACCGAACAGCTTGATGGTGTCCATGGTGGCCATGGCCAGGCCGGCGCCGTTCACCAGGCAGCCGATGTTGCCGTCGAGCGAGATGTAGGCCAGGTCGAACTTCG
>DCDI01000035.1:0-1726 GCA_002316345.1 Phyllobacteriaceae bacterium UBA1059 | reverse complement strand
ATGCCGATCTTGGTCGAGATGTCGTCCGCTTCGGCGTCGGTCAGGCCGACCGATGGGTCGATCGCGATCGAGTGGATTTTTTCAGGGTTGCTGTGGGCGACTTCTTCGATGTCCATGCCGCCTTCCGACGAGGCCATCAGGACGACCTTCTGGGTCACGCGGTCGGTGACCATCGAGACGTACAGTTCCTTCTTGATGTCGGCGCCTTCTTCGATCAGCAGGCGGCGCACTTTCTGGCCTTCCGGGCCGGTCTGGTGCGTGACCAGCTGCATGCCCATGATCTGTTCTGCGTATTCCTTGACTTGCTCCAGCGACTTGGCAACCTTCACGCCGCCGCCTTTACCACGGCCGCCAGCATGGATCTGGGCCTTGACGACCCACACCGGGCCGCCCAGCTCTTCAGCTGCCTTGACGGCTTCTTCCACCGACATGCACGGAATGCCGCGCGGTACCGTCACCCCGAACTTCCGGAGGATTTCTTTGCCCTGATACTCATGGATTTTCATGCTGGCTTCCCTTCTTCTCTGTTACTGATTTGGATAGTTAATTAGAAACTTCGTGGAAAACTTCGACAGCGAAGTCTACTCCGGTACGGCCTTGATCGCCCAGCGAGGGTAATACTGTGCCACGGCAGGGCCATCGGCGCGCAAAGCGTGGCAGCGGTCGATCTCGTAAGGACGCTCAGCGTCGCCGGCATTGGCGGCATTGCGCGTCTCGAACGCATCATCGGCGAAGGCCTGGATTGCCGCCGTGGGCAAGACCTGCGCCAGTTCAGTCAGGTGGGTGCATCCGAGCACGCTTGACAAGCGGTCTTTCAGGTGCAGCCGGAAATGCTTGGCCAACGACATGCCGATCAGCTTTTTATAAGCGGGGCCGATGGTGTCGCAGTAGCCAGGGTACGGTACCGAGTCGGACGAGGCTTCGGCGTCGACGATCTCGAGGTCGCGGTTGATGGTGATGCGCAGGCTGAGGTCGTGCACGGCAGTGCCGGCGGGACGCCTGCCGGAGGCGAGCACGATGTCTTGCGCCTTGACGTCGCGAATACGCGCGTCAAGATCCCACAAGCCATCGTCGCGCGCATACGCTTCGACGGTAATGGCGCGCGTGTGCCGGAGCTGGCGCGAAGCGGGAGAAGACAAGGGCATAAAAACGGTGCCGACAGGGCGGCGGTAAATGTATGCAGCCGGTGTGCTTGATTCGCACGTCGCCGCAGCTTCTGCGGCAACAACCGCTCATGCGGCGCTGCTTAAACCGTGAAAGTTTAGCACAGGCGGGGTGCGGTTGCACTCTTACATGCCCGATTGACCATACTGGAAGGCGGGGTATCGCGGGAAGCGTGGCAAGCCTGCCAATGTTGCCTGCATCCGGGGATGGATGCGCGGCGCGGCCCTGCCCAGCTCAGGAAAAGTCGTTGCGGAAGAAGCAGTTCTGGCCGTCGCGGTCGAGGCAGATCTGGGAATCGCTGTCGATGGTGGCGGCCCAGACGGCGTTGCCGGCCTCGGGCTCGGTGCCGTGCCAGACGATGCCGGAGAACGACACCGACAGGGCCGGGCCGACCTCTTCGCGCCAGGAGCCGCGGATTTCGTCGGTGTTGCGGCCGGGGCCGCTGGTTTGCAGGACGTAGTCGCCGCCGGGACGCACGTCGAGGACGATGGACATCTCGGCGGTGCTGAGGACGTAGACGCCGGTGGGAGTGACGGGAGGCTGGGCACAGCCGGCGAGGGTG
>DCDI01000033.1:2533-2672 GCA_002316345.1 Phyllobacteriaceae bacterium UBA1059 | reverse complement strand
GAACAGGCCGGTGACCATGCGCGACTGCTGGTTGTTGTTGGTGTCGTAGCTCATGATGAATCCTTTCGAAAGGGGTCTGACGCGGAATCGGGGTGCAACGCGCCCGAATATGGGGCATTGCCGGTCCATCAACGATATG
>DCDI01000033.1:0-2497 GCA_002316345.1 Phyllobacteriaceae bacterium UBA1059 | reverse complement strand
CATCAACGATATGCCTGCCGAGCTATTCACTTCTGTTCGCTGACGCACCCTGTTTAGGACATTCCGGGCGTCAATTAACCGCCTCTTGGTAAGCATCGGACAACGCATTGGGCAATAGTCGAAGCGGCATCAAACCCGGCTCCGGAACACATGCATCAGATTCGTCGTCTAACGTTACTTGCCGCACCGACCCGCTACGGTTGGAATCCGTAGACTTTTTCACATGGCCACTCAAACAATTGGCCTCAGGTAGGTTTTTTCACTATGAGGAGGAACTAAAAATGTTATTCATTATCTGGATCGTTGTCGGTGGTATCCTGGGCTGGCTTGCAAGCATGGTCATGAAGACCGATGCCGAGCAAGGCATGATTCTGAACGTCGTGGTCGGTATCGTCGGCGCCTTCCTGGGTGGCTGGCTGCTGTCGCCGCTGTTCGGTTCGGGCACCATCAATTCGGACGACTTCAGCGTGTCGTCGCTGCTGGTTTCCTTCCTGGGCGCTGTCATCCTGCTGGCCATCGTCAACCTGCTGCGCCGCGGCCGCGTTCGTTAATACAAAGTGGTAAGCCATTTATAAAAACCAACGCCTGATGCGTTGGTTTTTTTTTGATCGGTTCTTCCAGAATTCAAATGCGCTCCAGAATCTTCACCATCGTCCTGATCACCAGCATCGTCACCCTGCTGGCCGGCTTCCTCGCCCTGAACTTCATGCCGAGCGAAAAGCAGATCGAGACCCAGCTGACGCGCCAGTACGATATCCACGACGCCCAGTTCCGGCGTTCGATGGGTGTGCTGCTGGGGCCGCCCATCATCGAGGGCAACAAGGTCGATGTACTGTTGAACGGCGACCAGATCTTCCCGGCCATGCTGGACGCCATCCGCAAGGCGAAAACCAGCATCACCTTCGAAACCTATATCTACTGGTCCGGCACCATCGGCCACGAATTCCGCGACGCCCTGGCCGAGCGCGCCCGCGCCGGCGTGAAGGTGCACGTGATGCTCGACTTCGTCGGCAGCATCAAGATGGACGACGATTCATTGAAAACGATGCGCGACGCCGGCGTGCAGGTGCAGCGTTACCACAAGCCGGCCTGGTGGAAACTGGCGCGCCTGAACAACCGCACCCACCGCAAACTCCTGATCGTCGACGGCCAAATCGGCTTTACCGGCGGCGTCGGCATCGCCGACCAGTGGCGCGGCAACGCCCAGGACGAGGACCACTGGCGCGATACCCATTTCCGCGTCGAAGGCCCGGTGGTCGGCCAGATGCAGGCCGTGTTCACCGATAACTGGACCAAGTCCACCGGCACCGTCCTCGACGGCCCCGATTACTTCCCGCCGCTGCAGGCACGCGGCGAGATTCCGGCGCAAATGTTTTCCAGCTCGCCCACCGGCGGCAGCGCCAGCATGCACCTGATGTACCTGATGGCCATTACCGCCGCGCGCCAGTCGATCCTGCTGTCGGCTTCTTATTTCGTGCCGGACGAACTCGCGATCAAGGCCCTGGTGGCGGCCGCCAAGCGCGGCGTCGACGTGCGCATCATCACACCGGGCAAGGACATCGATTCCGACATCGTGCGCGTGGCCTCGCGCGAGCGCTGGGGCCCGTTGCTGGAAGCCGGCATCAAGATCGCCGAATTCCAGCCGACCATGTACCACGTGAAAGCGCTGATCGTCGACGACATGATGGTCTCGGTCGGTTCCACCAACTTCGACAACCGCTCGTTCAGCATCAACGACGAAGCGAATTTGAACCTGCTCGACCCGGCCTTTGCCAAGTCCCAGCGGGAAGTCTTCGAGGACGACTGGAAGCGCGCGCGCCCGATCACACTGGAGGCCTGGCGCAATCGTCCGGTGATGGAAAAACTGGCCGGCGAAGCGGCCTCGCTGCTGGGGTCGCAGCTGTAAAGACCGCGTGTCACGAAACGGAAATATTGGTTGACGAGGCAACAGTGGAGTACCCATACTCCGGGGTGCTCCGCGGAGCCGGACGCTCCTGATATCAACCATCCCTGACACGCGAATGAAAAAGACCCTTCTCTCGCTCGCCATCCTGACCAGCTTCGCCGCACAAGCGGACGAAGGCATGTGGATGCCGCAGCAGCTGCCACAAGTAGCCCAGCAACTGAAAGCCGCCGGCCTGGAACTCGATCCGGCCACCCTGACCAAACTGACCGAATTCCCGATGGGCGCCATCGTGAGCCTGGGCGGTTGCTCGGCTTCCTTCGTGTCGCCGCAGGGCCTGGTCATCACCAACCACCACTGCGTGTACAACAGCGTCGCCGTCAACTCGACCCCTGAGCGCGACCTGCTGGCGAACGGCTTCCTGGCCAAGACCCTGGGCGAAGAAGTGCCGGCCGCGCCGGGCAGCCGCGTCTTCGTGACCGAAGAAGTGACCAACGTCACCGACCAGATCATCGACAAGAAAGTCGCCAAACTGAACGGCAAGGCGCGCATCGACGCGATCGAAAAGAACCAGAAGGAAATGGTTGCCGCCTG
>DCDI01000144.1 GCA_002316345.1 Phyllobacteriaceae bacterium UBA1059 | reverse complement strand
CCCGCACGCTGGAGGGGCCGCAAGGCGCCTTCACCGAACGCCCGCGCCGCACCGCAATCCTGCTCGGCTGCGACATCGAGCACCGCGATGCCGTGATCTATGCCGATGCGCTGCCCGCTAACGACCCGAAGCGTTCCGAAACCCGCGTCCTGATCGGCCCCGCCTGCCGCCTCTGCGAACGCATCGGCTGCCTGTCCCGCGCCGAACCGCCGATCACACNNACAGGCTTAAGCGCGTTCGATTTTCAGTGAGGATCAGTCCGAGGCTGGATCCAAAAGATCTTCGACCTGTTGGCGGCCGTCCCGAACACGCAGGATCTCGACTTCATCCTCTTCCTCGATCACGCGGTAGAAGATTAGATGGTTGCGGAATGGAAGGACGCGGATGTCGCCGGAATAAACCCGCGCGCGCTTCGGAAACAGTCGCAGCTGTTCCCCCGTTTCGATAAGCGCGTCGATGTAGCGCTCGGCAGCCTGCGGATTGTGCTGCACCAGATAATCGAACAGATCGCGCACATTGTCTCTGGCTTCGTCCAGCCAGAAGACCTTAGCCATAGCGTTGTTTCAGCTCTGCCATGAAGTCGTCGTGTGGCGTACGACCGCCTCGTTTCTCGGCTGCCGCCAATTCTCCATCGATCTGCTTGCGAAGCATCAGCCTCTTGAGCGCGCGGCCGAGTTCTTCCTGCTCATCGTCCGATAAGCCCTCGGCTTCACGAACGGCATCACGCAGGATCTGGTTCATATCCATTCTCCGGCTTGCTTCAGGCGCTCGTTCATCGCACGTCTCCTGTTGGCGGTTAAGATAACACTCTCACAAGCCCCGTCCAAGGTCGCGTCCATCAGCATCAATGTCGTTGCCTCGAAAGCGGGATGTTGATGCGATGAGTAGAAAGCGGAACGCTGGATCGGTCCCGCGCAACCATCTCTATCCCGCACACCAAACAAAGCCCCGTACTCCAAACAAAAGCGACGCCGCCGGCCATGACTGACCGCGCCTTTTCTGCCGCCCCTTCCGTGTCGCTCGACGAAAGGCTTGGCGTGCTGTTAATCTTCCTGTCGGCGCTGTTCTGGAGCTTTGGCGGAACGATCGTGCGGTTTGTGGAAGCGCCGGATAGTTGGACCATCGTGCTGTGGCGCTCGCTGTGGGCGACCCTCTTCCTGCTCGGCTTCATGATCTGGCGCGATGGTGTGCGCGGAACGCTGCAGCTGTTTCGCGCCATGGGCTTGCCCGGCATCGTGGTCGGGCTGTGCTTCGCCGTGGCCAGTTCCTGCTTCGTGATCGCGGTCGGCTACACCACTATTGCCAATGTCGTGCTCATCAATGCCGGCGTGCCCCTGTTCGCAGCCCTGATCGGCTGGATGCTGTATCGTGACCGCGTGTCCGTGCCGACCTGGATCGCCATCGGCGCGGTGATCCTCGGTGTGGGCGTGATGGTTTCTGACGGTCTCGGCGGTGATGTGTCGTTGATCGGCAACGCAATCGCGCTCGTCAATGCGATCGCCTTCGCGATCGCCACCGTGGTGACGCGTCGTCATGCCGATGTTCGCATGACGCCGGCAACGTGCCTGGGCGCTGCCTTTGCCGGAACGTTCGCCGCCACGCAGGCCTCAACTTACGCCACGTCGCTGCCAGATTTTGCTCTATTGGTGGCCTTCGGCGCGCTCAATCTCGGCCTCGGCCTGGCGCTGTTTGCGTCCGGCGCCCGGCTGGTTCCTGCCGCTCTTGCTGCCTTGATCGGCACGCTGGAAACCGTGCTTGGGCCGATCTGGGTCTGGCTTGTTCACGCCGAAATACCCTCTGAACGCACCCTGATCGGTGGCGCAATCGTTTTCGCCGCTCTCCTCACGCATATCGGCCTGCAGTTCCGTCGCCCGCAGCGGCCCGCTAAGCCGGGGGTCTCCGGCGTGCAAACCCCGAACCGATCGCGATAGTGAAGGTTTGATGAAACGGGCGGAAACACCGCGATTGCCGCTTGCCGCTCCCGGCAAACGCCAATAGGCTCAATTTAACAGATCCTTGGAATGAAACGCGTTTGCGCGGAAGGAATCGGAGACAAATGATGCACAAGACCCTCTGGCTCGCGGCTGCCGCCATCCTTTTCACTGTGCCGGCCGGCGCCCAGGCGCGGGTGGTCAACGTTTACAACTGGTCGGACTATATCGATTCCTCGATCATCGAAGAGTTCACCAAGGAAACGGGCATCAAGGTCGTTTACGACGTCTATGATTCCAACGAGATCCTTGAAACCAAGCTTCTCGCCGGCGGCAGCGGCTATGACGTGGTGGTGCCGACCGCCAGCCCCTTCCTCGCCCGCCAGATCCAGTCCGGCGTGTACCAGAAGCTCGACAAGACCAAGCTGCCGAACCTCGCCAACATGTGGGACGTGGTGGAACAGCGTGTCGCGGCCTTCGATCCCGGCAACGAATACTCCGTCAGCTACATGTGGGGCACCACCGGCATCGGCTACAATGTCGAGAAGATAAAGGCAGCCCTCGGCACGGATCAGATCGACAGCTGGGACGTCGTGTTCAAGCCGGAAAACATCGCCAAGCTTGCAAGCTGCGGCGTGTATTTCATGGATTCGCCGACCGACGTGCTGCCGACCGCGCTGAACTATCTTGGCCTGGCTCCGGACTCCACCAACGGCGACGACATTGCCAAGGCCCAGGAATTGATGCTGTCGATCCGTCCGTCGATCCGCAAGTTCCACTCCTCGGAATACATCAACGCACTGGCCAATGGTGATATCTGCTTGGCCGTCGGCTTTTCCGGCGATCTGTTCCAGGCGCGCGATCGTGCGGCGGAAGCCAAGCAGGGCGTCGAGATCAATTACGTGATCCCGAACGAGGGCGCGGAGATGTGGTTCGACCAGATGGCCATCCCGGCCGATGCCAAGCATGTCGAAGAAGCCCACGAATTCATCAACTTCATGATGAAGCCGGACATCGCGGCCAAGGCATCGAACTATGTCTTCTACGCCAACGGCAACAAGGCGTCGCAGCCGATGCTGGATGCCGAAATCCTGAACGATAAGGCGATCTATCCTGACGAAGCCATGCTGGCGAAGCTGTTCACGGTGCAGCCCTACGATCCGCGCGCCCAGCGTCTCGTGACGCGTGCCTGGACGGCGATCGTCACGGGTCAGTAACAACAAGCGTCGGGGCGCGGCGGTCTTTGTCGCCCCGGATGGGAATGAAGGGCAACCGGCTGGGGTCGCTGACCTCAGCCATGCTGTCCGGCGCTGTTGCGCCGGGAAAGTAGGACGTGCATGGCCGTTAAGTCGCTGAACAGTATCCGCCGCAACTTCTCGCCGTGGACCGACCCGGCCGCAAAGCCTTACATCCAGTTCGAGAACGTCACCAAGCAGTTCGGTGATTTCACCGCCGTCAACAACCTGTCGCTCACCATCTATGAGCGCGAATTCTATGCGCTGCTAGGCGCTTCGGGCTGCGGCAAGTCCACGCTTTTGCGCATGCTGGCGGGCTTTGACGAACCGACATCCGGGCGCATCCTGTTGGATGGGCAAGATCTGCGCGGCGTGCCGCCGCACAAGCGGCCGGTCAATATGATGTTCCAGTCTTATGCGCTGTTTCCGCATATGACGGTGGAAAAGAATATCGCCTTCGGTCTGAAGCAGGAAGGCATGGCGTCGGCCGATATTGCCAAGCGCGTCGCCGAAATGCTGAAGCTCGTGAAGCTCGAACAGTTCGCCAAGCGCAAGCCGCACCAGCTGTCAGGCGGCCAGCGGCAGCGCGTGGCCTTGGCGCGATCCGTGGCCAAGCGGCCGAAGGTTCTCCTTCTGGATGAACCACTTGGCGCCTTGGACAAGAAGCTGCGCGAAGAAACGCAGTTCGAGCTGATGGACCTGCAGCAGGATCTTGGCCTGACCTTTGTTGTGGTGACCCACGATCAGGAAGAGGCCATGACCATGGCCGATCGCATTGCCATTCTCGACAAGGGCGAGGTCATGCAGGTTGCGACGCCGCAGGAAATCTACGAAGCGCCCGGCTCGCGTTTCGTCGCCAATTTCGTGGGCAGCATGAACCTGTTCGAAGGCGAGGTGACACGCCGCGACGAAACGTCGGCGGACATCCAGATCGGCCCAGACCTGCTTATTCGGACGGTCAATCCCGGAAATTCCGAGCAAAAAGCCGGAGTAAACTACGCAGTTCGGCCGGAAAAAATCCGGGTTTCTTCCAAAAAACCGGAAGAAACTGGAGTGAATTCGGCTCAGGGTGAGATCTTCGACATCGCCTATCTCGGCGACGTCACCAACTACAATGTAAAGCTGGATGACGGCCGCATCGTCAAGGCGACGGTGATCAACAACAATCGTCTGGCCGAGGATCCACTGACCTGGGGCGACCGCGCCTGGATTTCCTTCAAGCCGGATGCCGGCATCGTGCTGACGCGCTGAGGCGGCCCGATGACTCAGTCTTTCGCACCCGGCGCCGACCCAGTAGCTCCGACGCCTGACGCTACAGGTGCCGGCATGCATGGGTTCCTGAGGGGCCTGTCCGGTAAGCTCGTCATCATCGTTCCTTATCTCTGGCTGCTGGTCTTCTTTCTCGTTCCGTTTCTGATCGTGGCAAAGATTTCGCTGTCGGAAACGGCAACCGCGATGCCGCCCTACCAGCCTACCTTCGATGGGTTGACGGGCTTTCTAGGTAAACTCAGCAGCTTCTCCTTCGACAACTATCTCTGGCTCACCGAAGACGCGCTGTACTTCAAGGCCTACGTCTCGAGCGTCGTGATTGCGGCGATCTCGACCGTGCTGACTTTGCTGGTCGGCTATCCCATGGCCTATGGCATGGCGCGAGCGCCGACGACGATCCGGCCGACGCTGGTGATGCTCGTCATCCTGCCGTTCTGGACGAGCTTCCTGATCCGTGTTTATGCCTGGATCGGCATTCTCAAGCCCGAAGGCCTCCTCAACCAGTTCCTTCTTTGGACGGGCGTCATCGACACGCCACTGGTGATCCTGAACACGCATACGGCGATCTTCATCGGCATCGTCTATTCCTACCTGCCGTTCATGGTGCTGCCGCTTTATGCGGCGCTGGAAAAGATGGATCATTCCCTTGTGGAAGCAGCCCAAGACCTTGGCTGCACGCCGACCGGCGCGTTCTGGAAGGTGACGTTTCCGCTGTCGCGCCCCGGCGTCATCGCCGGCTGCATGCTGGTGTTCATTCCCGCGGTCGGTGAGTTCGTGATCCCCGATCTGCTCGGCGGCTCGCAAACGCTGATGATTGGCCGCACGCTGTGGAATGAGTTCTTTTCGAACCGCGATTGGCCGGTGGCGTCAGCGGTGGCGGTGATCCTGCTGCTTTTGCTTGTGATCCCGATTATGATCTTCCAGCAGGCGCAGGCAAAGACGCAGGAGCAGGGCCGATGAACGGGGGCGGCTGGAGCCGGTTCAACATCGCATCGGTTACGGCAGGCTTTGCCTTCCTTTACCTGCCGATCGTGCTTCTGATCATCTATTCCTTCAACGCGTCGCGCCTCGTCACGGTGTGGGCCGGGTTCTCCACGCAGTGGTATGTCACGCTTTGGCACAACCAGGCTCTGCTCGATGCCGCCTGGGTCACGCTGAGGGTCGGCCTCGTTTCGGCAACCGCCGCAACCGTGCTGGGTACGATGGCGGCACTGGCGCTCACCCGCTACACCCGCTTTCGCGGCCGGCTGCTGTTTTCCGGCATGGTAGTCGCGCCGCTGGTGATGCCGGAAGTCATTACCGGCCTGTCCCTCTTGTTGTTGTTCGTGGCGCTTGGCGTCGATCGCGGAATGATGACGGTGACGCTGGCGCATATCACCTTTTCCATGTGCTTCGTGGCTGTCGTCGTTCAGTCGCGCCTGCTCACCTTCGACCGCTCTCTGGAAGAAGCGGCAATGGATCTGGGTGCGACGCCGGTGAAGACCTTCTTCGCCATTACCTTGCCGGTGATCGCGCCGGCCATCATTTCCGGCTGGATGCTGGCTTTCACACTGTCGCTGGATGATCTGGTGATCGCGAGCTTCACCTCCGGTCCGGGCGCCACCACGCTGCCGATGAAGATCTACAGCCAGGTGCGACTTGGCGTGACGCCGGAAATCAACGCGATCTGCACGATCCTGATCGCCATCGTTGCGACCGGCGTGCTGATTGCCTCGGTGGTGAACAAGCGCCGCGAAGTGCAGCGCCGGCGCGACGAACAGGCTGCCCAGCGGGCCTGATCTATTCCAGTGGCGGGCGCATCGTCATCGAAGAGATGAACGGCGCGTTCCAGGACCCGCCGACGAAGAAGCTTGCCAGCGGTGTTTGCTGCGTGGCGCCTTGTTGCAGCGGGTTTGGCGCGGTCGATGACGGCGGCGGGACCAGCCTCACATCGCCGCTCAAGGCAAGACCGCCGACATAAGGCACGATGCCTTCCATCACGATACGGCGGTCGATCGTGTCCACCGTAGCCTGCGTCACGCGCGCCACGCCATCATCCATCGTGGCCTTTGCCTGGACGCCCTCGATGGCCAGCGAACCGCCGGAGACATCCTTCAAGGCGAAGAAGCCGCCATCGTTGAGCCGAGCCAGAAACTGGTCGAGGTTGAAGCTGCGCAAAGTGCCGCGCGCAAAGCCGGCCGAGAAGGTGCCGTCGGCACTTTCCAGAACGCGTTCCCAGGTCTCGCCAGTGCCCTTCAGCGTCAGGGACAGCGTGCCGCGCGAAGCCGGCAACAAGGCTTGCAGCCCAAGTGCATCGCCCGCCGCCGCGCCGTCGAAGTCGGACGCAAGCAGGCGAAGGTCGACCACTTCAGAGCCCGGCTGACGCGAAGCGCGGATGCCCGCCTGCAAGGTGCCGCCGAAGGCCGTGGAGTCGGAAATATCGAGCACGGCGAGACCGGGGCGGACCTGCGCAGTGGCAGCGATTTCGCTTAAGGAAACCGGACCGGCGCGCGCAGTCGAAGCCGACAAGCGCAGATCGAGCTTCATCCGGTTGATGTAAGCGGAAGGATCGATCGCTTCCGTCTGCATCTGCGGCAGGAGCGGCGAAAAGACGCCGAGCATGGTCGGCAGGTCCAGCACGTCGAAAGCCAACGTGCCGGAGATCGCAGGAACCTCGTCTTCGAATGACACATCGAAGCCGCCGATCCCTGTATTGCCGTCGAGGATGAGCGAGGCGCTGGTGAACTTCAGCCGCTCCGCCGAGCCGGACAGCTGGCCGGAAAATTCCAGCGCGCCCGGCGCCATGTCGGAGGCTAGCTCGACCTGCAGCCAGCTTGCAGCCCGGCTGGCCGAAGGCGTGGAAAGCTGCAAGGTGCCGGGCACCAGCGCTTCCGCCGAAAGGCCGGCCGTACCATCGAACGAGGCTGTGACCGGCAGCGAGCGCAGGGCGGCGCGAAGCTCCGTGGTGCCGCCGGCAAGATGGATCAGC
>DCDI01000181.1 GCA_002316345.1 Phyllobacteriaceae bacterium UBA1059 | reverse complement strand
CATCCCGCGCCCTGGACCTATATCGCCACGGCGCAAGCCTTTGACGACGAGATGCGCGAGCGGATCGCGCATCATCGCGAACGGCGTGCTGAAGGCTGGCACACACTGGATGCGCCGTTCGATTCGGCCGACACGCTGCGTGAGTTGCCGGCCGGTACGCCCGTGCTGCTCGACTGCCTGACGCTTTGGCTAACCAATATCATGCTGGCCGAGGGCGACGTGGAAGCGGCGGTGGGCGAGCTGTGTTCCGTGTTGTCCGCGCCGACTGGGCCCTGGTATGTCGTGTCCAACGAAGTAGGCCTGAGCATCGTGCCGGAGAATGCGCTGGCAAGGCGGTTTCGCGACGAACAGGGCCGGCTTAACCAGAAGATCGCGGCGCTGGCCGATGACGTTCTGTTCATGGTGGCCGGCCTGCCGATGAAAGTGAAGTGAATGACCGAGATCGACGCTGACGAAGCCGCCCGCCACAAAGCAAAAATGGAGAAGCGCAAGCAGGTCCAGGATGCCGAAGTGGCCGAAAAGACGGTCGAGAAGGGCCTGCTGATCGTCAACCCCGGGCCGGGCAAGGGCAAGACGACGGCGGCCTTCGGGCTGGCTCTGCGCATGCTGGGGTATGGCAAGCGCGTCGGAGTCGTGCAGTTCGTGAAGGGCGCCTGGCATACGGGCGAAATGGACGCTTTCAAGCGCTTCGGCGATCAGGTCGTGTGGCACACGATGGGCGAAGGGTTTACCTGGGAAACTCAGGATCTGCAGCGCGACCTCGCGGCGGCGGAGCGGGCCTGGGTCAAGGCGGAAGAGCTGCTGGCCGATCCGACAATCGGGCTGGTTATCCTTGATGAGCTCAACATCGCGCTGCGCTACGACTATCTCAACCTTGAGGCGGTGGTAGCAACGCTGACAACGCGGCGGCCGGACCTGCACGTCGTGGTCACCGGCCGCAACGCCAAGCCGGCGCTGGTGGAGGCGGCGGATCTGGTAACGGAAATGACGGCCACGAAGCACCACTTCAAGGCCGGTGTGAAGGCGCAGCAGGGCATCGAGTTTTAGCGTCATGTCTGCCCGCGCGCTCATGTTCCAGGGTACCGGCTCGGATGTCGGCAAGTCGCTGGTGGTGGCGGGCCTTTGCCGTGCTTTCGCCAATCGCGGGCTGGTGGTTCGGCCGTTCAAGCCGCAGAATATGTCGAACAATGCGGCGGTGACCAGCGACGGCGGCGAGATCGGCCGGGCGCAGGCGTTGCAGGCGCTGGCATGCCGCATGCCGCTGACTGTGCACATGAACCCGATTCTCCTGAAGCCTCAAAGCCAGGTGGGCGCGCAGGTGGTGGTGCAGGGCAAGGTGGTCGGCAATGCCGATGCGCGGGCCTATCAGGGCATGAAGGCCGGGCTGTGGCCTCGGGTGCTGGAGAGTTTCGGGCGCTTGAAGGCTGAGGCTGATCTGGTGCTGGTTGAGGGTGCCGGCAGCGCGTCCGAAGTCAATCTACGCGCCAACGACATCGCCAATATGGGTTTTTCACGGGCGGGCAATGTGCCGGTGGTGCTGATCGGTGACATCGATCGAGGCGGGGTGATCGCGAGCCTGGTCGGGACCAAGCATGTGATCAAGCCCGAGGATGCCGCAATGATTTGCGGGTTCCTGGTAAACCGCTTTCGCGGCGATCCCTCACTGTTCGATGGGGGCATGGTGACGATCGCCGAGCAGACGGGCTGGCGGGCTTTCGGTTTGCTGCCGCATTTCGAGGACGCGCGGCGGTTGCCTGCCGAGGATGCGCTGGCGCTGACGGCCAAGGCCGCGCGCAAGGAAGGATCAGGCAAGGTGCGGATTGCGGTGCCGATCCTGCCGTCGATCTCCAACTTCGATGATCTCGATCCGCTGGATGCCGAGCCCGATGTCGAGCTCGTTCGCGTGTGGCCTGGAACCGCCCTGCCCGGCGATTCCGACCTCGTGCTGCTGCCGGGGTCAAAGACGACGATCGCCGACTTGCATGTGTTGAAAGAAGCTGGGTTCGGCATCGATCTTCAGGCGCATATAAGGCGCGGCGGGCATGTGCTGGGATTGTGCGGCGGGTTCCAGATGCTGGGTAGGACCATCAGTGATCCGGATGGGATCGAGGGGCCGGCTGGCACGGTGGAAGCGCTGGGATTGCTGGACGTCGAGACGGTGCTGACATCGGACAAGGCGCTGCATCCTGTGACCGGTAAAACGGCGGATGGCACCTCGTTCCGAGGCTACGAGATGCATGTCGGGCACACGCAGGGTTCGGGATTGGAAAGGCCGTTTGCGCGGCTGAGCGACGGGCGGCCGGATGGCGCGGTGTCAGAGGATGGGTTGGTGTCCGGCACCTATGTGCATGGGTTCTTTGCCGATGATGCGCAGCGTGCGGCTTGGTTGGCGAAGCTCGGCGGCACGTCGCAACTGGCGGATTACGATGCCGGCGTGGACCGTGTGCTGGATGGGCTGGCGGCGCATTGCGAGCGCTATCTGGATCTGGATGCGATGCTCAGCCATGCGCGGTGAAGAGCGTCAGTGCGATCAAGCCGAACAGTGCAACCATCATCAGGTCGGCGGTCCAGTAAAGGCGCAGCGCGCGTCGGATATCGGCGGCGGTGGCATCGCGGCGGCCGCCCTCGCCCATGAAGGCGTCATTGACGGGAACGCCGCCGTAAGAGCGCGGACCGTTCAAGGCCAGACCAAGCGCACCGG
>DCDI01000180.1 GCA_002316345.1 Phyllobacteriaceae bacterium UBA1059 | reverse complement strand
CGCGGGCAGGGCAGTGATCAGCCGCTCGGCATGCAGGCTCTTGCAGGAGCGTGCGCCGCCAAGTAGAAAGGTCAGCCGGCCCTGCGTGGTCGGTTCAGGCAAGCCGCGGCCGCGCCGTCACGGCATCGTTTACGACGCGGTTGCGCAGCCACGCCGTCGCCACACCGAGCACGGCCCAGAACACCAGGTTAGTGACGGTGACTGCCACCACGAACTGAGGATGCAGACCTTCCGGAATAGGCGACTCATGGCTCTCCGGCTGCGGCGCGCCAATCAGATGTGGCACGACCAACAGCGCAATGCCGAGGATCGCCAGCCACGATGCGCGGCCAAAAACCACCAGCGCCAAACCAGCAGCCGTCGCCAGCACCGTGCCTGTCCACCAGATCTGCCGCGGCAGGAGTTCGGCGGCTGGCATCGCCGGCAGTTCCGGCGGAAGGCCGAGACCGGGCGCAAGTGTGAAGACCGCGAAACCTGCAAAGCCCCACAGCAAGCCCTGCCGCAGCGTGGTGATGCCACCGGCAAATTCCGAGGCGACCACGAGAAGCAGCGCAAAGCCGATGCCGGTCACGATGTTGGCAAGCGTGGTGAAGGCCGTTCGCTCGAAGCCGTCAGCAGGCGCCCAGCCATCCTCATCATGTTCATGCGCGGGAACGGCAGCTGCCTCGCTGCTGACGGGTGCGGTGGCATCTGTCGCACCATGCTCATGCGCTGCCGGCGCTGCATTCTCAAAGGTTTCCGCCTGCAAGATCAGCGGCACAGTGGAATAAACTTGAAGCGCGGTCATCACGAGGCCGGCGCATAGCCCGGCCAGCGCCGCGAGAAACACGACGTTACGAAAAAGGGTCATGAGATCATCCCTGGGCTAGTGGCAGGGAAAAGCCATGGAATGGCGATAATCGTGCCCAGCATTGTGCACGGCTTCGATATGCGAGAAGCCGACGAAGCCGATCACGAACAGGCCGAGCAGAGCGGCCATCATCAAGGGCAGGGCCTGAGCCTGAGTATGCGTTTGAACCGGAGCGCCGGCTGGCGCGATTGTCGAAGTCGTCATGATCATCCTTCCGCCCTCCACCCGAGGGCACGTTACGAGTTCCTGTCGGCGGCAGGTTTCCTGGCTTGCGACTCCGACGCTTCAACCGACCTTCCCGGAGCATCCTCCAGTGGCTTTCGGCCAAGCTCGTCGCTTACAGTTGCGGGGGCAGCCGCGGCTTCGGACAATGTCCTCACCGCGTTCCCTTCATCCCTTGCGGGAACCGTCGACGAAGCCAGCATAGAGCTTTCACATTGTCGTGCAATCGGATTCGCGACACGCCTTGAACATCGTGCGCCGTGCGAAGTCGTCGCGTTGACAGCCGCTCGCGCCAAGCCGTACAAGCATCACTGACGGTCTGCCGGCCGCAATGCCGGGAGCTAAGAGGGAATGCGGTGCGCGAAAGCCACTCCGCAGCTGTCCCCGCAACTGTGATCGGGTGAGCGATCCTTCCAAGAGCCACTGGGTGAAAAACCTGGGAAGGCGGAAGAAACGCGATGATCCGAGAGCCAGGAGACCTGCCGTCAGCGAACTGATCCTGAACATGTCCGGCGGGCGATCCGGGCGAGGAGTATGGAACTTGGCGGCAGNNTCGTGCCCGACCCGGATCCTGAACCGGCTGCGGTAACCGTTCTCGTGTGCCGCTCCTGCCGCCTTCGCGACATGCCGGCAGATGGGGTGCGCCCCGGCTCCCGCCTGCTCGAAGCCGTCACCGAAGCGGCAAAGAACACCGACATCACCGTGCAAGCCGTCGGCTGCCTCGGCAATTGCCGGCGCGGCATCAGCGTCGCCATGCTGCGCGACGGCGGCTGGAGCTACCTGTTCGGCGAGCTCGACGAGGGGAGCGCGCAAGACATCATTGCCGGCGCCGAACTCTTCGCGACGTCATCGGACCCGTTCATGCCGTTTCGCGCCCGCCCTGAAGCCTTGAAGCGCGGTTTGATCGCGCGCATCCCGACATGCGACCATTTGAAGGACCTGCCATGAGCGTTTCAGCCGACCGCACTCCCTGCACCGTCGTCACCGGCTTTCTCGGGGCAGGCAAGACCACGCTGCTGCGCTCCATGCTGGAAAAGTCGGGCGACAAACGCATCGCCATCATCGTCAACGAGTTCGGCGATGTCGGCATCGATGGCGAGATCCTGAAAAGCTGCGGCGTTGAGAACTGCCCGGACGAAAATATCGTCGAACTCGCCAATGGCTGCATCTGCTGCACGGTGGCCGATGATTTCGCGCCCGCCCTCGACCAGATCCTGGCGCTGGAGCCGAAGGTCGATCACATCCTGATCGAGACCTCCGGCCTCGCTCTGCCCAAGCCACTGATCCAGGCCTTCCAGTGGCCGGCGATCAAGAACCGTGTCACGGTCGATGGCGTCGTTGCCGTGGTGGATGGCCCGGCACTGGCCGAGGGGCAGGTCGCGTCCGACATGGACGCCCTGCAAGCGCAGCGCGCGGCCGATGAGTCGCTCGACCATGACGATCCCGTCGAAGAAGTGTTCGACGACCAGATCGCCTGCGCCGACCTCATCGTGCTGTCGAAAAGCGATCTGCTCGATGCCGACGCCGTTAGCCGTGCCGAAGCCCGTATCGCCGGCCATCTGCCGCGCGCGGTGAAGATCGTTCCATCAGCCCATGGCCAGATCGATCCGGCCGTATTCCTCGGCCTCGGGCTTGCGGTGGAAGACGATATCGAGAACCGCAAGACCGGCCATGACGGCGCTTTCGACCACGAGCATGACGACTTCGATACCTTCATTGTCGAATTGCCGGCGATCACCGATCCCGATGCGCTCGCCGCAAAGGTGGCACGCGCTGCCGAAACCGAGAACGTTCTGCGCCTGAAGGGCTTCGCCGAAGTGTCCGGCAAGCCGATGCGCCTCCTCGTCCAGGCCGTTGGTCCGCGCGTCGCGCATTACTATGATCGCCCGTGGAAGGCCGATGAAACACGCGGCACGCGGCTGGTGGTGATCGGCCTGAAGGGTCTCGATCGTCAGGCCATCGAGAAAATCCTCGCCGCGTAGTACACTGCCGCCATGCACATCCTCGCAACCACGACCGCTTCGCTGGATGACCTGATCGAGCCTGTCGATCTCGACCAACAGCCTGCGGACATGGTTGCGCTGTCTTTCTCCGACAGCGACCTCGCCAGTCTCGACCGTGCGGCCAAGGCTGACGAAACGCTGCCGGATTTGCGCCTCGCTGCGCTGCGCGATCTGCGCCACCCAATGTCCGTCGATCTCTGGGTCGACCGCATCGCAAGCCAAGCCAAGGTCATCGTCGTGCGTGTGCTGGGCGGCTATGACTGGTGGCGTTACGGCTGCGATCGCCTGGGCGAAACCGCGCGCCGGCACGGCGTGAAGCTGGCGCTTCTGCCCGGTGAATGCCGAGTCGAGGACGAGCGGCTGGCTGCTCTGTCCACGATGGAACCCGCCGAGCGGCAGGCGCTGCTCGCCTGCTTCCGCGAAGGCGGGACGGAGAACATGCGCCGCGTGGTCGAGCGCATGGCGATGCTGGCGGGGCAAGAGCGCGCGGTTGAAGAAGCCGAGCCGCTTCCACGCGCCGGCTGTTATCGGCAAGACGAAGCGGGCCCGGGATCACCCGTCCTGATCCTGTTCTACCGCTCCATGCTGCTCGCCGATGATGTCGCGCCGATCGATGCAGNNTGTCTCCAGCCTGCGCGACACCCAAGTCGAGGCCTTCCTGCGAAAAGCCGTCGCCCAGCATCGCCCAGCCGCCATCCTGACCGCCACCGCTTTCGCCAGTGGCGCCGAGCCCGGTGCGGAAACTCTGTTCGACACGTTCGGCCTGCCTGTCTTCCAGATCGTCACCGCCACGACCCGCCGTGAAGCGTGGGAAAGCGGCCAGCGCGGCCTCGCGCCGGCCGATCTCGCCATGCATGTCGTGCTGCCTGAACTCGACGGCCGCATTCTCGCGGGCGCCATTTCCTTCAAGGAGCCTTGTCTGCTGCCCGGTTCGGCACAGATCAACCGTCCGGAACCCGACCGCGTCGCTCACGTAGCCCAGCGCATCGCCAATTTCCTGCGCTTGGCGAGGACCCCGCCGGCCGAGCGCAAGATCACAATCCTCCTGCCGGATTATCCCGGGGCCGCCGGTCGCACCGGCTATGCCGTGGGCCTTGATGTTCCGGCAAGCGTGCTTGCGATGCTCGCGGACCTGCGGGCAGCCGGCTACACGGTGGCGGACATTCCCGAGCTTCCGCGCGAGCTCATGCAGCATCTTCAAAGCTCGCGCCAATATATTGAAGTTGATGAATATAAGAGCTTTCTTAAAGAAATACCTGAAGTCGCTCAAAATCATCTGACCGCCACCTGGGGCGAGCCTGAAACGGAGGCCGACGAGGACCGG
>DCDI01000043.1:13498-13777 GCA_002316345.1 Phyllobacteriaceae bacterium UBA1059 | reverse complement strand
CATGCTGAGCGCGTGGATCCGCGTTGTGCCTCTGGCGCCGAGCGCTTGCAGCCCCACCGCATCATGGGTCCGCGCCCGGTTGCCCGCAGCCAACGCTCCGGCCAGCACCAGAACCGAGGCGATCAGCGCCACGGCTGCTGCGGCGCGGATCGCCGTGCCGAGCTGGCCGACCAGCTTGTTGACAATATCCAGCGCTTCCTTCACCCGCACCGAAGTCACGCCCGGGAATGTGCGCGTCACCGTGTTCAACAACTGCGCCTCATCGGCATTGGTGGCGTT
>DCDI01000043.1:0-13462 GCA_002316345.1 Phyllobacteriaceae bacterium UBA1059 | reverse complement strand
CAGCGTCGCCAGCCAGGCATGCGGCGCGCCGGCGAAGGTGTTGGGCGAAAACACCATCACAAAATTGATGCCCATCGATTCCCACTGCACGTTGCGCAGATTGGCAATGCGCGCCGTGACATCACGGCCGAGCACGTTGACGGTCAGCGTGTCGCCAACCTTCAATCCGAGTTCGCGCGCTTCCTGGGCGGCAAAGGAAACCAGCGGCTCGCCGGAATAATCGGCCGGCCACCACTCGCCTTCCGCCAAACTGCCATTCTCCGGAATGTTCTGCGCATAGGTCAAGCCGCGATCGCCGCGCAGCACCCACGCCCCCTCCGGCGGCACCTGAACCTTGGACACCTCGACGCCATTCAGCGCCATGATGCGACCGCGTAGCATGGGCACGCGCACCAGCTTTCCATCGGGCGATTCACGCGAAATCAGGGAAGAAAAGTCCTCGATTTCGGAACTTTGGATGTCCACGAAGAAGAAATTAGGGGCCCTCTCGGGCAAATTTCCCGAAATTTCCCGGCGAAGATTGCCGTCGATCAGCGCCAGTGTGACGAGCAGCGTCAGGCCCAGACCGAGCGACAAAACGACGGAAGGCGTCAGTGCACCCGGCCGATGGATGTTGCCAACAGCCAGTCGCAATGTGGTCGAGCTGACCCGCGGTGATCGCCGGGCGAGCCATTGCACCAGCGCACCGACGGCCCGCAGCACCAGAAAGGAAAACACCATCGCGGCGATAAAGATCGTCGCCACCTTGCGGTCGAAGGACAGCGCAATCGCCAGACCGGCAAGCACCACGGCAATCCCAGCAGCCGAGGCGACATAGATCAGACGCGGCCATCCGCGTTGTTCGAAGCCCATTTCGCGGAACAGAGCGGTGGCCGGAATGTCGCGCGCGCGTCCCAGCGGCAGGAGGGCGAAGACCAGCGTGACGAGGATACCGAACACCGCACCCAGCATCAGCGCGCCGGGATAAACGCCGCCTTGCGTCGGCACAGGAAGAACACCTTGCAGGGCCGAACTGGCCGCGAACGGCATGGCAACGGCGATCAGGAGCCCGATCGCAACGCCGACCGCCGCGATGATCAGGATTTGGATAAGATAAAGCGCAAACACGAAGCCACCGGACGCGCCGAGGCTCTTGAAGGTCGCGATCACCGGCCGTTTTGCGTCGAGATAAGCGCGCACGGCATTCGCCACGCCGACGCCGCCCACCACTAGCGCGGTGAGGCCGACCAAGGTCAGGAACTGCGAGAAGCGCTCGATGTTGGACGATAGCGACGGCGCGGCGTTGAGGCGTGAGCGGATGCTCCAGCCGGCTTGCGGGAATTGCTGCGTGGCTTGTTCGCGCGCGATCGTGATCGCCCCTTCGCTGGCGCCTTGCGCGAGCCGCACCTTGTAGGCGTGTTCGATCAGGCTGCCCGGCTGGATCAGCCCTGAAGCCCTCATGCCGTCGAGCGACACCATAAGGCGAGGTGCGAAACCGAAGCCGTCGGAGATCAGATCCGGCTCTTCCAGGATTTGGGCGCGCAGTTGAAACGTGCTGCCGCCCAGCCGCAAACTGTCGCCGACCTTTAAGCCCAGGCGCTGGAACAGGATGTCGGGTGCTGCGGCACCATACACGCCGTTGCGCTCGCCGAAGATATCCGCATGCGATAGTGCCGGCTCCGTCCGCAACGTGCCGTAAAGCGGATAAGCTTCATCGATTGCCTTCAGCTCCACCAGCGTCTGGTCGGTTTCGTCCATGACGCGGGCCATGGAGCGCATGTTGGCGCTGTCCGCAACTTCGCCCAGGCCCGTAAGGAAGCCGCGTTCGGCCTCCGTCGCCTCGCGCTGGTTGAGTTCGAAGCGCAGATCGCCGCCAAGCAGCGACTGGCCTTGATTGGACACGCCGAGCGTAATCGCCCGCGCCACCGAATTGACGCCACCGATCGCGCCGACACCGAGAGCGATGCAGGCGATGAAGATCAGGAAGCCGGACAGGCCGCCGCGCATTTCCCGTAGGGCGAAGCGCAAAGCGAGGCGAAAGTCACGCGAACTCAGCATCAGCTATTCCGCCGGCACGCGAACAGGTGCCGGCTCGGCCGCATCCTCGATCCGGCCGGAGCGCATGGCGATCTGGCGCGAACAACGGGCGGCAAGCGACGGATCATGCGTCACCAGCATCAGGGTCATGTTGCGCTCGCGCGCCTTGGCGAACAGCAGGTCGGCGATCTGCTTGCCGGTGGTTTGGTCGAGATTACCGGTTGGCTCGTCGGCGATCAGGATCTGCGGATCGGGGGCCAGCNNAGCGCGCGCGCAATCGCCACGCGCTGCTGTTCGCCGCCCGACAACTCACCGGGATAATGGGTGACGCGATCCTTCAGGCCCACAGCGGCCAGCTCGCGTTCCGCAACCGCGAAAGGATCGGGATGGCCGGCCAGTTCGAGCGGCACGGCGACATTTTCCAGCGCGGTCATGTTGGGAATGAGGTGGAAGGACTGGAACACGATGCCGACCGTCTTGCCGCGGAAGGCCGCGATCTGGTCCTCGCTCCAGCCATTGATGACGTTGCCGGCAATCGAAACCGTGCCGCCATCGACCTTCTCCAGCCCCGCCACCACCATCAGAAGCGTCGACTTGCCCGATCCGGAAGGCCCGACGATGCCGGCGGTCTCACCACGCAGCACTTCGAGGCTGACGCCTTTCAGCACATGCACCGAGGACGCGCCTTGGCCGAGTGTCAGGGAAACGTCGGAAAGCGCGATCACGGCTTCTGTCACGGCAAGGACTTCCTATATGCGGATGCGAAACCAGACACGACGCCCGGATTGAGGCAGTCATATGGGTTACCAAGCATGGCTTTAAAACACCTTTTCGCGAGCGCAACATTGGCGATCAGCCTGAGCATGACAGGGATGGCCGCTTCGGCTGAGCCTTTGAAGATCGTCGGCTTCGGCGACAGCCTGATGGCCGGCTATCAGTTGGGTCCAAAGGACTCGTTTGCGGCCAAGCTCGAAGCCGCCCTGAAGGCCAAGGGCCTGGACGTCACGGTCGCCAATGCCGGCGTGTCCGGCGACACCACGGCGGCCGGCCTATCGCGCATCGATTGGTCCGTGCCGGACGGCACCCGGCTCGTTGTGCTGGAACTTGGCGCCAATGACATGCTGCGCGGTCTGCCGCCGGAGCAAACACGCAAGAACCTCGACACGATGCTGAAGCGGCTGACCGATCGTGGCATTGCCGTGGTGCTCGCCGGCATGATGGCTGCGCCCAATCTCGGGCCTGCCTATGGCAAGACCTACAATTCGATCTTCCCCGACCTGGCCAAGAAGTACAACGTGCCGCTGGTGCCGTTCTTCCTGGATGGCGTAGTCGGCGTTTCCGGCCTGCAGATCGACGACGGCATCCACCCCAATCCGAAGGGCGTTGATGTCATGGTGGAGCGCTCGCTGCCTGTCATCGAGCGGGCGGTCCGCGCGTTAAGCAGTAGTTGAGGAAAACCCTCGCGCTGCAGTAAAACGGCGCTAAGTTCTGCTTGCCGAACTTAGCAAAGGATGGTCGGCTCGTTCTCGACGGAACCGAATCAAGGAGGCCCAAATGCCGCGCTTGTTCACCGCCCTCGAGGTTCCCCGCGACGCTGCGCTGTCGCTTTCGCTCCTGCGCGGCGGGCTGCCCGGCGCGCGCTGGATCGACGTCGAAAATTACCACATCACCCTGCGTTTCATCGGCGATGTCGAAGGTCATGTTGCCGACGAGATCGCCAACGGGCTGGACCGCATTCGCCGCCCGGCCTTCAGTGCAAGGCTGTCTGGGCTCGGCGCCTTCGGATCCAAGAAGCCGCATTCCGTTTATGCCAATGTCGAACCCTCCAGCGAATTGCTGCAATTGCAGGGCGAAATGGAGCGCATCTGCCAGCGCCTCGGCCTGCCCGCCGATCCCCGCAAATTCGTGCCGCATGTGACGCTGGCGCGGCTGCGCAACACCGCGACGCCGGATCTCGCCCACTACCTATCCTCACGCGGCAATTTCTCGACGGCGCCGTTCAAGCTCGGCCGCTTCGTGCTGATGTCGTCAAAGGATTCCGTTGGCGGCGGTCCTTACGTCGTGGAAGAAACCTGGCCGCTGGATGCGCGCCCGCCACGGCCGAGCCTGTCGGCCGACGAATGGCTGGCCGGAGCGCACCCCTAAAGGAACGCTCTCCATGGCGCGCGAAGCTCTTGCCATCGATGAAATCGCCGAGCGGCTGGCCGACCTGCCGGAATGGCAGCTGTCGGAAGACAGCGCCGCCATCACCAAGCGCTTCACCTTCCGCAACTTCAACGCAGCCTTCGGTTTCATGACGCGGGTCGCGCTGTTGGCCGAAAAAATGGATCACCATCCGGATTTGCGCAACGTCTACAAGCTGGTGGATGTGACCCTATCCACCCACGACGTGGATGGTCTGACGGATCTCGACTTCGACATGGCCGCGCGCATGGACAAGTTTGCCGACAACTGACGCGAACCTTGTTGCGCCTTCACGCGTTCCCCACATGCTTGGATGATGCCTGCTGGGAGTTTGATTGTGGCGCGTGTGAATACCGATGAGATCCTGAAGCCGGTTGATGCCGCCGAAAACGCAAGGCGCGAGGAGCGCGTACGCAAGGGCCTGTGGCCAACATTGCGCAAGGCCGCGGCCTATGTCCCCTTCGCCGAAGAAGTGGTGGCCGGTTATTACTGCGCGCTTGATCCAAAGACGCCGTTCCGCACGCGCGGCATTCTGTTGGCAGCACTCGCTTACTTCGTCCTGCCCTTCGACATCGTACCCGATTTCATTCTCGGCGTCGGCTTCACGGATGATCTTGCCGTTCTGACCGCTGCGATCTCGGCCATTCGCGGTCAGATCCAGCCGCGCCATCGCGCAGCCGCCAAGCAGGCGCTTGCCGAACGCGCCTGACCCAGCGGGGGACGCATCAGTCAAAATCTCGCCTTCTTCTCCGCGTTCACAATCACGCAAGGCGCCAGGAAATGGCGGTGACGTGGTTGCGCCAGCGGGCGTGCTGCGCCAAACACAGGCAGACAGAATTCGGTTGGGGATTCACCCTTTGGTAATCCCGAATTAATACAACTGAAACGATCGCGGTTCGGCGGCGCGGCTGGCGCTGCCGTTCTTCAGTCAGGCACGAACAGGAAGATCAACAACACGATGCGCGGACTGCTCACGACACTCACCGGCCTTGCTTTCCTCACGATGGCCGCACCGGCCTTTTCGCAGGCAGCAACCAAGATCGGCGTTCATGGCGATTGGGGCACCTATAGCTATCAGGGCGGCAGCGGTAAGGTCTGCTATGTGCTGACGGTGCCGAAGGACAAGCAGCCGCCCTCGCTGAACCATGGCGATATCTTCTTCTTCGTCAGCCAGAAGCCCGGCCAGAATGTCAGCTTCGAGCCGCAGTTCATCGCCTCCTACGATTTGCAGGCGAATTCCAAGGTTCAGGTGCAGATCGGCGACAAGACCTTCTCCATGTTTACGCGCGGCAAGTCGGCCTGGATGGAAAATCCGGCGGAAGAGCCGCAGCTGGTTGCAGCCATGAAGGGTGGTTCCGACATGAAGATCGCAGCCAAGTCCGGTCGCGGCAATCCGACGAGCTATGTGTTTTCGCTAAAGGGCATTTCGGCGGCTCTGGGTTCGATCCAGACCTGCAAGTAAGCCGACGCGAGCCACTGATTGCAATGGCCGGGCTGTCCAAGCCCGGCCTTTGTCGTTTCAGGCTCGCCCATTGTCTTTCTAGGCTAGCCCAATGTCCTTTCAGGCTGGCGATGACGTGGTGGGATTCTTATGTTAAGGGAGCACCGCTCGCGCCTGGAGCGCGGCCTTTTCCATTCACCAGAGACTGTTGATGACCACCGTGCTTGACATGCCCGTTGCAACAAGGCCCGCGCCTACCCCGCGCGTTCCTGCCGTGCATCCGCTGGACGGCAAGCCGTCGCTGATCGGCATGACGCGCGAAGAGCTTGGCGAAGCGCTGGCCGAAGTCCGCGTACCGCCCAAGCAGATCAAGATGCGCGTGCAGCAGTTGTGGCACTGGATGTATGTGCGCGGCGTTGGCGATTTCGATGCGATGTTCAACGTGTCGAAGGATCTGCGCGCCAGCCTTGATGCGCGTTTCACCATTTCCCGGCCCGAAATCGTCGAAGAGCAGATTTCCGAAGACGGCACGCGCAAATGGCTGTTCCGCTTTCCTCCGCGCGGCGCCGGTCGTCCGGTCGAGATCGAGACCGTTTACATTCCGGAAGAAGGGCGCGGCACGCTCTGCATTTCCAGCCAGGTCGGATGCACGCTGACCTGCTCCTTCTGTCATACAGGCACGCAGAAGCTGGTGCGCAACCTCACCGCCGAGGAAGTGCTGGCGCAGCTGATCACCGCGCGCCATCGCCTCGGCGACTTCCCCGACCGCGATACGCCGGATGGCGCCATCGTGCCGGCCGATGGGCGAAAGATCACCAACATCGTCATGATGGGCATGGGTGAGCCGCTCTACAATTTCGACGAGGTCAAGAAGGCGCTGTTGATTGCCGCCGACAATGAAGGCCTGTCGATGTCCAAGCGCCGCATCACGCTTTCGACGTCAGGTGTCGTGCCAGAAATCTTCCGCACCGGCGAAGAGATCGGCGTCATGCTGGCGATCTCGCTGCATGCCACCAATGACGACCTGCGCGACCTTCTCGTGCCCATCAACAAGAAGTATCCGCTGAAGGATCTGATCGCCGCCTGCCGCGCTTATCCCGGCCTGTCGAATGCGCGCCGCATCACCTTCGAATATGTGATGCTGCGCGAGGTCAACGACAGCATCGAGGACGCCAAGGCTCTGGTGAAGTTGCTGAAGGGCATTCCGGCCAAGATCAACCTGATCCCGTTCAACCCCTGGCCCGGTACGAACTACCAGTGCTCGGAATGGGAGCAGATCGAGAAGTTTGCCGACTACATCAACCAGGCCGGCTATGCCTCGCCGATCCGCACCCCGCGCGGCCGCGACATCCTCGCCGCCTGCGGTCAGCTGAAGTCTGAATCAGAGCGCATGAAGAAGACCGAGCGCCTGGCGTTCGAAGCGATGATGATCGCCAATCACGGCGAAGAATGAGCCTTCGGCCTCCGCCGTTCCTGCCTGTTGCCGTCGGCTATTTCGTCGCCGTCATCGTGGCGGTAGTGGTGACGGTCTTCCTGATTATCGGCACGCCTTTCTTTGAAAGCGAAGTCGGCGTGGTGACCTGGCCTGACGTCTCGCGTCAACTGCCGTCATTGGTGACCATAGGGATGGCGTGGACGTTCCCCTGTGCCTTTCCCGGCTTCCTGCTTGCCGTCCTGCTTGGCGAAAGACTGAAGTGGAACAGCTGGCGTCCTTATGCGATCGCCGGCTTTGGCAACGCCGCACCCGCGCTCGCCATCTTCTCTGTCCTGTTCGGCTCGCCGTCCGACCTGACGGCGATGACCGTCTCGTCTTTTCCCGGCGGCTTTGCCGGGGGCCTGGCCTACTGGTTCGCGAGCGGCCGCTACGTTGCAAGCCGCCGCGCTTAACGCGCCTGCGCCGTCAGGATCTTCAGCGCGAAGGCGGAGAAGATGCCGGCAAACAGATAGTCCACGACGCGGGTGACGCGCGGGCTCTTTTTCAGGAGAACGGCGAACTTGTCGGCCGCGATCACCATCGGCACCACGACCGGCAGCGACAGCGGTATGAACATCAGCCCGAGAAAGAACAGCTTGCCCGGCGCATGAAGGTCGGACGCCGACACGAATTGCGGCAGGAAGGTCATAAAGAACAGGATGATCTTGGGATTGAGCAGGTTGATGCCGATGCCCGTCGCCCAGTTCTTGAATAGCGTGCGCGGCTTGCGCTTCGTCATGTCCGGCGAAAAGGCTGAGCCTTTGCGCAGCGCCTGGAAGGCAAGAAACACAAGATAGCCTGCGCCGGCCACTTTCAACGCGAGGAAGGCTTGCGGGGAGGCCACGATCAGCGCCGACAGACCGAGCGCCACCAGGCTCGTATGCACGACGATGCCGCACATCGCACCAACCATGCAGGCAAAGCCCGCTGCTCGTCCCTCGGCTACGGCGCGGCCGACGAAAAGCGTCATGTCCGGGCCGGGCGTAATGGAAATCACGAAGGTGGCGATGGCGAACTGAATGAAGGTCGAAAGATCGGGCAGAAAGCTCATCGGCAGGGCTCGCGTGACGGTGGGAGATCCTTACGCGAAAGCTTCAATAGCGCCAATGGCCGCCTACTCCGCAGCCATTAAGCCACGATCGAGCGCGTAGACACCGTCCTCGAAGCGCCACACGGACAGATCGGGCTTCCCCTTCAGCGGCACCGACACGATGTTGGGCCAGCCATCGCCAGTGGATGCCAGGTCGAGGTAAGCATTGCTGCCTTCATTCTCGTAAGCGGCGCGCCAATTTTGCTGCGCATGATCGCGAAGGAAGGCGGATATGTTGCAGCCGCTGCGTCCAAAATACCAGGACGAGCCGCACAGCCGCGCAAACAGCATCGCCTTACCATCAGCCAGCGTCTTCTGCGCGGCTTCCAGCCGCGGCTCCGACATCGTCGCCAGCTTGAAAGCCTTGATGTCCTCGTCAATCAAACGACGGGCATCAGTTACGGCTGCGTCGCTTTCCGACAAGGCAACAAGCTCATAGCCATCCATGCTGCGCGGGCTGCAAAGCGGTTCGATCCCCTCAAGAACCTTCTTCGATCCGCCGAGCGCGAACTGCGCTGCTGCGGGACCTGCCTCGCCCGAAATGTCGACAAGCAGGATCGTGCCGATGCTGATCGGCTGCAAGGCCTTGTATGGCAGACTGAGCGCGATCGTGCCGTTGGTGCGCAGTGCCGGCATGGCAAAGCGCGCTTTGCCGATCGTGACCTCGGCCGCACCGGTGATCGACGAAGCCGACACGTCACCGCGCAGTTGGTTGCGCCAGTCCGCGCCGGTGCGCAGCAGAAGTGTCCATTCCTGTTCGGCACAAGACAGCGATGCGCCGACGATCCCGTCGGCCTTGGTCGGCTGCGGCAGGATCGCCACCGAGCCGCTGCCAGCCTGCTGCCAGATCGAAGCCGCATGAGCGGGCGTCATCGACAAAACGGTGGCGACCAGCCCAGCAGCCATGCCGACCCGGCGAGCCGCGCGGCCTTGAAAGCAGCTGAGCATCCCTGAAACCTGAACCATGCTGCGCCCCTTCTGCTCGCCGTCCACTTCACGTGAAACGGCGCTGCCCATCGAGACATCAAGGTAGGCGCGGATGGTAAAAGGAGCTTTACGCCGATCACCGATGTAAGCTTCCGCAACGACCAAGATCGACGAAATGACGAGCGCAAACCCGCTTGTCGCGGCCATTCGTCCTGTTAAAAGAACCGCAGCATTTTTCCGCAACCTCAGGATTTTTCCATGTCGAGCAGCAAGGCCAAGGACGTCAAGAAGGTGGTTCTCGCCTATTCGGGCGGCCTTGATACGTCGATCATCCTGAAGTGGCTGCAAACCGAGCTGAACGCGGAAGTCGTCACCTTCACCGCCGATCTCGGCCAGGGCGAGGAACTCGAGCCCGCCCGCAAGAAGGCGGAGATGATGGGCATCAAGGACATCTATATCGAAGATGTCCGCGAGGAATTCGTGCGCGATTTCGTGTTCCCGATGTTCCGCGCCAATGCCGAATATGAAGGCCTGTACTTGCTCGGCACCTCGATTGCCCGCCCGCTGATTTCCAAGCGCCTTGTCGAAATCGCCAAGGAAACCGGCGCCGATGCCATCGCCCATGGCGCAACTGGCAAGGGCAACGACCAGGTCCGCTTCGAGCTGTCTGCCTACGCGCTGAACCCCGACATCAAGGTCATCGCACCGTGGCGCGACTGGACCTTCAAGTCCCGCACCGATCTTATGCAATTCGCGCAGGAACACCAGATTCAGGTCACCAAGGACAAGCAGGGCGAAGCCCCCTTCTCCGTCGATGCCAACCTCCTGCACTCCTCGTCCGAGGGTAAGGTGCTGGAAGATCCGTGGGCCGAAGCGCCGGAATATGTGCATCAGCGCACCGTGTCGCCGATGGACGCGCCGGATCAGGTCACCGAACTCACCATCGGCTTCGCTAGGGGCGACGCTGTCTCGATCAACGGTGAGAACCTGTCGCCGGCCACCATCCTCGCCAGGCTCAACGATCTCGGCCGCGACAACGGCATCGGCCGTCTCGACCTCGTCGAAAACCGCTTCGTCGGCATGAAGAGCCGTGGCGTTTATGAGACCCCGGGCGGCACGATCCTGCTGCAGGCCCATCGCGCCATCGAGTCGATCACGCTCGATCGCGGTGCAGCCCACCTAAAGGACGAGCTGATGCCGCGTTACGCCGAGCTCATCTATAACGGCTTCTGGTTCTCGCCGGAGCGTGAAATGCTGCAGGCGCTGATCGACAAGAGCCAGGAGCATGTCGAAGGCGAAGTGCGCCTCAAGCTCTACAAGGGCAACGTCATCGTTTCCGGTCGCCGCTCCGACAAGTCGTTGTATTCCGACGCCCTCGTCACCTTCGAAGACGATCGCGGCGCCTACGACCAGAAAGACGCCGCCGGCTTCATCCGCCTCAACGCACTGCGTCTCCGGACGCTCGGCGCGCGCAACCGTAAGGGCTAAGCCCAAGCTCACCAAACAAAAAAGCCCGGTCGCGAGACCGGGCTTTTTGTTTTCACGAAGGCGCTGTTTAGCGGCCGTCGATCTCCGCGCCCATCAGCGCAATTGCCTGCTGATAAACGCTGGCAGCGTTCCAGCCCTGGATCGCCGCGTAGTTCGGCTCACCCTGCTGATAGCCGGCACCGGCGCGCCAGCCATGACCCTTCAGGAAGTTGGCGGTCGAAGCCAAGGCATCGGCCTTGGAGCCGACCATGTCGATGCGGCCATCGCCGTCGCCATCGGCACCATATTGCAGCACGTTCTTCGGCAGGAACTGTGTCTGGCCGATTTCGCCGTGCGCAGCACCCTGGGCAGCGCTGGTCAGGATGCCCTTGTCGACGAGCTGAAGCGCCGAATAAAGCTGGTCGGTGAAGAACTCGGTGCGGCGGCAGTCATAAGCCAGCGTTGCCACGGCCGAGATCGTGTTCTGGTTGCCCAGGAACGAACCGAAACCGGTTTCCATGCCCCAGATCGCGATCAGCGGGCCGGCCGGAACGCCGTAGCGCTGCTCGATGCGTTCAAACAGGGCCTTGTTGCCGGCGAGCTGCTTCTTGCCGCGCGACACGATGGTCTTGGAGCCGCGCTTTTCCATGAACTCGGAAAGGCTGAGCTTGAAGGAATGCTGGCCGCGGTCGGCAGCAATCGTCTTGGTTGCGTAGCTGGTGCCCTGCAGAGCCGTCAGTGCGCGCTGGCCGACGCGACCCGATGCTTCGCTCGCAAACTGCGTCTTCCAGGCCTCGAACCCGCCGGCAGTGTTGCCGCACGAGGCTGCCTGCGCCTGACCACTCATTCCAAGCGCCACCACGGCAAAACCCGTGAAACCAAGAAGCGTCTTCAACAGCCTCATGCCATTCTCCAATCCGTATAACCGCAAGACGCGGCTGATTTCATGTTGATTACCGGCCCGCGCGTTAAGATGATCTTTACGATCACGCCGGCCGCCGTGACTTTTCCGTTCTGCGGTTCGCAGATATTCTCTTTCAGTTCAAGGATGACGAGGCCACACCTCGATTGCATTCGGGTAAAGGCGATGATTCTGGCGGAAAGTTGATTGTCCTGCCAAGAATTGGCGGCAAAAAGCGTGCTGGTCTCCATCCGCTTCGCTGAGGTGGAACACGAGGCGTCTCGTTACGTTATGCGGCTTCGCGGCCCTCTGCGCAAAGGCGCATCCGCTTGTTGCTCGCCGGAGCGTCCCGCATGAAACTGTTCACGTGCCCGCATTGCGGACAGCGCCTTTATTTCGAAAACTCGCTCTGCCTCAACTGCAAGACGCCGGTGGCCTACGATCCGCATCAGGCCAACTTCGTAGTGGCCGGTGAAGCCGGCGCGCCGGTATGCACCAACGCCGGAGAATGCGACTGCAACTGGGTCGCGGAGGAACAACAGGCCCTGTGTTTGGCCTGCAGCCTCAACCGCACGATCCCCGACCTTTCGGTTGAAGGCAATCGCGGCCGATGGGCCAAGATCGAGATGGCCAAGCGGCGCACGCTTTACACGCTTCTGGCGCTGAAACTCCCTGTCGCGCCCAAGGCGCAACCGTCAGACGAAGAAGGCATCGCCTTCGACTTCCTCGGCAATCCGATCGGCGCCGGCCCCGGCGGCGAGCGTATTCTGACCGGCCATGACAATGGCCTGATAACCCTCAACGTCGCGGAAGCGNNCGGAAGCGGATTCGCCGGAGCGAGAAGCAATGCGGGTCGCGATGGGTGAACGCTACCGCACCCTGCTCGGCCATTTCCGCCACGAGCTCGGCCATTATTACTGGGACCGGCTGATCCGCGACGATCCCGACTTCCTTGCCGGCTTTCGCGATCTGTTCGGCAATGAAAGTGTCGATTACGCGCAGGCGCTGCAGAACCACTATTCCAACGGCGCACCGGCCGGCTGGGCCAACGAGCATATCTCCGCCTATGCGGCGAGCCATCCGTGGGAAGACTGGGCGGAATGCTGGGCGCATTACCTTCATATCGTCGACACGCTGGAAATGGCGGAAGCCTTCAAGGTGCCGCTGGAGCGTCTGGACGTGCCGACGCCCCCAAACCCCGAGGCCACCACCTTCGATGGCGTGCTGCATCGCTGGATCGTTCTTTCGGAGGTCGCGAATTCCATCAACCGCTGCATGGGCCTCGGCGATCTCTACCCCTTCGTGATCTCCCAACCTGTCACGAAGAAGCTCGCTTTCATCGACGATGTTTTGAAGGGCACCAGCGGCGTTGCTGCGCAGCATGTGGAAGAAGACGCGGCCTGAAGCCTGCAACACTCCGCTATAGTTCGTGAAGTCTTGGGAGGAACGAAGATGGCGAGCCTTCGTTTGTGCTGCCGAAGGGCTCAGCAAAGGATTACCTCTATGACCAAGCTTCGATTGATCACTGCGACGGCCGGACTTCTACTTGCCGCCACCGGCGCTTCGCTCGCACAGACGGCCGTGAGCGCAACCACGGATCTCAACCTGCGAGCAGGTCCCGGCCCGCAATATCCCGTCGTTGGCACGCTCGGCGTTGATGAAACGGCCACGCTCGACGGCTGCGCACAGGGCAGCAAGTGGTGCCAGGTTACAGTCAAGGGCCAACCGGCCTGGGCTTATTCCGATTACCTCACCAGCGAATTTACCTCCGGCAGCCGCGTGATCGTGACCGAACGTCCGGCCGAAGCCGTACCGGTTGTCGAATATCGCGAAACCGCGCCAGCAACCACCACGACCACGACCACGACCGGCAAGGGCGGCGGCGGCGCACCAGGTGCTGCAGCCGGCACCATCGGCGGTGTCGTTGTCGGTGCGCTGATCGGCGGCCCGGTTGGCGCGGCG
>DCDI01000025.1 GCA_002316345.1 Phyllobacteriaceae bacterium UBA1059 | reverse complement strand
TGCCCTGCTGCGCGGCATCACCGGCAGCCGTGTTGCGATCAACGGAAGCAATGTCCATCGTGTCCGGCAGTGAGCCGGGCGCTGGTGCGGGAGCAGCGGCGGCAACGGGCGCAAGCGAGGCGCTTTGGTTGGTCGCAGTAGTGGATGTGCAGCCGGCGCTGGCCATCAGGCCTACGAATCCAAGCATGCATAAGCAGTTCGTGCTGGTCGGCAAAGCCCCACCGTCTCCTGAAAGTTGAGTGCCCGAGATGCCCGTCCCGAGGAACTCCGTACAGGATGATACTGGCCTGATCAACCAGCCATTAGCCTTCGTTAAGAAAGCGTAGGCTCACAGATGGAAGATGTTCCTTCTTTGTGCTCGATCCCCTCTGAGGAATGTTGTGCATTGTCAGGAGCTTGCGAGATCCAAGCGTGCTGCTCATCTTTTTTCTCGTCCTGGGAAACCGTACTGAATCCCGCTCATTCACGGCGATGACACGCGAATCTCTTAACAAGCATGAACCGCGCTTAACGGATGATCTTGATCCGTTTCCTTGATTCGCGTATATCGCGATCTGGAATTTCGGCTGATCGGACCTCATGGCCCGCGCTGCGCGCGTTTTCTGACGTCAATCCCTAAATTTCGACCCCTGATCCGTGGATTTACGGATTGAAGAAAACCGCAGACGACAGGACATCAAAATGCCGACAGGAACCGTAAAGTGGTTCAACGCCACCAAGGGTTTTGGTTTCATTCAGCCGGACGACGGCGGCCAGGACGTTTTCGTCCACATTTCGGCTGTTGAACGCTCGGGAATGAGCTCGCTCAACGAAGGCGACAAGATCAACTTCGAAGTCGCTCAGGACCGCCGCACCGGCAAGTCCGCAGCACAGAACATCACCAAGGGCTGATAACTTCGCATCCGTGCAAACGGGCGTGATGTTTTCTTGGGTCGCATTGCCTTGGCATGCCGACCCAGCTTGGAAAATGGAAGGCGGGGTTATGCTCCGCCTTTTATTTTGCCTGGATTTTCGTGGCGGTCCTCCCGAGTTCGTGATCGAACCCGCAGCCAACCCTACCCTCTCCATCTTGATTTCTGAACGCATTTCGCCAAATTGGCGGACGTAGCGACCGGGCCCCTCTGGCGATCCGCGCATCAAGCGCAATCGTGATGTCGGAGCTGCACCAATGTTCAATTGGCAGATGGGCCGGTAATCATGGATGCGCTTCTCAGCGCCCTTATGGGCGATTTTCTTGGTACTCCCGTTTATTTCTGGGTGGTGTTCATCACCATCGTCATCGGGCTTTTGGTGTTCGATCTCGGCGTCCTCCATAAAGAGGAGAAAGAGATTTCGGCCAAGGAAAGCCTGACCCTTTATGCCGGCTACGTGCTGGTCGCGGTTGCCTTCGGCGCCTGGATTTGGTGGTCGCGCGGCTCGCAGGCCGGACTGGAATTCTATACCGGCTATCTGATCGAGCAGAGCCTGGCGATGGACAACATGTTCGTCATCGCCACGATCTTCGGCTTCCTGGCGATCCCCCGTATCTACCAGCACCGCGTGCTGTTCTGGGGCATCCTGGGCGTGATCGTCACGCGCGGCATCATGATCGGCGCCGGCTCGGCCCTGGTGGCCAGCTACTACTGGGTGCTGTAGATTTTCGGGGCGATCCTGGTCGTGACTGGCATCAAGATGCTGTTCGTGTCCGAGAACCCGAACCAGGTGCGCGACAGCGCCCTGCTCGCCTGGCTGCGGCGCCACCTGCGGGTCAGTCCCACCACGCATGGGCATGATTTCCTGGTGCGTCTGCCGCATCCGAACCAGCCGGGCCGCAAGCTGCTGTACGCCACGCCGCTCTTGCTGGCGCTGCTGATGGTGGAGTTCACCGACGTCATCTTTGCCGTCGACAGCGTGCCGGCGATCTTTGCCATCACCAGCGACCCGTTCATCGTCTACACCTCGAACATCTTCGCGGTGCTGGGCCTGCGCGCCCTGTACTTTGCGCTGGCGGACGTGGTGCAGCGCTTCCGCTACCTGAAGTATTCGCTGGCGGCGGTGCTGGTGTTCATCGGCTCGAAGATCTTCCTGGGTGACTTCGTGTTCGGAGGCAAGGTGCCGGCCAGTTTGTCGCTGGCGGTGACAGTGGTGCTGATCGCTGCCGGGATTGCCTACTCGCTGTGGCGCAGCAGGGGCGAAGCGAAAGGAGAAGCAGCGTAGGGCAAATAAAAAGCGGCAGTCCGCGGATAGCGGGCTGCCGCTGTCGACCCTGCAAGTGTTTACAGCTCGCTCTACAGCTCGCTCGAGCGGACCGCGCTGGCGCTGTCCGGCTCGAGACTGCCCAGGTCACGCACGTTTTTCTGTACCGCCACCACGGCAAACAGGCTCAGCACGAAGGACATGGCATAGAAACCTTTTTCGCTCGGCGCCAAGGTGGCGTTCCAGAGCCCGATCGTCAGCAGCGTCATGACCGCGATCAGCGAAAACCAGCAGATGCCGAAATACAGGCCGGTGACAGGAATGCCTTCGCTGCGGTCACGCACCGACTTTTGCAGCGAGATCGCGGAAAACAGGCCGTACAGCAGCAAGGTGAAGTAATAACCCTTTTCATTCAGCGGCATCGTTGCATTCCATAAACCCCAGAGGAAGGCGATGGCGCCGATCAGCAAGGCACCCCAGGAAGCGCCGACAAACGCGGCGGTCGGTCGTTGAACGGTGGTCACGGCGGGCTCCAGTTGTTTGTCTGGCGGCAAGTCTAGCACCAAGATAATCGCCTGGCTTGCGTAATTGCCGGTTACTCACGTCGTATCGCGCGGCGCTACCCGCGGGTCAAGCGCGCAGGACGCGCCAGGTTGCAAAGCCGGCAATGCAGAGCAGGATCGAGCCGACCAGATGCAGCAAGGTATGCCCCAACGCCCAGCCGTACGCGCCACGCTGCAGGAGCGCAACCGATTCGCCGGAAAAGCTGGAAAAGGTCGTCAACCCGCCGAGGAAGCCGGTGACGATGAACAGGCGCCATTCTGGCGACAGGTGCGGGTTGCTGGTAAAGAAGCCGAGGGCGATGCCGATCAGGTAGCCGCCGGCCAGGTTGGCCGCCAGGGTGCCGGCCTGGACCTGGGCGTGGATCTGGACGTGGACATTCATCAGCCACAGGCCCAGCCCCCAGCGCAGCCAGGCGCCGATGGCGGC
>DCDI01000249.1 GCA_002316345.1 Phyllobacteriaceae bacterium UBA1059 | reverse complement strand
GGGTCGCATTGGCCAGACCGGGCGCGATCTTCAGGCCGGCCGATAGAACCTCATGCTCGCCGGCGGCGGTGACGCGATAATCGAAGCCGGAATTGTCTTCGCGCGTCGCGCCGATCACCACGCGGGAATCGTCGAAGGACAGCATGTAATGGCTGCCCATCGGCAGGATCACCGGCCATTTGGCNNGGCGGTGGCAACGCCCGGCAGCGACAGATGCACGATCTGGCCTTTTTGCGGCTGAACGGGATGGTGGAGCCCGAGCGGCTGCAGGATGCGCGACGCCCAGGCGCCGGCCGTGACGATGATCTCGTCGGCTTCGATTACCTCGCCGCTGCTGCCGATGCAAACCGGCTTGTCATTCTTCATGGCGAGCGTGACATTGTCGCGACGGAAGGTGGCGCCGAGCGACACGGCAGCACGCAGCATGGCGGCCGCCAGCAGCCTCGCATCGACGCGTGCCGCGCCGGATATATGGATCGCCGGCATGTCTTCGCGCAGCGGCGGAAAAAGTTTGCGTGCTTCTTCCGGCGTCAGTTTGGAGATGGTGCCGGCTTCCGGCACATCCTTCGTGCGACGCAGAACGCGTTCTTCCGCGGCAAGAAACTCGGCTTCCTCCTCGGCAACCACGAGGGCGCCGACCTTGCCGTAGCCCATGCTCGTTTCGCCGCGCTCCTTCAGGCCCTCGATCAGCGTGTCGTAATAGCGCGCGCCGGCGGCATACATCTCGTACCAAACAGGCTCGTCGGCCTTGGTCGCCCAGGGACAAACGATGCCGGCACCGGCGAGCGTGGCCTTACCCTGATGTTCCTCGTCAACAATCTCGACCTCAGCGCCGAGTTGAGCCAGATGATATGCCGTGCTGGCGCCGAGCATTCCGGCGCCGATAATCAGAACGCGCATGCGCATTCCTTTCTTCTTCTGCCGCTTCGGCGCGCTACCGGCGCCGAAGCCCTGTTTGATGGATGATAGGTTTATTCGACGCTGACGCCGGACAGGCGGTTGGCGCCGAAGATTGCCGGCACGAAGCCCTTCACCGACTTGTTAACGGCGGTAATCGTGTCGGCACCGCCGAGGATCACGGCCGGCACCTCGGCGTGGAACACGTCCTGCGCCTGTTTGTAGAGCTTTTCACGCTCGGCCTGGTCGGTAATCTCGCCGGCCTTCTTCATCAGCGCGTTGAACTCGTCATTGCACCACGCACCGATATTGGACGGGCTCGGCTTGCCGGTGGAATCGCAGCCGAAATAGTTGTTCGGGATCTGGCTCGGATCGGGGAAATCATAGATGCCGCCGAACATGCCGACCTGCGCTTCGCCCTGGCGCGAACGAGTGATGTATTCCGACCATTCATAGGAGATGATCTCGGCCTTGACGCCAATCGCCGCCCAGTCCGCCTGGATGAACTCCGCGGCGCGGCGTCCATGCGGCATGTAAGGCCGCGCCACCGGAATAGCCCAGAGCTGCGTCGAGAAACCATCGGGATAGCCGGCTTCGGCGAGCAGCTTCTTGGCAAGTTCCGGATCGTAATCGTAAGCGCCGAGATCGGCCGTGCCCCAAAGTGCCGGCGGCACCAGCGAGCCCGTAACCTTGCCCTTGCCGTCATAAACGACATCCACCATCGGCTTCATGTTGATGGCATGCGCGAGGGCTTCGCGGACCTTCTTGTTCTGGAATTCCTTCTGCTTGAAGTTGAAGGTAATGAAGCCGGTGGATGCAACGGGTGTCGGTACGGCATTTAGCGTGCCGCTGTCTTCGATCTGCTTGAGATCGGTGAGGTTCGGGTAAAGCGCGATGTGGCACTCGCCCGCCAAGGCGCGCTGCAAGCGCACCGAAGCATCCGCGCTGATCGCCATCACCACAGCATCGACCTTCGGCGTGCGCGTTTCGTCGCCGATCGCGGCACCCCAGGTTTCCGGGAAGGCGGCCAGACGCACGGCCGCGTCCTGCTGATAGGCTTCCAGCCGGAACGGGCCGGTGCCGATCGGCTGGCGGTCGAACTGATCCTGCGCGCCGGCTTTGAGGAGTGTGTCAGCATATTCGGCCGAGGTGATCGCCAGCGACTGGTGCGCCATGATGCCGATGAAGGGCGCGAGCGGCGCATCCAGCGTGAAGGCGACCGTCCGGTCGTCGATCTTCTCGACCTTTTCCAGCACATCCGAAAGCTTGGTGTTGAAGGTGACAAAGGTGCCGCCGCTGACCTTGGCGTAGGGATGATCGTCGCGCATCATGCGCTCGAAGGTGAACACGACATCATCGGAATTGAGATCGCGGCTCGGCGTAAACTGGTCGTTGGCCTGCCATTTCACGCCCTGGCGCAGCTTGAACGTATAAGTCTTGCCGTCGTCCGAAACGCTCCAGCTTTCCGCCAGCGCCGGCTGGATCTCCGACGTGCCGGCCTTCACCGAAACCAGATTGTCATAGATCTGGCCGAGAACGGTCAGCGTGGTGCCATTGCTCGACAGCTGGGGGTTAAAGATCTCCGGCGCGCCTTCCAGGCACACGGACAGGTTGGCGGAATAGGCAGGCGCCGACATCAGCAGCGCGGCGGTGCAAAGGCCAAGAACGGATCGCATCGGCTAAGTTCCCTTGATCGATCCCACACTCCCAATGAGGCGCGGGTTAGTCGCATAAGGGATTTTCCGTCCTATGATTGTCAAATAGCTTGTTCTCCCATCAATATAACCAAAGCTCATATTGGTTGGGGATCACGCGCGATGAACGTAAGGCAGCTGGAAGCCTTTCAGGCCACGATCGAAACCGGCTCGGTATCGCGTGCCGCGCAGCGCCTGAATGTCAGCCAGCCGGCCGTCAGCAAGCTCCTGCGCGCCTTCTCGGAAAGCTGTGGATTTCCCTTGTTCGTGCGCAGTGGCGGCCGTTTGGTGCCCACCCAGGAAGCGCGCATGCTGGCGGGCGAAGTCGACCGCATGTTTTCCGGNNGGCACGGAGCGCGTCGCGCGCCTCGCCAAAGCCCTGAAGAACCGCGAATGGGGCGAGGTCAGCGTGGCGGCGCCTGCAGCACTCGCGACGCGCTATCTCGCTCATGCCTTGTCGCCGTTTCTGGCATCCCAGCCCGACCTGCATTTCACGCTGAAAAGCCATCATTCTCCTCGCATTGCCGAACTGGTTGCAGCGCAACAGATCGATATTGGTTTAACCGTCGTGCCGTTCGACCATCCGCAGGTCGATGCCGAACTCATCATGCGCTTCGACATGGTCTGCGTGCTGCCGGCCGGCCATCCGCTGGCGCGCAACAATGCGGTCAGCTTCGAGGATCTGCGCAGCGAGCCCTTCATTTCGCTGGCGCGCGACGATTGCTCTCTGATGACCATCGACAGTGCGTTCCGGGCGCATGGCGTGCAAAAGCGCACGACGATCGAAGTGCCGCTATCGGAAACGATCTGCGGCTTTGTCGCCAACGGTGTCGGCGTCTCCGTCGTGCCGCCGTTCGTCGGGCTCGATTATGGGGAAAGCCAGCTGGTGCGCCGGCCCTTGCTGCCCGCCACGCCCATGCAGGTCTGGATGCTCACCCCCAACACCCGCCCGCCTTCGCTGGCGGCGCAAAAGCTCGCCGACATGATCCGCCAGGCGGTCGACGCCTTTGACCAGCGTGAGGCGGGTGGTGGGGACTTTCATCAGTAAACACTCATACACCTGTCATCCGGCTGACATGCGCAGGCGCTAGCGAGCGACCTGTGTCTGTATCTGTCCGGAGAAATAACAATGCGCGGCTTGCTCGCTCTATTGACTGCAACGACCTGCCTGGCAACCGCCATGGTCGCCAGCGCCACCACCATTTATCCTCTCGATCGCGCAACGATCCTTTCCGGCTCGCCGTTCGACATGAAGGTCGAGTTCGACGGCGTGATTGCTGAAGGCGATGTGACGGTCAAGATCAACGGCAAGCCGGCCAAGGACGTGCTCGGCGGCGAGATCGCGTTCATCGAAAAGGAAGCCGATGCCGATGCGTCCGCGATCCGCTTTAAGGGCGTGACCATCGCCGAGGCCGGCTCCTATGAGATTGTGGCCAAGGCCGGCGACGAGACCAAGACCGTCACCTGGGACGTTTACGGCACGGCCGAGACCCCGAAGGCTAAGAACGTCATCTTCCTCGTCGGCGACGGCCTGTCGGTTGCCCATCGCACCGCTGCCCGCATAATGTCGCGCGGCATGACCGAGGGCAAGGCAAACGCTCGTCTTGCCATGGACGACCTCGATCGGATGGCTTTTATCGGAACGTCTTCCACCGAAGCCATCGCCACCGACAGCGCCAACACGATGTCGGCCTACATGACCGGTCATAAAACGGCCGTGAACGCGATCGGCGTTTATGCCGACCGCACGAAGGATTCCATGGATGACCCGAAGGTCGAGACCATGGCCGAGGCGCTGCGCCGCCAGACAAACAAGGCGATCGGCATCGTCACGACATCGGAACTGCAGGACGCGACCCCGGCAGCCGTGGCGTCCCACACCCGCAAGCGTGGTGACAAGGCCGAAATCAACCAGATGATGTTCGACGTAAAGCCCGACGTCATCCTTGGAGGCGGTTCCGCCTACTTCCTGCCGCAGGCCACGCCGGGCTCGAAGCGCAAGGACGACAAGGACTTCGTCAAGATGTACCAGGACGCCGGTTATACGCTGGCGACCAACAAGGAAGAGCTCGAAAAGGCTACCGGCACCAATACCGGCAAGATCCTGGGACTGTTCCACACCGGCAACATGGATTCCACGCTCGACCGCGAGTTCCTGAAGAAAGGGACTGTCGGCAAGTTCCCGAACCAGCCAGGCCTGGACGAGATGACCAAGGTCGCGATCGACCAGCTATCGAAGAACCAGGACGGCTTCTTCCTGATGGTGGAAGGCGCCAACATCGACAAGATGTCTCATCCGCTGGATTGGGATCGCGCCGTGATGGACACGATCGAGTTCGACAAGGCCATTGGTGTCGCCATGGAGTTCGCCAAGACCAATCCGGACACGATGATCGTCGTAACCGGCGATCACACACATGGCGTTTCCCTCATCGGCACGGTGGATGACGAAAAGGAAGGCACGGACATGCGCGAAAAGGTCGGCACCTATGCGGCTGCCGGCTTCCCGAACTACACCGACGAGAACGGCGACGGCTACCCGGACAAGATTGACGTGTCGCGCCGCCTGTTCCTTTCCGCCAATAACGGCCCGGACCACTACGAAACCTTCCGTCCGAAGCTCGACGGCCCGTTCGTTCCGGCGATCCAGAACGAGCAGAAGCAGTATATCGCCAACGAGCAGTACAAGGATGTTCCGGGCGCCGTTCTCGTGCAGGGCAACATCCCGCGCGACGGCGACACCGGCGTTCATGCAGTGGACGACGTCGTCCTGCAGTCGACCGGCCCGGGCTCGGAAGGTTTCAAGGGCTATCTGGAACAGAGCGACGTGTACCGCGTGCTGGCCGACGCCTTTGCCCTGGGCACCAAGCAGGCCAAGTAAGAACGGTCTAAGCTGACCCAAGCGGGAGCCCGGGCGATAGGTCCGGGTTCCCTTCGCCTTTTCCGACTGACACCGGGGTCATGCCATGACCATGGACGCTTCTTCCTTCCTCCGCATCAGCCGCCGTCACGCGCTCGGGCTCATCGGGGGCGCTGCCTTGATGCTGCCGGCGCGACAGGCGCTCGCGGCTCCATCGAGCCTCACCTTCGACGAGATGTATGGCTCGGTGGGCGTGCTCGGCCTCACCTTTTCCGACAAGCTGAAGAGGCTTCAGGACAAGCCGGTTTCCATGCAGGGTTTCATGGCGCCGCCGCTGAAGGCTGAAGCCAACTTCTTCGTTCTGACCGAAATTCCGATGGCGCTTTGTCCGTTCTGCTCGTCGGATGCGGACTGGCCGGACAACATCGTCGTGGTTTATCTGAAGGAAGCCCAGACCTTTGAGCAGGCCAACGCCACGATCGAGGTGTCCGGCAAGCTGGAAGTCGGCTCCTGGACCGATCCCGACACCGGCTTCGTCAGCCTTGTGCGCATCGTCGACGCCGCCTTCGAGACGGTCTGAGCCATGCTGCCGCTTGTTGTTGAAGCGCTCGACGTGCGCTTTCCCGGTCTCGCTCTGCCTGCCCTGGACATTCCCACCCTCCAGCTCAAGGCAGGTGAACGCGTTGCGCTGACCGGCCCATCGGGCTCGGGCAAGACGACCCTCATCAACATCCTGACCGGCCTTGAGCGCGTGCCGCATAACCGTGCCGCGCAGGCCTCGGTGCGTTGGGGCGACACGGACCTCGCCACTTTATCCGAGCGCCGCAGCGATCAATGGCGCGCCGCCAATGTCGGCCTCGTGATGCAGGACTTCCATCTTTTTCCCGGCCTGTCGGCGCTGGAAAACGTGCTTCTGCCGCAGCGCCTGGCCCATCTGAGATTGCCGGCCGGAATGCATGACGCTGCCTTGCGCCTGTTGAGCCAGGTCGGAATCGAACGGCTCGATCAGGCTGTCGAAACCCTGTCGCGCGGGCAGATGCAGCGTGTCGCCGTGGCGCGAGCGCTGCTTGGCCGCCCGGGCCTGATCGTGGCCGACGAG
>DCDI01000015.1:7919-8159 GCA_002316345.1 Phyllobacteriaceae bacterium UBA1059 | reverse complement strand
GTTCGTTTCGCAGTAAAGCCGGCCACACTTCCGCAAAGTCCGCTGCGATCATGCGTGGCGGGCTTTGTCGTATCTGCTAGATTCCCAGCCGTTTGAGAGCTTGAGCCATGAACGAATGCAAGGCGGTGATCCTTGGTGCGGCCGGTCCCGTGCTGACGCCGGAAGAAGAAACCTTCTTCCGCGAGCATAGACCTTGGGGTTTCATCCTGTTCGCACGCAATATCGTGGACGCCGATCAGT
>DCDI01000015.1:4237-7758 GCA_002316345.1 Phyllobacteriaceae bacterium UBA1059 | reverse complement strand
CCCCCGCCGCTTGCGCCAAACTATCCGCCGGCCGCAGCGCTCGGGGCGCTTTATGCGAGCGACCAGCAGGCCGGCTTGCGCGCGAGCTGGCTGCTGTCACGGCTGCATGCCTTCGACCTGCTCAAGCTCGGCATCAATGCCGATTGCCTGCCCGTGCTCGACGTGCCGGTTGCCGGCGCGCATGACGTGATCGGCAACCGTGCCTATGGCACCGAGCCGGAAATCGTTGCAACGCTTGGACGCGCGGCAGTGGATGGTTTGCTGGCCGGTGGTGTTCTGCCGGTGATGAAGCATGTGCCAGGACATGGGCGCGCCACGGCCGACACGCATCTGGCGCTGCCGACCGTCGATGCTTCGCTGGAGGATTTGCGCGCCCGCGACTTCGCGCCGTTCAAGGCGTTGTCGGACGTCGGCATGGCGATGACCGCGCATGTCATCTATTCCGCCATCGATCCGGATCTGCCGGCGACGACATCGCCGATCGTGATTGACGAGATCATCCGCAAGGAGATTGGGTTCGACGGCCTCCTCATGAGCGACGATGTTTCGATGAAGGCGCTGTCGGGCGATTTCGCCAGCCGCAGCCGTGCGATTCTCGCGGCAGGCTGCGATATCGTTCTGCATTGCAACGGCGTGATGGGCGAGATGGAAGCGGTGGTTGCCGAAACGCCGCGCCTGACGGATGGAGCATTGGCCCGTGCCGAACGCGCTCTGCTGCCGCTGGCTATGCGCGACAATTCCGTCGAGGATGACGTGCGCGCCGAGTTTGCCCAGCTGATGCAGTTGGTGGCATAAGACGGCCGGCCTCGCGTGAGAGGTCGCGCGAGGTCGATGCTTGAACAGCACACGCAATGATGGCGGGGCAGCCGTTCCTCCAGATGAACTCTGGGCCGATGCCAAGACACAGGGCTTGAGCGAGCCGGAGCTGGTTGTGGATGTCGCCGGTTTCGAAGGGCCGCTCGACCTTCTGCTTCATCTTGCCCGCAATCAGAAGGTCGACCTTTCGCAGATCTCCGTGGTGGCGCTGGCAGAGCAATATATCGGCTTCATCGATCAGGTGCGCGCAATGCGGCTGGAGCTAGCGGCCGACTATCTCGTGATGGCGGCGTGGTTGGCTTTCCTGAAATCCAAGCTGCTGATCCCCAAGACGCGCGATGAGGAAGGCGAAAGCGGCGAGGAACTTGCCGCCGTGCTGCAGTTTCGCTTGAAGCGGCTGGAAGCCATGCGTGAGGCTGCTGCGCGGCTCGTCAATCGTGATCGGCTCGGGCGTGATGTGTTTGCGCGCGGCGCGCCGGAAGCCCTGGAGATGGATCGCAGCGTGACCTTCGAGGCCAGCCTGTATGATCTTCTCGCCGCCTATGCGGTGCAGCGCCAGCGGCAGGCGGTGAGCAATGTGCAGATCGCGGCGCGGGGTGTGTGGTCGCTGCAGGACGCGCGCGATCTGCTGGTGCGGATGGTTGGCCGTTCGGGGCAATGGAGCGCGCTTGACCGCTTTCTTGCTCAGTATTTAACCGAGCCCGCCCAGCGTCGCAGCCTTCTGGCCAGCTCCTTCGCCGCCAGCCTCGAACTGATCCGCGAGGGTAAGCTGGAAGTGCGCCAGGATGGGGCTTTCGAGCCGATCTATATGCGCCCGGGTCAACAGCGGCCGCGGCTTGTCGGGGACACGACGTGAGCCAGTCGAGTATCGACAGCGACCTGTTTGCCGAACAGGGCCTCGGTCAAGCGATTCGCATCGTTGAGGCGATCCTGTTCGCCAGTGCCGAGCCGGTGACGGGCAAGATGCTCGCCGAGCGGCTGCCGGACGATGTTTCATTGGACGCGGTGATGGAGCGGCTGGTTGCGGCTTACGCCAATCGCGGCGTCAACGTCGTGCGGGTGGACGATGCCTGGGCGCTGCGCACCGCGCCGGATCTCGGCTTTCTTCTTCGCCGCGATGCTCCGCAGCAAAAGAAGCTGTCGCGCGCCGCGCTCGAAGTACTTTCCACCATCGCCTATCATCAGCCAGTCACGCGGGCCGAGATCGAGGATGTGCGCGGCGTTGAAACGTCGAAGGGGACGCTCGATCTTCTGCTGGAAAGCGGCTGGGTGCGTATGCGCGGGCGTCGTCGTACACCGGGGCGGCCGGTGACCTATGGAACGACTCAAGGCTTTCTGGATCATTTTGGGCTTTCGGAATTGCGCGATCTGCCGGGCATGGAGGAGCTGAAAGGGGCAGGGCTCCTGTCGCCGCGCATGCCCAGCAACTTCGCCGTGCCGGTGCCGCCGGTGGATGGCGATCTGCTTGGCCCTGATGAAGACGAACTGACCGACATCGATCTGGAAGAACTCGGCCTCCTTACGCCCCGCGTCACGGAGGATTGATGAGGCCGCTCAGCGGCGCGGCTTCATCGAAACCGTTGGAGAACCCGCTATAGGCATGGTAGCAAGGGCTCGAAGCTGTATAGTTTCGCGCTGAAGCCGTGCTTTAGTTCGAATGGTACGGTAAACCACCCGCATCGGATGCGGCGCATTGTCTTAACCCGGCGCGACGTCTTCCTCTCGCCCGAAATGTCTGATGTGCTGTTGACGATGAAGGGATTTGCAAAGGCTTGACGTAAGGCCTAGCTGTTCCCCCGGGTTAAGAATTCGAAAGAGAGTGATCATGGGTTCCTTTTCGATCTGGCACTGGCTGATCGTGCTTGTTGTTGTCCTGCTGCTGTTCGGCCGCGGCAAGATCCCCGAGCTGATGGGCGACATGGCCAAGGGCATCAAGAGCTTCAAGAAGGGCATGACCGACGACGATACGCCGGGCGAGGTTCGCCCCGTCGATCCGCGCACCGTCGAGCATCGCCCCGGCGAGACTGTGGTGACCCCGGACCGCAACGTCACCAAATCCTGACGCGTTCCGCGCCGAGTTCTTAAGCGGGAACAGTTCTGATGTTCGAGATCGGTTGGACCGAGATGCTCGTGATCGCGATCGTCATGATCGTGGTCGTGGGCCCGAAGGATTTGGCGAAGATGCTGCGCACCTTCGGTAAGTTCACGTCGAAAATGACGTCAATGGCGGGCGACTTCCGCAAGCAGTTCGATGAGGCTTTGAAGGAAGCCGAGTTGGACGATGTCCGGAAATCGGTCAACGACTTGCGCTCGCTCAATCCGAAGAACGAAATCCGCAAGGCGTTCAACCCAATGGAGAAGGCCGCGGCCGACGTTCGCGCCGGTATGGACTCCATCATGCGGCCTTCGACGCCGGCACCATCGACGCCCGCTCCGACCGAAGCCTCGGCTGTTGAACCGCTCAAGACCGGTGCGACGGCGGAACCGGCCGCTCTGACCGGCGAAGCGCCGAAGGAAGCATCGGCCTTGGCGGCATCTTCGTCGGCTCAGCCGGTTGAAGCTGTGGCACCTAGCGCTCCTGTCGCGCCGGCGGCACCCTTGGCTACACCAAGCACGGTGGCTGCTGCGCCGGCTACAACAACCGGTGCTGCCGCAGACCCTGTGAAGAAGGTGCGCGCGCCGCGTGCGCCCAAGGCTCCCACTGC
>DCDI01000015.1:291-4225 GCA_002316345.1 Phyllobacteriaceae bacterium UBA1059 | reverse complement strand
ACCGCTGCTGCTTCCACCGGCATGAATGGAGCGGCGGTTGAAAAGCCGGTTCGCGTTCGCAAGCCCAAAGAAACCGGAACCGCCACGTGACGACGTCGAACGACGAAATCGAACAGTCCTCGGCGCCGTTGCTCGATCACCTGATCGAGCTGCGTTCGCGCCTGATTTGGGCCATCGGCGGCTTCTTTGTCGCCTTTCTGATCTGCTTCTTCTTCGCGCAAAAGCTGTTCGACCTGCTGGTCATCCCCTTCAAATGGGCGACGATCTGGGCCGGTCTGAATGATGGCCGCGTCGAGTTGATTTATACGGCGCCACAGGAATTCTTCTTTACGCAGATCAAGCTCGCTATGTTCGGCGGCCTGGTTCTGTCGTTTCCGATGGTGGCCGCGCAGATCTACAAGTTCGTGGCGCCCGGCCTCTACAAGAACGAACGCGCTGCCTTCCTGCCCTTCCTGATCGCGTCGCCTATCCTGTTCCTGATGGGTGCGGCATTGGTGTACTTCTTCTTTACGCCGATGGTGATGTGGTTCTTCCTTGCCATGCAGCAGGTGGGACCGGGACAGGACATCCAGATTTCGCTGCTGCCGAAAGTGTCAGAATATCTCAGCCTCATCATGACGCTGATCTTTTCCTTCGGCCTTGTTTTCCAGCTGCCGGTGGTCACGACGCTTCTGGCGCGCGTTGGTCTGCTGACGGCGGAGTCGCTTGCAGGAAAGCGCAAATGGGCGATCGTGCTGGCCTTTATCGCGGCCGCCGTTCTCACGCCGCCGGATCCGGTCAGCCAGATCGGCTTGGCGCTTCCGACGATCCTTCTTTACGAAGCCTCGATCTGGATGGCTCGGTTGATCGAGCGCAATCGTGCGAAGGAGCAGCAGGTTCGCGACGAAGCGGCAGCTGCCGAGGTCGTTCCAGCCGTTGTCAATCCGGATGACGTTAAGCCGGCGTAACGGCTTCGTTGATGAGTGTTTGCTGATTGAAGGGGCGTCGAAAGGCGCCCCTTTTGTTATCTCGGTCTTGCATGGGGGCGGCGCGCGGTTTACGCCCGGCTGAAATAGTACCGGACGTTCTGACATGCTCGACATCAAGTGGATTCGCGAAAACCCGGCCGTTCTCGATGCTGCTCTGGCATCGCGTTCGGCCGCGCCCCAGGCCGAGGCCCTGATTGCTCTGGATGAAGCGCGCCGCGCCCATCTCGGCCGGCTGCAGGAAGCGCAGGAGCGTCGCAACGCCGCGTCCAAGGAAATCGGCAATGCGATGCGGTCCGGCGATTCCGCCAAGGCCGAGGCGCTGAAGGCTGAAGTTGCTGATATCAAGGCCTTCATCCAGGGCGGCGAAGCGGAAGAGCGCCGGCTCGACAACGAGCTGAACGACGCGCTTGCCAACATCCCGAACTTGCCGCTGCCGGAAGTGCCGAAAGGCAAGGACGAGCATGACAATGTGGAAGTGCGCCGCTTCGGCAACGAGTTGATCGAGGCACGCAAGGCCAACATGCCGCCTAAGCCGCGCGAGCATTATGAGCTCGGCGAGGCGATGGCGCTGATGGACTTCGAGGCGGCGGCGAAGATTTCCGGTTCGCGCTTCACGGTGCTGAAAGGCGATCTGGCACGGCTGGAGCGGTCGATCGGCCAGTTCATGCTCGACCTGCACACAACCGAGCACGGCTATACGGAAGTGCAGGTGCCGCTGATGGTGCGCGACAATGCGCTGTTTGGAACCAACCAGCTGCCGAAGTTCGAGGAAGACCTGTTCTTTACGCCACACGGCGAAACGCGGCTCGGCCTAATCCCGACGGCCGAGGTTCCGCTGACCAACCTCGTGCGGGAGCAGATCCTGAATCAGGAACAGCTGCCCTTGCGCTTTACGGCGCTGACGCCATGCTTCCGCTCGGAAGCCGGTTCGGCGGGGCGCGACACGCGCGGCATGCTGCGCCAGCATCAGTTCAACAAGGTCGAGCTGGTGTCGATCACCGATGCGGACAGCTCGCTTGCCGAGCATGACCGCATGACCGACTGCGCGGAAACCGTGCTGAAGAAGCTCGAACTGCCGTTCCGCACGGTGGTGCTTTGCACCGGCGACATGGGCTTTGGTGCGCGCAAGACCTATGACATCGAGGTCTGGTTGCCCGGTCAGAACACCTATCGCGAGATTTCGTCCTGCTCGGTCTGCGGTGATTTCCAGGCCCGCCGCATGGATGCGCGTTATCGCGTCAAGGACGAGAAGGGCACGCGCTTCGTTCATACTCTGAACGGTTCGGGCACGGCTGTGGGCCGTGCTCTGATCGGCGTTCTCGAGAATTACCAGAATGAGGATGGCAGTGTCACTGTTCCGCAGGTGCTTCGCGCCTACATGGGAGGCAAGGAGCGGATCGGCGGCCGTTGAGTTGCCAGTCAAGCCGCCAGCGGGACAGGCTTCGGGGATAGGCTTAGCATGCGCATTCTTCTGACCAATGACGACGGCATCCATGCCGAGGGCCTTGCCTCGCTTGAGCGGATCGCTCGCACGCTGAGCGATGACATCTGGGTCGTGGCACCCGAGACCGATCAGTCCGGCTTCTCGCATTCGCTGTCGATTTCCGAGCCGCTGCGCATGCGCCGCATCGACGATCGCCATTACGCAGTGCGCGGTACGCCGACCGATTGCGTTATCATGGGCGTGCGCAACCTCATGCCCGAGCCGCCGGATCTGATCCTGTCCGGCGTCAATTCCGGCTCCAACGTCGCCGATGACGTGACCTACTCCGGCACGGTTGCGGGTGCGATCGAGGGCACGCTGCTCGGCATCCGCTCGATTGCTCTCAGCCAAGGCTACACCTTCGCCAATGATGGCCGCGTGGTGCCGTGGAACACGGTTGAAGCGCATGCGCCGGCGCTGTTGAAGCGGCTGATCGACATCGACCTGCCGCAGGGCGTTTTGCTCAACGTCAACTTTCCGAACTGCCAGCCTGACGCAGTGCAGGGTCATGTCGTGACGCGGCAAGGCAAGCTCGTTTACGGCATCACGGTTGATGCCCGAAACGACGGTCGTGGCCTGCCTTACTACTGGTTGCGCTTTGGACGCGGCGAGACCGAGATCCCGGAAGGGACGGATCTGCATGCCTTGCGCTCCGACCACATTTCCGTCACGCCACTGAAGCTTGATCTCACGGCCTATGAGTTCCAGGACCTCGTGCGAGATGCGCTTCAATGACACCCGACGCGCTGGATCGCGAAGGCTTTGCCGCATTCATGCTGCGGCTTCGGGGGAAGGGGCTGACGGACAAGACCGTTCTGTCCGCCTTTGAAGCCACGCCGCGCCGCGGTTTTGTGCCGAACCAGTGGCAGGACCATGCCTGGTCGGACCGGATGTTGCCAATCCCTTGCGGCGAGGCGCTGGAAGGCGTCGACATCCAGGCGACGGTCATTTCCGCGCTCGATTTGACCAGCAGCGTCCGCGTTCTCGAAATCGGCACAGGCACCGGTTACACGGCGGCAGTCATGGGCCGCCTGTCGGGCCGCATTCTTTCGCTCGATCGCTACAAGGCCCTGGTTCAGCAGGCTCGTGCCCGCCTGGAAGCGCTCGGCATCGGCAATGTGCTTCTTCGTCAGGCCGATGGCGCGCATGGCGTTGCTGCCGAGGGTCCGTTCGACCGGATTATCTCCTGGGCCTCCTTTGACGAACTGCCGCGCGGTTTCGTGGATCAGCTGTCGAGCGGCGGCGTGATGATCGCACCGATCGGGCCGCCCGACGAGCCGCAGATGCTGGTGCGCCTGACCAAGACTGGCAGCCGTTTCGAGGAACAGGAAGTGGGGCTGGTGCGACTGCAGCCGATTGCCCACGGCATGGCGGAAGCGCTTTGAGATCTTCTGCTAAAACTTGCTGACAGAACCGCTGAATTAACCGGCCAGTAACGCTAATCGCGCTTAATACACTCCATAGTTTGTAACGGGTGGGTGCG
>DCDI01000015.1:0-212 GCA_002316345.1 Phyllobacteriaceae bacterium UBA1059 | reverse complement strand
CCTCCGGCGTGTCGCGCTTCACGAGCGACATGTTCACAACCTCTTCCACGGGAACGCAGACCGCCACGGCCGCGCCGGCGAATAGGTCGTACAGCCAGGCGCCGTCGTCCTTGCCGGCAGCACCGAGCGGTACGGTTCAGCGCAGCGCGATGGCGCCGGTGAGCATGTCCGGCGGTCAGTCCGGACGCTCCAGCCTGCCGCCTTTGTCGCCG
>DCDI01000046.1:10376-10557 GCA_002316345.1 Phyllobacteriaceae bacterium UBA1059 | reverse complement strand
ACGCCATCCTGATTGTGGAATTTGCCAAGGATCTACGCGATCAAGGCAAGGATCTCATCGAAGCTATTCTCGACGCCGCCCGCATGCGCCTGCGCCCCATCATCATGACCTCGCTTGCCTTTGTGCTCGGCGTCCTCCCACTGGCCTTCGCAACCGGCGCCAGCTCGGCGGCCCAAAACGC
>DCDI01000046.1:0-10346 GCA_002316345.1 Phyllobacteriaceae bacterium UBA1059 | reverse complement strand
TGTTCGTGCTGGTTGTGCGGTTGACCGGCGGCGCAAGAACCGCGTGAGTTTGAAGCGATAACCAGTCGCTTCGAAAAGGAAGCCCATTCCTGTTAGAGGAACGACGGGAATGGGCAAGAGTCCAAAGTTATCCGGTGCCGAGCGCGGCCGAGTGCATGGTTAGAGCTCAGTAGAAGGCGAGCTTATGCAATGCTCTGACTGAGCAAGCTTATCGGCCGTTCCACCCTCACGCACCCTTCACCAGGTTGAGCGTCTTATCTGCCGCCGAAAGGTGAACAGTGCGGCCCCAATCGAAGGCGATGCGGTCCTGTTCGATGCCGTCGGCGAAGATGACGCCGCCTTCGTTCATGCGCGACGTGACGGTGAGCGGCATATCGGTCAGCTTGCCCGCGCGCAGGGTCGTTGCCGTGGCGATGCTTGGAAAGGGCTCGCGGACCCAGAAGCCGACGGCTTGCTCTTCCCGGCCAAGGCTGATCGCCAGATGCGTGCTTTCGGCAATCGAACGCGCCCAGCCCGTCGCGCCTGTTCCGGAAGCGACGATCAGGCCGCTGGAAGAGTGATCTTCGGCCGCTTCCGCCGTTTCGATGCGGTAGCGCGCGGATTGATGGCTGCCATGACCAACGAAGATCTCGTTAAGTGCCGTGAGCCGCTGCCCGTCATCCAGCATGGCCTGCACCATCGTCCGGTGCTCGATCTCGGCCGCTGCGTTGACGCTCGCGACCAGAAGCCTGGTGAGGTGCTCGACCGCTACGCTAACCAGCACGCCGTCATAAAGATCGGGTGCGGCATTAACCCCCAGCACGGGCTGGCCATCGAGATATTTTGCAACGTTGGCGACGAGCCCATCTTGGCCCACAGGCACGATCACGTCGTCAGACGCAAACTGGAAGCGGTCGAGATCGGACCGGCGGACGAGCGTCTGTCGCCAGTCGGCGGGAACGCTCGCCCGCGCTCGGAGCAAAACCGCATGGAAGCGGTCATGCCGCGCTTCGACATCCTCGATGCGCTGGTCACGTCGTTCAAGAAAGAAGCGGGCCTGACCGCGCGTGGCGTGGCGCGCGATCAGGAGTTCGTAGTCGGTTTCGCGCGTCACGAAAACCGCGCGTGGGGTAAGCGCCCCGCTCATGGCTCATCGTCCCGTGATTTGGACTGGCGCCTTGCGGAACTCGCCAAGCACGGAAGCGAGCAGATCGGGCGTCACGTTCAGATGTTCGATCGTATCAAGCTTGCCGGCGAGTTCCTGTGCCGCGAGGCCAAGCAGGATTGCTGGCGGCAGATCGCGATAGGTCGCAACACGCTGCTGCTCGGCTTGCGCCTTCGCGCCTTCCACCAGGCGGATGCGCTCGGCTTCGGCCTGAGCTTCCACCTGCCGGGCTTCGGCGATACCAGCGGCACGATTGCGCGCATTCTCGGCTTCTTCGGCGATCAGCAGCTTTTCGCGCCGGGCAAGCTCGGTCTTTGTGGCCAGCTCGTTCTGGGCGATGGCGCGCTCCTTTTCCACTGCAAGGGCGCGGCGTTCGAAGGTCGCTTCGTCCGCCTTTTGCTGAAGCGCTTCATAGGTCGGCGTTTGCAAAGCGCGTTCGAGTTCGCTCGATGGTGCGAGATTGGTGAGGCGCACGGACACCACGGCGATGCCGATCGAAATCAGTGCCGGATCCGTGCCAAGCACCACTTCGAGCGTTTCGCGCAATGTCTCAGGCCCGGCATCCAGCAGGGCACGAACGGGTGCTTGCGCAAGGCGCTGCAGAACGGCCTGATTGGCGATGCCGGCGATGCGCGCTTCGATCTTCTCGATAGGCTCGCCTTTGAGCTGGCCGGTCAAAAGGTCAATCGAGAAGTCCACACGGGCGGCAAGCTTTTCGGGCTCAGCCACGTGCCAGCCGATCGTGCCTTGAACGGCCAGTGTCTGGAAGTCCTGCGAACGGCCGCGCACGAACAGCGTCATCTCGCGATCGTCCATGGGCAACTCTGCGATGCTGGCGGTTTCGGGATTGAACCAGAACACCAGACCGCGCCCGCTGCGCTTGATCGTGCCCTTGCGGAAGTGAACGATGTGGCTGCTCGCCTCGCTTCTGCGCTGGGAAAGAAAGCCAAAGCTGCGGATGGTGGCCATGATGTCAGTCTCCTAGGGGCCTGTCGTTGAAAACGAAGAGTTCCGCGGGTCGGAAGGAGGTGCCTTCTTCCCGTGTGCCGGTCGGGCTGATCCAGCCCTTATCTTGCATGCGCCGGCGAAAGGCCGGCTTGTTCAGCGCCCGCCCGCTGATGGCTTCATGCACATCCTGCAACTGGCGCAGGGTGAACTGCTCGGGCAGAAGCGCGAAGCCGACGGGCGAATAATCGAGCTTGCCGCGCAGGCGATGGATCGCGGTGGCCAGGATCTCGGCATGGTCGAAGGCGAGTTGAAGAGCCTCGTCATCCTCGTTGCGCACAGAGATCGCGACATCATCTTGGTAGGAAAGCGGGGCGTCGATACGCGCAGGCAGAAGCGCCTTGTTTTGCCGCAAAGCAGCAGCGAAGGCCGCCTCGTTCAACAGCGCCAGATGGGCCACGCTCACGATGCGCATACGCGGATCGCGCTCTGGCGCACCGAATGTGTAAAGCTGTTCCAGATGCGCAGCTTCAATCCCTGCCTTGTCGCGCATGACACGCAAGGCAGCCGCTTCCAGCGTTTCTCGTTCGCCAACAAAGCCGCCGGGCAGGGCCCAGGAACCTTCGAACGGTTGCGCGTCTCTTTGGAGCACGAGCGCGGCCGGGGCTTGGTTGCGCAAGCCGAGAAGAACGAGATCGACCGTGACAGCGAGCTGGGGAAACGCGCTGGGATCATAGGCTGAAAGGAAGTCGTCCTGGGTCATCACTTACCTCTAATATCTATTGTGCGTATTACTTAGGTGCAATTTGCGTATATGTCAATGACGGCAATCGACCGTTTTGGCGCTTCCTTGCGGGTACGGCTCTATGTGCAGTGACGCTGGATCGTGTTACGCAAGGGAATTCGCGAACTGTGGCGGCGGATGATGGCCAAGCCAGATGAGACGTCGGAAATCATCGAGCGGATCTACGACGTTGCGGTCGATCCCTCGCGCTATGAAGCGATGCTCGATATCTGGGAGCAACGCCTGTCCGTGCTTCGGCTGAAGGCGGATGAGGAAGCCAGCCTGCCGATCGCGGCCGATACCGGCATCGAAGCCCATCTCGAGCGCGCCGACATCTTTCTCCAGCGTTTGTTCGACCTCCAGGCGGATGCCGGACGCTCCCCGCTCGACCTGGAAGCCAAAGCCGCCTTTCTGGTCGATCAAGCTCTGCGCATCGATAGCGTCAACGAGGCCGCCCGTGCGACGCTCGGGCTCGCACCGGGAAGGGCGCTCGACGGCCTGCCGCTCCATTCCGAGGACGTCGCCAAGCTGAAGGCTGCCATCCGGCGCCAGCTTCCGGCGAAGACACCCGAGCCGACCTTGCTCCGCTTCACGTCAGCAAACAGCGATCGCTCGATCCTGTTTCATGTCGCGCTCTATCTGCCGGGAAACGGGCAAACGCCGTTCGTTCTTGTGCGGACGACGGAGCTCGGCTGGCCGGCGCATCTGTCCAAGACCATGCGCGAGGCGTTCAATCTGACCGCAGCTGAAGTGGAAGTGGTCCGCGCGCTGGCGGAAGGTCGCTCCTTACGCGAAATCTCGGAGGAGCGTGGCCGATCCCTGGCAACGGTGCGCACCCAAATCAGCGCGATCCTGGCCAAGACGGAAACCCATTCGCAAACCGAGCTGATCCGGCTGACGCTCGGTCTCATGGATGTGGTGGGAACGATCCCGGCGTCGCGCAACGGAGCTCTGGGCGCATCCACGCTTCTGCCGATCCCGTTCCGGTCACGCCTGACGCCGGATGGTCGCCGCTCCGACTGGATCGAGTTCGGCGATCCCGGCGGTCGTCCGCTCCTTTTCCTACCCCTGGATTACGGAATGATCCGGTGGTCGAGACAGGCCGAGATTGCTGCCGAACAACGCGGCATCCGCGTCATCTCTGTTGTCCGGCCAGGCTATGGGTTCTCGGCACCCTTGCCGTCTAAGGTCAGCTATCGGGACGGCGTGGGTTCCGATTTGCGAGGGCTTCTCGATCATCTCGGCATCGCAAAGGCCGCAGCGCTCGTGCTTGGCGCCGATCTTCGCTTTGCCATGGCGCTTGCGCGTCTTGATCCCGCGCGTTTGACCGGCATCTTCGGGTGTTCGGCAGCGCTGCCGGTGGTGAATGCGCGGCAATATGAGCGCATGGGCAAATGGCACCGCTTCATCCTTGCCAATGCACGTTATGCTCCGAGGATCCTTCCATTCCTCGTTCGCTCGGGCTTTGCACTTGCCCGCTCGGTCGGCAAGGAAAGCTTCTTCCGGTCGGTGAATGCGAGTTCGCCGGCCGACCTGCGCACCTTCTCCGATCCCGATATCCGCGCAGCGATCCTGCTGGGATCAGACATCTGCCTTGGGCCGGAGCATTCCGCGCACGATGTCTTTGCCCGCGAGTGCATCGACAGCGAAAACGACTGGGCCGATCTGGTTCGTGCCTGCCCAGTGCCAGTGCGCCTGCTGCAAGGGGCGGAAGACCCGCAAACACCAGCACAAACCGTGCGCGAACTCATGCCGGTCTTCCCTCATCTCGATATCGAGATCGTCGAGGATGCCGGTCAGCTGTTGTTCTTCCAGCATTGGCCCCGCGTGCTGGACGAACTGGAAACAATGCTCCCGAGGTAGGCCCGACGGCTAAGTTGCCAGCCAGGACAGGGCGATGATGATCAAGAGCATTCCGGTTATACCATCGAGCGTTCGTGATGCTCGCCCATAAAGCGTCTTGACCGAAGGAAGCGAGAGCAACACGGCCACCAGCCCGAACCATGACAGCGCCATCAGAAACACGCCGGCCGGCAGGACCGTATCGATCATCCCGATCTTTGCCGAATGCGCCGCCAATGCGATGCTGGAAAAGAAGGCGAAGCTGATCGGATTGGTCAGTGCGGTCAGCAGACCGATCGTAAAGTGGTTGCCCTTTCTGGCTTTTCTTGTTGGCAAACCGTTTGCTGCTTCGGCAAGAAGTGCCCGTCGAACCGTCCGCAAGCCAATCAGCAGCAACAAGGCCGTACCGATAAAGGGACCGATGCTTCCAAGCGCCTGCGACACGGGCAAACTCGTTGTGCCGCGAAGGATCAGCAGGATCAGCAGGCTGGCGCCGCAGGCAAGTCCGATGGCGACAGTCGTTGCTTCCCGGCGTGAGGCGGAAAGGCTTGTCTGCGAAACCACGGCAAAGCTCGGTCCAGGCGTGACAAGCATGGCTGCATAGGCTGCGGCATATCCAAGAAGGCTCGACGCCTCCGCCTGCATCGCCAAACTCTGCCACATGATGCGTCGATCCTCCCCGATGTTGCCGAGGAGGATCGCGTCGCCGTCAGATCAGCGCATCATGCATTTGCAGTATGATGGTGTTTGTTGGGAGATGAAGCCTGGAAAGCAAGAACGCTTTGCTCGCTAGTCCATCCAAGTTGCGCAAGCGCCGCTCAGCCAAATGGCTGATCGATCGATGGCGACGGCTCGGTGAAGAAGACGGGGCCAGTGTCGGACATATAGATGATGTCCTCGAGCCGCACGCCGCACTGGCCGTAAAGGGCAAGCATCGGTTCGTCCGAGAACACCATGCCGGGTTCGAGCAAGGTCTTGTTGCCCCGCACGATATAGGGCTCTTCGTGCATGTCCATGCCGAGCCCATGTCCGGTGCGATGCGGCAGGCCTGGCACCTTGTAGTCTGGACCGAAGCCCGCATCGGTCAGAACTCCACGCGCGGCGAAATCCACCTCCTCGCAAGGGGTGCCGAGCTGTGCGGCGTTAAAAGCAGCGCGGTGCGCTTGTCGCTCCAGCATCCAGAGTTCCCGCTGTCGCTCTGTCGGCGTGCCGAACACATAGGTGCGTGTGATGTCGGAACAGTAACGGTGAATGTGCGCACCCAGATCGATAAGCACCATATCACCGTTCCTGAGCGACTGAGGGTAGGGCACTCCATGGGGGTAGGCGGTGGCCTCGCCAAACTGTGCGGCCGCAAAGATGTGTCGCATTCCAAGCTTTGCATGCGCGGCTGCGATGAAGTCCGTCACCTCGGTGGTCGAGATCCCTTCACGAAGCCCCTGCCAAACAGCCTTGTGGACGCGCAGGCTGGCGCTCATCGCGGCTTGAATGATGGCGATCTCCGTGGCCGACTTGATCTGCCGGCACTTGGCGATAATCGCTTTCGCGCTCCTGACCTTCAGGCGATCGCCGACCTGTTCGGTGATCGCGCTGGAGAATACGAACGGCGTCATGGGGTCGAACGCGAAGCTGTCGCCCTCGGCGTTCAAGCCACAGAGAAGCTGGGCAACAAGCGAGGCGGGATCTTCATGCTCTTCCCACACTGCGATCTGGCCTTCGATCTGGATCAGCGTCTGTGTCTTGGGTTCTTCGAAAGCCGGGCTGATATAGATCGGCTCCCCCGCGACAGGGATGATCGCGCCATGCAGACGCTCGCTCGCGCCGAGCGTCATGCCGGTGAAGTAGGTGAGGCTGGTTGAGGTATCGAGATAGGTCGCCTTGATCCCTTCCTCGCGCATCAGCCCCTGCAGCTTCGCAATGCGCGCCTTCAGCTCCTCCACGGAGATCGGCGCCACCGCTGCCGCAATATCTTCGAACTCGGCCAGCGATTGGTCGAACGACTTGTAAACAGGGGCACTCATTCCGACGTTCCAACACCAAGTTCCGCGATCTTGAGCATCAACGCGACCGCAACTTCCATGTCCTGCACGGAGACCCATTCCAGAGGTCCGTGGATCTCCTGCATGCCGGCAAAGAGGTTCGGGCAAGGAAGGCCCATCTCGGTGAATCGCGAACCATCCGTGCCGCCCCTGAAGGCCGTGAACTTGGGCGTCTGGCCGATCTCGATCATGGCCCGCTCCGCCAGATCCACGGGGCGTTTGTCCTTCTCCAGCCAATAGCGCATGTTGCGATACTGCGCGCGAATGCTACAGGAAATCTTCGCACGCGGCTCAAACGCCTGCAGCTCGGCAGCTATATCCTGAATCATCTGGCCCTTGGCTGCCAGTCCATCCAGCTCGTAGTCCCGGATGATCACGCGAATGACGACCTCAGACGAGCCGCCGCTGATTTCCGTCGCATGAACATAGCCCTCACGCCCCTCGGTCGTTTCCGGGCTCATGTCCCGCGGAAGCGCAGCAACGAACCTGGAGGCGAGCACGACGGCATTGACGAGCTGATCTTTGGCCAGACCGGGATGGATCGAAACGCCTTCGATGCGGATGATTGCCTCATCGGCGGAGAAGGTCTCGAACTCGATCTCTCCCACCTTCTGGCCATCGAACGTATAAGCGAAGTCGGCGCCGACTTCCTGAACCAAAGCGGGGTACACGCCCTTGCCGATTTCTTCATCGGTCGTGAAGCAGATCCTGATCGGACCGTGCGGTAGATCGGGATTGTCGATCAGATGCTTGGCCGCCGTCATGACGATGGCAACGCCGGCCTTGTCATCGGCGCCCAGCAGCGTGGTTCCGGACGCCGTGACGATCGTATCGCCGACTTTCTCGCTGAGATAAGGAACCTGTTCCGGCGAAAGAACTAGTGAAGCGTTGTCCGGATAGCGGATGTCACCGCCATCATAGGTCCGGATCACCCTCGGCTTCACGCCCGTGGCATTGAACTGCGGTGTGGTGTCCATATGCGCCATGAAGGCGATCGTGGGACCGCTCCTGTTGCCGGGGATCGTCGCCAACACCGCGCCATGATCGTTTCGCGTCACATCGCTTGCCCCGATTTCCCGAAGCTCCTGCTCCAGAACCTTACCCATCTCGATCTGCACCGAACTGGATGGATGTGTGCCACTCTTGTCGTCGGCCTGGCTGTCGATGGCGCAATAGCGCACGAAGCGGCTTTCGAGATCCTTGGCGAAGTCAGACATGGTTCACTCGCATTGAAGTTTTTCGCATCAGGCAGGGCATCATTCCGCCAGATCGACGGTCTCGAACGTGTAGTCACCAAGCGGGCTGACCACAAAGCCTTCGACTTCCTTGCGCATGGGAACATACTGGGTGGAATGGGCAATCGTGAACCACGGCGCCTCCTTCTTGAACACGTCCTGCGCCTTTTCATAAGCGCGTGTCCGGGCGCCCATATCCGCGTTCACCTTGGCCTCTGCCACGAGCGATGAGAACTCCTCGTTGCACCAGAAGGCCCGGTTTGCACCGCCACTGCCGGCACCCGCACAGGTCAGCAGTACCGACAGGAAGTTGTCGGGATCGCCGCTCGCGCCTGTCCAGCCCAGGATTACGGCGCCGTCGCGCCCAGGCTCCATCGACTTCGCGAGATATTCGCCCCATTCGAAGCTGACGATCTCGGCCGTAACGCCGACCTTGGCCAGATCGGCCTGCATGATCTCGGCCGTGCGGCGACCGTTCGGCATGTAGGGGCGCTGCGCCGACATGGCCCAGAGCTTCATCTTCAGGTCGCGGACACCCTCTTCTTCCAGAATCTTCTTTGCCGCCTCCGGATCATACGGATCATCGACGACACGATCATTGTAGGACCACATCGTCGGCGGGATCGGGTTCTTGGCAGGCTGCGCACCGCCGAGGAACACGGAATCCACGATGGCCTGCTTGTTCATCGCCATGTTCAAGGCCTTGCGGACCTTCGGGTTGTCGAACGGCGCCATCTGCGTGTTGTAGGCGAGATAGCCGACATTCAGGCCGGCTTCCTCCTCGAGCTTGAGCTGAGGATCGGCCTTGATCCCCTCGATGTCGGCAGGCGCCGGATAAGGCATGAGGTGACATTCGCCTGACCTCAGCTTTTGAAGACGCACCGCGGCGTCCGGCGTGATGGCAAACAGCAGATCGTCGACCTTGGCCTTCTCACCCCAGTAATCCGGGTTCTTTTGGTAACGGATTGCGGCATCCTGCTGGTAGGCCACGAACTTGAAGGGTCCGGTGCCGATAGGCTGGGTGTTGAAGTCCGGCTGCCTGCCAAGCTGTTGAAGCTGGTCGGCATATTCCTTCGACATGATCGACGTGAAGTGCAGCGCCACCGTCGACAGGAAGGGCGCTTCCGGACGGCTCAGCTTGAAGCGGACGGTGTGATCGTCGACCCTCTCGATGGCCTCGATCAGCGTGTCGAATTCCATCGAGTGGTAATATTCATAGCTCGTACCCGGCAGGTATTCGTGCCAGGGGTTCTTCGGGTCGCCCTGGCGTTCGAAGGTGAAGATGACGTCATCCGCGTTGAACTCGCGGGTCGGCGTAAATGTCTCGTTGGAGTGCCACTTCACCCCCTTGCGAAGGTGGAACGTATACGCCTTGCCATCCGGCGAAACCTCCCACCGTTCCGCCAGGCTGGGAATGATCTCCGTTGTTCCCGGACGGAAGTCGAGCAGGCGATTGTAGATCGGATGTGCCGAGGCATCGAAAGTCGTGCCGGCAGTATAATGGGAGGGATCGAAGCCNNAGCCCTCGGGGGATGCTTCCGAGCAATAAACAAACGTCTTCGAGAAGGCTGCTGTAGGCATCGCCATCGCTGCCGAAGCAAGCAGAATGCCAGCAAGGGTTCTGTTCATCTCGATATCTCCTCTGCCGACACCACGCCGCCGTTTGGTAACGTATCATCTACCGTCGGAGCTGCTCTTTCCGCAACATAAGCTATCCACAACGCAGGTTATTGGCTGCACAGCGGGCGACTTGAGAGGCGTGGTGCGACTGATAAAGCCGCTAGGGCAAGGCTGCGAAAAGCCGCCGAATTCAAGCCCCTCAAGCGCGACAATCTTCCATGGCAAGTGCCCATCTCGGCGCCAAATGCACGCAAAATATGCGGGTTGAGAGAAGCACTGAACAGGGTCATTTTTGAACTTTACAAATGGTATAAAGTGATAACAATAAAATCTTGATGCGCTTGCAGGCGCTCGGCTGGAACATCTTTCCGGTCGCGGCGCGGATGCAGGCTCAGGAGGAACAGGAGGCCAGTATGGAAACGTCATCGCTCACGGCACGCCAGCTTTTCGAGCATGCCAAGGCCAACCCGACGCGCCGGCGCTTCGGTTTCGGGCGTAAGCCGATGCTGATCAATATCGACCTTCAATGTGCTTACACCGCCGTTGGTGAATTCGCGACGGCTTATGAAACAGATCCCAAGCAGCTCGACTATGTGAACACGCTCGCCGACCTAGCGCGGCAGAAGAGCCTGCCGACCACCTGGACCTATGTCGCCTATATGGATTCGGGCGAGGATTGCGGCGTCTGGGGAACCCGGACCGATACGCCGGACTCGCTGCAGAACATCAAGGTCGGC
>DCDI01000049.1:6063-11828 GCA_002316345.1 Phyllobacteriaceae bacterium UBA1059 | reverse complement strand
ATGCCGCGCAGCAGGGCACGCTGATCACGGCTGTGGCTTATGCAAGCCCGGCTCCGGAAAGCGGTGGCGTAGCCGCCCTGAACACGGCCGTCGCACAGGCGGATGCAACCCAGACTGCAACGCCGCAGCAGGCTGTCGCCTCGGCCGCTTCTACGCCGGACGCGGCCCCAACGCAGCAGGCAGCGGCCTTTGTTGCCGAAAAGCCGAAAACGCCGGTGGCGATTGTCGCTACGAACGCCGTTGCGCCGGCTGCTAGCGAAGAACCTGCCGAAAAGCCGGTTGTGGTTGCTTCGCTTGAACCAAGCTCAACAAAGACCGTTGCTGCGCGCAGCCCGGAACTGGACTCGCTGATCGAGCGCTACGCGCAGCTTTATGAAGTGCCGGTGTCGCTCGTTCGCCGTGTGGTGAAGCGCGAAAGCACGTTCAATCCGGCAGCGAAGAATGGGCCATATCTCGGCCTGATGCAGATCCGCCATGATACCGCGCGCGGGCTTGGCTATCAGGGCAGCGCTAAGGGCTTGCTCAACGCTGAAACCAATCTCACTTACGCCGTCAAATATCTGAAGGGCGCCTACGTGACCGCCCGTGGCGATCACGACAAGGCCGTGCGTTTCTATTCCCGCGGCTATTATTACGACGCCAAGAAGCGCGGTCTTCTGGAAGAAGCCGGTCTCAAGGGCGGCAAGGCTGCCAAGGTACAAGTGGCTGTGGCCGAGAGCGGTGCTGAGAAGGCGGCTGAACTCGATCGTGGCGCTCAGGTCGCTGCAAAGAATCTGCCCGGCGTGGCGTCGGCAGCAAACCCCGTTGCACCCGCACCCTCGCGCATGGCGAATGTCGTTCAGGCATCGAGCGGCAGCAGCCTGTCGATGGCCGAATAAAGCAGGCTGTTCTCAGCCTGCTTCCTCAAGCTTTGCTTTCATTGCCTGGCACCAGTCGCGCCCGGCATCACCACCCCACAACAGCCAGGCGATATAGCCGGCTGACGGATTGTCTTCGTTTCCGAAGCCCGGCGCGCGCTTGTCGACCTTGTGGCGGGCGAAGTAGCTGACCATCCGCCTAACGGTTTCGGGAGAGAGTGCGCGGCGGTTCTTGAGATCGCGCGCTCGCGCCACGCCGATCTGTGTTCCGCCGCGGTTGAACTTGCTGCGCAAAGCAAGCCCTTGTTCCGCAGCATCAGCCACATCCTGCGGCGGGGTCAGGTCCAATGTGTCGCCATTGGTTTTGCTCATGGCTTACTCCTTGTGAAGCTCAGACCCGCTTTTCAGCGCGCGGCCGCCGTCTTCCTGTTCCACGAGGTAGGCTGGCTCTTCCTTGGACGCGTTGCGCTTGACCTTGGTGCCCTTGATCGTGCGCTGAACCGGCTTTTCAAAGCTTTCCTTCACCGTGCCTTCGGCGGTGTTGGAGCCCCATTTCCATTCGACCTTCGTACCCTTGGCGAGCTTGCTCATCGACGTTTCTCCTTCTGTGTTGGCTTGAACAGACAGGAAGGAGGGCAGTTCCCCGACAAGCGGCGGATCAGACAAGGGCCCGCCGACTCTCCTGACACGAATGGCCTCGTCGCGTGTCTGCCCTTGCGGAACGTGTGGGAAGCAATATTAATCCTGTGCCGGCCGGGGATGGCGGCATGAGGTTAGAGCCTGGGGAGGGGAACCATGAAATATGCTTACTACGCCGCCACACTCGTGTTCACGGCATTCTACGCCCACAGCGTTTATGGCTATGCGACCGATCCTGCTTTCTGGGCCGGTGAGTATCAGCGGGTCGGTTTCCCAACCTATCTCGTCAGCGTGATGCTGGTCGTGAAAGCCTTGGGCGTCATCGCAGTTTGGGTGCGGAAGCCTGTCTGGCTGGCACAGCTCGCTTATGCCGGCTTCTTCTATCATACGCTGCTCGCCGTCATGGCGGATGCGGCCTTGCGCGATCCCATCGCCCTCCTGCCGGCCGTACTGTTCGTGCTGGTTCTGGTTTCCTGGGCGACGCAGAACTATGCACGACGCCCGGCGGCAGCCTACGCGCCGAGGCCTGATCACCCGCTGGGCTCGCGGGCCTGATCATTATTGATCGTCCGGCCGATCAGTTCAGGCGGCTTCGGCTAACTCGCTCGTGGGTGTCACGGCGGCAACGACTGCATCACGGGACTGCTCGATGAACTCGGGATCCGTTCTGAGTTCATCGAGGGACCGCGGCGTGGGTCGCTCGCCATCCCAATCCTCGAAGGCGAAGCCAAGAACACCTGCGGCTTCCGACAGCGCTTCATCAAGCGTGTCGGCGACGGTGATCACGCCCGGAACATCCGGGAACGACACGCCATAGCCTGTTTCGGCTTCCTTATGGATGAGTGCGATATAGTGCGTCACAGCTCAGTCGNNTTCCAGCCTGCTTGCTTGTAGATAGAATGCACCGTGCCTGAGGGAATGTCACGGCGCGGATGCGGCAGGATCACCACTGCGCCGCTAGCAGGGTGCCTGTACTTGTGGTGTGACCCTCGCACCGAGACAAGCACGAATCCGTCGGCTTCGAGCCGGCGGATGATATCGCGACTGTTTTTCAGCATCTCCTTACCGGAAATAATCCTGCAATGGCCGGACTTCCAGGCTGCCGGCTTTGAGGGCGGCGATGGCTTCGGCTACGGCGGCAGCGCCGGAGAGGGTGGTGTAGTACGGCACTTTCTGCATCAGGGTCGCGCGGCGCAGTGACTTGGAGTCGGACAGCGCCTTCTGGCCGTCGGTGGTGTTGAAGACCAGCTGGACCTGACGGTTGCGGATGGCGTCTTCGATGTGGGGACGGCCTTCCAGCACCTTGTTGACCTTTTCCGCTTCGACGCCGTTTTCCTTCAGGAAGCGCGAGGTTCCGCCGGTGGCCATGACCTTGAAGCCGAGTTCGGCGAGCTTCTTCACCGACGGCAGTACGCGCTCCTTGTCTTCGTCGCGCACGGACACGAACAGCGTGCCGGAGCGCGGCAGGTCGACGCCGGCGCCGAGCTGCGCCTTGGCGAAGGCCAGGGCATAATCGTGGTCGAGGCCGATCACTTCGCCGGTCGAGCGCATTTCCGGTCCGAGCAATGTGTCGACGCCGGGGAAGCGGGCGAAGGGGAACACGGCTTCCTTGACCGCGATATGGCCGAGCTTATGCGGGTTCGGCTTGGTGCCGTAATGATCGAAGGCACCGTCGAGCGTCTCGCCGGCCATGATGCGGGCAGCGATCTTGGCGATCGGCCGGCCGACAGTCTTGGCGACGAACGGCACCGTGCGGGATGCGCGTGGATTGACTTCGAGCACGAAGATGTCGCCGTCCTTGATGGCGTATTGCACGTTCATCAAGCCGCCGACATGCAGGGCCCGCGCCATGGCAGCCGTCTGGCGCTCCAGTTCCGCGACAAGCTCTTCCGAAAGGGAATGGACGGGCAGGGAGCAGGCGCTGTCTCCCGAATGGATGCCGGCTTCCTCGATATGCTCCATGATGCCGGAGACATAGACGTTCTCGCCGTCGCAAAGCGCGTCGACATCGACCTCGATCGCTTCGGTCAAATAGGTGTCGAACAGAAGCGGGTTCTTGCCGAGCAGCGTGTTGATCTGGCCGGTCTTGTCGTTTGGATACTTCTGCTTGATGTCTTCCGGCACGAGGCCCGGCACGGTTTCGAGCAGGTAGTTCTGCAACTGGCCGGCATCATGCACGATCTGCATGGCGCGGCCGCCGAGCACGTAGGATGGGCGCACAACCAGCGGGAAGCCGAGTTCGCCGGCAACCAGCCGCGCTTGTTCGACCGAATAGGCGATGCCGTTCTTCGGCTGAAGAAGGCCGAGCTTGTGCAGGAGCTTCTGGAAGCGGTCGCGGTCTTCGGCGAGGTCGATCATATCCGGCGAGGTGCCGAGAATCGGGATGCCGGCCTGTTCCAGCGCTGCCGCAAGCTTGAGCGGGGTTTGGCCGCCGAACTGCACGATCACGCCATGGAGCGTGCCGGCCTGTTTTTCCGTGCGCAGGATCTCGAGCACGTCTTCGGCTGTCAACGGCTCGAAATAAAGGCGATCGGACGTGTCGTAATCCGTGGAGACCGTTTCCGGATTGCAGTTGATCATGATCGATTCATAGCCGGCATCGGCCAGTGCGAAGGCGGCGTGACAGCAGCAATAATCGAACTCGATGCCCTGCCCGATGCGGTTGGGACCGCCGCCGAGGATCACGACCTTCTTTCGATCCGACACGCGCGCTTCGTCGGCGACCTGGCCGGCAAAAGGCAGTTCGTAGGTCGAGTACATGTAGGCGGTGGGCGCCGCGAACTCGGCCGCGCAGGTGTCGATTCGCTTATAAACTGGATGAACGTCGAGCTTTTCGCGAATCTTCTGAATCGCTTGCGCGTCGCTCTTCACAAGCGAGCCGAGGCGGGCATCGGAGAAACCCATGGCCTTGAGCTTGCGCAGATTCCGGGCGTCCTTGGGCAGGCCGTGATCGCGCACACGGCTTTCCATGGCAATGATGCCGGCGATCTGCTCCAGGAACCAAGGATCGATCTTGCACATCTCATGGACGTCTTCGAGCGAAGTGCCCATGCGGATGGCCTGCGCCACCATGCGCAACCGGTCGGGCGTCGGGGTGCCGAGGGCAGCACGGATCGCGTTGCGGTCTTCGCCGATACCGAGGCCGGGGATTTCGATTTCGTCGAGGCCGGTCAGGCCGGTTTCAAGACCGCGCAGGGCCTTTTGCAGAGACTCTTGGAAGGTGCGGCCGATTGCCATGACTTCGCCGACCGACTTCATGGCTGTGGTCAGCACATTATCGGCGCCGGGGAACTTCTCGAAGGCAAAGCGTGGGATCTTGGTGACGACATAGTCGATCGACGGCTCGAACGAGGCCGGCGTCGCACCGCCGGTAATGTCGTTTTCGAGCTCATCCATCGTGTAGCCGACGGCCAGCTTGGCTGCGACCTTGGCGATGGGGAAGCCGGTGGCCTTGGAAGCCAGCGCCGAGGAGCGCGACACGCGCGGGTTCATTTCAATGACGACTAGACGGCCGTCGGCCGGGTTGACGGCGAACTGCACGTTCGAGCCGCCGGTTTCCACGCCGATCTCGCGCAGCACCGCGATCGAGGCGTTGCGCATCATCTGGTATTCCTTGTCCGTCAGTGTCAAAGCCGGCGCGACGGTGATGCTATCGCCGGTATGAACGCCCATCGGATCGAGGTTTTCGATGGAGCAGACGATGATGCAGTTGTCCGCCTTGTCGCGGACGACCTCCATCTCATATTCCTTCCAGCCAAGGACGCTTTCCTCGATCAGCACTTCCGTGGTGGGGGAGGCGTCGAGGCCGGATGCGATGATCTCGTAGAACTCGGCGCGGTTATAAGCGATGCCGCCACCGGTGCCGCCCATGGTGAAGGACGGCCGGATGATGGCAGGTAGGCCGACATGATCGAGCGCCTGGGCCGCAATGCCCATCGCGTGGCCGACATAGCGCTGCTTGCGGTCGCCTTCGCCGAGGTTCCACTCGGTTTCCAGCGCGTCGAGCTGGGCGTCGAGATTGTCCGGGTTGCTGGCCTTCAAGGCGGCGCGGCGCGCCTTGTGCGCCTGCTTGTCGGTGTCCTTTACGGCCGAGGCGTTGGCCAGCATCGACTTCGGCGTTTCCAGGCCGATCTTGGCCATGGCTTCGCGGAACAGCGAGCGGTCTTCGGCCTTGTCGATGGCTTCGGCATTGGCGCCGATCATCTCGACGTTATAGCGGTCGAGCACGCCCATGCGGCGCAGCGACAGGGCCGTGTTCAGCGCGGTCTG
>DCDI01000049.1:387-6002 GCA_002316345.1 Phyllobacteriaceae bacterium UBA1059 | reverse complement strand
TCGAACTCGCAGGCCTGGCCGATAACGATCGGACCCGCACCGATGATCAGGATGGACTTGATGTCGGTGCGTTTGGGCATGGCTCGGATCCATCTGGCATGCGCGTTGCGCTGAAAAGCCGGACGGAATGAACCGGCCGGCCTGCGCACACGCTTAATCTTGGGCTAGGCCGGTCTTATAGGGGAGAGTGCGGGCTTGTGTAACCCCAAAAAACGGGGCGACAGCCATCATTCACATGACTATCGCCGGGCGTTTTGCCCCGGGCTTTACTCGGCGGAGGCTGCGAGCGTCGTTGCCGCGGGTGCCTGCTGCTCTTCCTGCAAGGAGGCCAGCCATGTCTTCACGGCGCTGACATCCGCGTCGCCGAGGAGATGACCGAGTTCGACGGTCTTGCCCACGACCTCAGCGCCTTTGCCGCGCAGTGCATCAGCCAGACCCGGCGCGAAGCTGCCATAGGTGGCGTCGTTCTTGCCGGCGACCGCCAGAATGGAATCCTTTGCGAGATTGACGTCCGGCAGGGTCTTCAGAACCATCATTGGGCGCAAGAGGGCGCCGCGCTGCACGAGATCGGGGTGCAGGAAGGAGAGAGCGGCGAGCAGATTGGCGCCGTTGGAATAGCCGAGATAGATCGCGTTGTTCAGGTCGATGCCGTAGTCCTTTTGCGCCGTTGTCATGAACTTGGCGAAGGCGTTGGCTTCGGAGCGGATGTCGTCCTGATCGAAGGTGGTGGGCGTGACGCGCTTGTACCAGCGGTTGATGCCGTCCTGCACGACACGTCCGCGAATGCCCAGCAATGCGGAACCCGGCGCGACCTTGGCCGCAAGATCCATCAGGCTGGTTTCGTTGCCGCCTGAGCCATGCAGCAGGATCAAAGTCGGCGAGCCCTTGGTGGTCGCCTTGCGGTAGTTCGCGACGAAGGCCTGCGAGCGCGTGACGGAGGTCAACGGATTGCTGGCGGCAGCCTTGGCGGCGTTCGTCCCGACAGGCGCATTGGTGAGCGAAGCTTTCTCAACCAGGCATTTCGCTGATGGCGTGACGTTCGCCTTGTTGCTCATGGAAGCACCACACTCGATCTGCGCCGAAGCAGGCAGCGCTGTTCCGCCAATAAGGAGGCTGGAGATCACCGCGGTGGCAAGAATGCGCATCATGGATTGACCCTGAAACAGGTTGGTTGACAGTGGGTTAACGCGGTGAGTTCTAGCATCGCCGCAAGCCGTTCATCGCGGCTGGCAGCCACTTCCAGCTTTATTGCAGCACGAATGTGGCACTGCATCATTGAAACACGGGTTTGTGAAGTCTTCTTCGTGGAACAAATCTGCTTTGTAGAAATTGTTGCGCCTCTGCAACTTACCACCTGATCGCAAGTTATGTGTTTTAGCCGGAGCAACCTTGCTGCCGGCGCATCTGTGCGAGGGAATTTGCCATGCAGTGGAGAGGGCGCCGTCAAAGCTCCAATGTCGAGGATCGCCGTGGCGGCGGTGGTATGTTCGGTGGTGGCGGACGCATGGGCGGCCCCATGCGCATTCCCGTCCGTGGCGCCGGTGGCGGCCTCGGGATCACGGGCATCATCATTCTGCTGATCGCAGCCTGGATCTTCGGCATCAATCCGCTGGAGTTGCTGTCGGGTGGTGGCAGCCTGGGTGGCGGTGGTGGTCAGACGCAAAGCCGCACGGTCGATACCAAGGCTTCCGACGAGATGACGCAGTTCGTTTCCACCGTGCTGGCTGAAACGGAAGACACTTGGAACGGCATCTTCCAGGCGGAAGGCCAGACTTATAAAGAGCCGCGCATGGTGTTGTTCAGCCGCCAGGTACAGTCGGCTTGCGGCACAGCATCGTCGGCTTCAGGCCCGTTCTACTGCCCGAACGACCAGCGCGTTTATCTGGACACGACCTTCTTCCAGCAACTAGACCAGCAATTTGGCGCATCGGGCGACTTCGCGCAGGCCTATGTAATTGCGCATGAGGTTGGCCACCATGTCCAGAACCTGACCGGCATCCTGCCCCGCTTCAACCAGATGCGCCAAAGCATGAGCCCGGAAGAAGCCAACCGCATGTCCGTGCGCGTCGAGCTGCAGGCGGATTGCTTTGCCGGCGTTTGGGCGCACTACACCGATCAGAAGGGCTTGCTGGAGAAAGGCGATGTGGAGGAAGCGCTGAACGCTGCCACGCAGATCGGCGACGACACGCTGCAGAAGCGCAGCCAGGGCTATGTTGTGCCCGACAGCTTCAACCACGGTACTTCGGCCCAGCGCCGCAGCTGGTTCCAGCGCGGCGTGCAGAACGGCCGCCTGAGCGATTGCGATACGTTCAACAACCCGGTGTAAGATTGGGTTCTTGCTTCAACAAAAAAGGCCGGCGAAATGCCGGCCTTTTTTGTTCTTAACGTTCGGCGAGGAGGGGTTCGCCGCGCCGTTCGTGAATCAGGTTCACGAAGCGGCGGAAGAGGTAGTGGGAATCCTGCGGGCCGGGCGAGGCTTCCGGGTGATGCTGGACCGAGAAGACCGGCTTACCCTTGAGCGCAATGCCGCAGTTGGAGCCGTCGAACAACGAGATGTGGGTTTCCTCGACGGCTTCGGGCAGGGACTGGCTGTCCACCGCAAAGCCGTGGTTCATCGAGACGATCTCGACCTTGCCGGTGGTGTGATCCTTCACCGGATGGTTGGCGCCATGATGGCCCTGATGCATCTTGGCGGTCTTGCCGCCGAGCGCAAGCGCCAGCATCTGGTGGCCGAGGCAGATGCCGAAGGTCGGCAGGTCGGCCTTGAGCAGATCCTGGATCACCGGCACGGCGTATTCGCCCGTGGCTTCCGGGTCGCCGGGGCCGTTCGACAGGAAGATACCATCCGGCTTCATGGCGAGGATGTCTTCCGCAGCCGTGGATGCAGGCACGACGGTGACCTTGGCGCCGAGGCCGGACAGGAGGCGAAGGATGTTGCGCTTCACGCCGTAATCGATGGCAACCACATGCATGGTGGGCTCGGTTTGTTCGCCGAAGCCTTCGTTCCAGGCCCAAGGCGTTTCGTTCCACACCGAGCTTTGGCCGGAGGTGACGTCCTTGGCGAGATCGAGGCCGACGAGCCCTGACCAGGCCTTGGCCTTCGCCTGCAGGGCGGGGATGTCGAATTTGCCGTTAGGATCGTGGGCGATCACGGCGTTCGGCGCGCCCTTGTCGCGGATCAGCGCGGTGAGCGCGCGCGTGTCGATGCCGGCCAGCGCCACGACGCCGCGCTTCTTCAGCCAGGTGTCGAGGTCGGAGGCCGAACGGTAGTTCGAGGGATTGGTAATGTCGGCCTTGAAGATCGCGCCGACCGCGCCGTTGCGGGCAGCGGGTGTCAGGTCCTCGATGTCTTCATTGTTGGCGCCGATATTGCCGATATGCGGGAAGGTGAAGGTGACGATCTGGCCGACATAGGACGGATCGGTCAGGATTTCCTGGTAGCCGGTCAGCGCCGTGTTGAAGCAGACTTCCGCGACCGCTTCGCCGGCTGCGCCCAGACCCTTGCCTTCGATCACCGTTCCATCGGCCAGCACAAGAACGGCTGTGGCGATCTCATCGTCCCATGGCTGAGTTGCGGGGGTCGCCGTTGTTTCGGTTGCCTGATCCATCTCGTTCTCCACTGCCTCGCTGCGCCTTCGGTTTGGCTTTGGCTCTTCCCGAGCGCACGCTATGGGCTGCGCCTGGAAATACACGATGCAAAGCCATTTGGCGGGATGGTTGTCGGTTGAGTGCAAACTCATGGACCGGAACCTCCTCCACATAATCCGCTTGGCGCCACCGGACAACAGGAAAGCCGGCGTTTTTGCGAGGCATATTGCGGGTTTCCACGGCTTCGATGTCTGGGAGACCTTCCGGCCGCCAGGCAAAGCCACTATGGACTTCAGGGAAATGGAGACCACCATCATGCTGCGCGATCAATTCGCGAACGGCCTCAAGACTGCGATGAAGGCAGGCGACAAGCGCCGCACCTCGACGCTGCGGCTGATCCTTGCTGCCATCAACGATCGCGACATCGCCAATCGCGGCCTGGCCAAGGAGCCGGTGGTGGATGAGGAAATCCTGGCGATCCTCGGCAAGATGGTGCGCCAGCGCGAAGAATCCGCGAAGGCATTCGAAGAAGGCGGCCGCATCGAACTGGCGCAGCAGGAGCGCGAGGAAATCGAGATCATCCGCGACTTTTTGCCCAAGCAGATGAGCGAAAGCGAAGTGCGCGAGGCCTGCCGAAGCATCATCGCCGAACTCGGCGCCAGCGGCCTGCGCGACATGGGCAAGTGCATGAACGCCTTGAAGGAGCGTTATCCCGGCGCGATGGACTTCAGCAAGGCGAGCGGCATCGTGAAGGAGATGCTGCAATAAGGGCTGAGCCCTCAATCCTCCCCTTGAGGGGAGGTCGCGCCGAAGGTGCGGGCGGGGGTATTCCTGGCGCGGATGGACCTCCACCCCTAACCCCTCCCCTCAAGGGGGAGGGGAACACGCTGAACGCCCGCACTTGCGGCTCTATCTATTACGAAGCTTCGACATGATCCGGCGCAGCTTCAGAAGGCTGGCGATGCTGCTAGCCTTTGTGGCGGCTTTGGCGAGCGGACTGGAGTCGCTGCCGCAGGCGCTGATGGCAGTGCGGCTAGTGCGGGTGGCGCTCGACCCGGTTGCGCAGACGCGCATCGAGCTGGATGCTGTGCCGTCCGAGCAGATCCTCGTCAATGCTCGCCAAGCATTGGCTGAGGGAGATGGCGAGCTTGCTGCGAGCTACCTTGTTCTGGCCGATCAGCGGACACTCACCATGCCGGAGGATCTTCGTCAGGCGGTAGCGGATGCGACGGCATTTGATGTAGCCGATTTCGGCGGGGATGTCTGGGCCGGCTTCGTTCATGGCGAGGCTACGACGCCGGCCGGCTTTGCGGCGGCCTTGGCACTCGATCTCACGGCGATCGGCGACGTGAAGGACTTGATGGTTCAGGCCGCTGCCTACCCCGACCACGACATTCTCATCATGAGCCTCGCCAGCATCGGGTTGGCGCTGACCGGCGCGAGCGTCGTTTCGGTCGGTGCGGCGACGCCTGCAAAGCTGGGTGCTTCAACGCTGAAGATCGCGCGCAAGGCACGGCTGCTGCGTCCGCGATTCGTCACGGTGATGGCGCGGGAACTGCGTGGTGCGCTGAAGATCGGCAAGGTCGAGGAAGCGGCGACGGCCTTGCGCCGACTGGATTTCACTACTGCACGGCGGGCAGCTGCGGAAAGCCTTGACCGGGCGGTACTTTCACGGTTGCAGGACAGTGCCGTTGATCTCGGCCGCGTCGGGCGCCGACAGGGCGTGCGCGGCACGCTGGAAACCTTGGCGCTGGTAGATGAACCGGTGCGTTTGCGGCGGCTGGCGGCGATCTCGGAGCAGTTCGGCCCGGGCTACCGTGCGGTGTTGCGGGTCGTGCCAGATGCCGGGCGGGTTCCCGCACGCCTCGTCAAGCCGCTGTTCAGGCTGACCGAACTGCTGGGCTCGGCGCTTCTCTGGCTGCTGACGGTTCTGCTGTTCCTTCGCCGCAGCGTGCTGGTGATCGCACGTGGCATTGCAACGGTTGTTCCGCCTTATCCGCGACGCCGTCGGCGGATCGTTCCAACCA
>DCDI01000049.1:0-243 GCA_002316345.1 Phyllobacteriaceae bacterium UBA1059 | reverse complement strand
TCGGAACCGTAGAGCGGCAGGCGCCGCAGCGCGATGCCGAAGCCGAACGCTTCATTCAAGAGGAAATCACCCGCCATCCCGGCGCGTCCTATTACATGGCTTAGACCATTGTCGTGCAGGAGCAAGCGCTGGAAGCCGCGCAGCGCCGGATCGAGGAACTGGAAAGCCAGCCCCAGGCTCAGCCGCAAAGCGGCGGCGGTGGCTTGTTCGGAAGCCTGTTCGGTGGCGGTGATCGCAGCGAAC
>DCDI01000024.1:394-14832 GCA_002316345.1 Phyllobacteriaceae bacterium UBA1059 | reverse complement strand
CGCCCGCTGCGCCAGCGCCTGAGCGATCGCATCACCGGCATGCGCCGCGCGGTCGCCACGCTGCAGAGCGAGCCCGAAACGGCGTCGATCCGCACCATCAACCTGGCAGTTCTCGCTGGCGAAATCCGCAAGCTTGCCGGTTCGATCCATGCCGAGGTGAAGTCGACGGCATCCGAAGAGCTGCAGCTTTGGGCGTCCAAGCTGGCGCAGACCTGCGAAGCGCATGTCAACGATTCGCACACAGACGAAGCCGGCGTTGCCGCTCTGCGCGAACGCTTCCGAACCTTGCATGACCGTGCGCGCTTGCTGGCCTTCGAGATGGATTTCTCGTTCCTGTTCCGCGAAGACCGCAAGCTGCTGTCGATCGGCTATCGCGCCGACACGCATCAGCTGGACGAAAGCTGCTACGATCTGCTCGCGTCCGAAGCGCGTCTGACCAGCCTGTTTGCGATCGCCAAGGGCGATCTGCCGACCGAGCACTGGTTCCGTCTGGGCCGTCCCGTCACCGAGATCGGCTTCCGCGGGGCGCTCGTGTCGTGGTCCGGCTCGATGTTCGAATATCTGATGCCGCCGCTGGTGATGAAGGAGCCGCAAGGCGGTCTGCTCAACCAGACCAACAACCTGATCATCCGCCGTCAGATCAGCTATGCCCGTTCAAAGGGCATTCCGTGGGGCATTTCGGAAGCCGCGTTCAACGCGCGCGACCGGGAGATGACCTACCAGTACACCAATTTCGGCGTGCCGGGATTGGGCCTGAAGCGCGGCCTCGCCAACAACACGGTGATCGCGCCCTATGCCAGCGTTCTCGCATCGCAGTTCATGCCGCATGAGGCGGTGACCAACCTGCACCGCTTGACCGAGTTGGGCGCGCGCGGCCGCTACGGCTTCTATGACGCCGTGGATTTCACCCCGTCGCGCGTGCCGGAAGGCTCCGATCATGCGGTGGTGCAGAACTACATGGCCCACCATACCGGCATGTCGATCGTGGCCGTGGCCAATGTCGTGTTCGAAGGCCGCATGCGCGACCGCTTCCATTCCGATCCGGTGATCGTGGCGGCCGAACTCCTGCTTCAGGAAAAGGCACCGCGCGCCGTGCCGGTCACGATCGTGCGCACGGAAGCAGCCGAGCAGCCGGCGACCGGCGGCGAGGAACTGTCGCCCGATACGCGGCTGATCGAAAATCCGTTGGCAGGCGTGGTGTCCACCAACCTCATCTCCAACGGCCATTACTTCGTGATGACCACGGCGACGGGCACCGGCTACAGCCGGTTCAACGACCTCGCCGTAACCCGCTGGACCGGCGACGCGTCCGAAGACCGTTCGGGCTCCTTCCTGTTCGTGCGTGACTGCGACGACGGCGCGTGGTGGTCGGCAACGGCTGAGCCGAAGCGTGTCGAGGGCGAAGAAACGCGTGTCATCTTCGCCAATGACAAGTCGGTTTTTTCCAAGCGTGTTGGCCACATCCTGACGGAAGTGGAAGTCATCGCGGTGACCGAAGGCGACGGCGAAGCCCGACGCATCACTGTTTATAACGAAGGCGCTAGCGAGCGCACGATCGAGATCACCTCCTTCGGCGAGATCGTTCTGGCGCCTGAGATGGCCGATAGTGCCCATCCGGCCTTCTCGAAGATGTTCGTGGAAACGGAGATCGATCCGGCCAACGGCGCGATCTTTGCTACGCGCCGCAAGCGTTCACCGAGCGAACCGGACATCGCACTGGCGCATTTCGTGACGACCGATGCCGGCGGCCTTCGCGAAACGGAAGCCGAAACGGATCGCCGCGCCTTTATCGGCCGCGGCCGCACCATCGCCGATCCGGCAGCGCTTGATCCCAACGCACAGCTGACGGGCAGCGCGGGCTTCACCCTCGACCCCGTCATGGCCCTGCGAGCGCGCGTCCGTGTCCCGGCCATGAAGAAAGCCGCCCTCACCTTCTGGACGGTTGTCGGATCGAACCGGCAAGCGCTTCAGGACGCTATCGAACGGCTGGATCATCCCGAAAGCTTCAGCCGCCAGAGCATGCTGGGCTGGACCCACAGCCAGGTGCAAACGCGCCATGTCGGATTGACCTTGGCGGAAGCCGCCAATGTGCAGCGCCTGGCGCGCTACCTGCTGTTCCCAAGTCCTGTGACGCGCACGCCGCCGGACTCGATCTCAGCAGGCATGGGCGCGCAGTCGGCTCTTTGGTCGCTGGCGATTTCCGGCGACTTCCCGATCTTCGTTCTGCGCATCAGCGACCAGGCCGATCTCGGCATCATCGCCAAGGCGATGCGCGTGCAGGAATATCTGCGTTCGCGCGGTCTCACCGCCGATCTCGTGATCATCAACGAGCAGGCCTCGTCCTACGCGCAGGATCTGCAACAGGCGATCGAGTGGCATCGCGAAAATGGCAGCATGCGCGGCCATGATCTCGGACCGCGCCAGCACATCTTCTCCGTGCGCCGCGACCTGATGGACGAAGGCACCTACCGCACGCTTCTGGCGACGGCTCGCGTCGTTCTGCATGCCCGCCACGGCACGATCGCCGACCAGATCGAGCGCGCGGAGATTGCCGAACTCGAACTGCTGCAGGCAAATGGGACTGGCGAAAAGCCGACTGCAAAGCAGCCGATCCATCGCACGGCTGCGTCTTCCACCGAAGCCAGCCGCTCCTCGATCGCGCTGACCCATACCCCGCCTGCCACGCTGCAGAAGCGCGCCAGCGGACAGGGTCTGGAATCCTGGAACGGCTTCGGCGGCTTCGATCGCGCCGGCCGCGACTACGTGGTCCGTCTCGACGGCCGACGCTCCACGCCGCAGCCCTGGATCAACGTCATCGCCAACAAGGATTTCGGCTTCCACGTTTCGGCAGAAGGCTCTGCCTTCACCTGGAGCCGCAACAGCCGCGATTTCCAGCTGACGCCCTGGTCCAACGATGCGGTCAGCAACCGTCCAGGCGAAGCGATCTATATCCATGACCTGTCAGCCGGCACGACCTTCTCGCCGGTGGCCGGCGTGGTGCGCAATGAACACGCGGTCTATGAAGCGCGCCATGGTCAGGGCTTCTCGACCTTCACCGCCCGTCACGGGGGGGTTGAAACGGAGCTGACCCATGTGGTCGATCCCGCAGACTCCGTCCGCTTGTCGCGTCTCACGCTCCACAACAAGGGCGATGCCGGCGTCACGTTGCGCGTTTACGCCTATGCAGAATGGGTGCTGGGCCAGAACCGCGCACGCAATGCGCCTTACATCGTGTCCTGGCAGGAACCGGCCACGGGCGCCCTGCTCGCGCGCAATCCGTTCAGCCTCGATTTCGGCGAGCGCTGCGCATTCCTAGCCTCCGATGCGCCCGCGCAATCCGTCACCGTGGACCGTGCCGAGTTCATGGGACGCCACGGCAGCGTCTTGGCGCCGGAAGCGGCGATCACCGGCAAAGCCCTGTCCAACAAGGTGGAAGCCGGCATCGATCCTTGTTCGGTGATCGCGCGCGATGTGACGATTGCACCGGGCGAAAGCGCGGAGATCCTGTATCTCATGGGTGACGCCGGTTCGCCGGATGAAGCGCGCGACCTCTACACCAGGCATGCCGCGGTGGATTTCGACGAGCGGCTCAACACCATCGACGCGGAATGGAACCGCTTCCTCGGCACGCTGCAGGTTAACACGCCCGATCCCGCCATGAACGCGATGGTCAATGCCTGGCTGCCCTATCAGGCAATTGCCTGCCGGCTGCGTGCACGCTCGGCCTTCTATCAGGCAAGCGGTGCCTACGGTTTCCGCGATCAGTTGCAGGACACGCTGGCCTTTCAGTTGCATGATCCCAGCCTTGCGCAGGCGCAGGTTCTGAGTGCGGCCGGCCGTCAGTTCCCCGAGGGCGACGTGCAGCATTGGTGGCTGCCGCGTAGCGGCGCCGGCGTGCGCACGACCATCTCGGACGGCGTGGTCTGGCTGGCTTACGGCGCCCATAGCGCAATCACCGCCAGCGGCGACAGCTCGATCCTCGATCAGGAAATCCCGTTCATTGAGGGCGAACTTCTGAAGGAAGGCGAACACGATGCCTTCTTCACGCCGAAGACCTCTGAAACGACGGCAACGCTCTACGAGCACTGCGCGCTCGGGCTCGATCTCGCCATCAAGCGGACGGGTGCGGACGGTTTGCCGCTGATCCTGGGCGGCGACTGGAACGATGGCATGAACGGCGTCGGCAAGAACGGCGCGGGTCAAAGTGTATGGCTCGGCTGGTTCCTGGCAAAGACGCTGACCGACTTTGTGCCCTATGCCCGTCAGCGCGGCGATGCGACCCGGGTAGAAGCGTGGGAGGCCCATATCGCCAGCCTGAAGACCGCGCTGGAAACTGCGGCCTGGGATGGTGAATGGTATCGCCGCGCGACTTACGACGACGGCACGCCGCTTGGCTCGAAGGACAGCGACGAGTGCCGCATCGACTCGATCGCGCAATCCTGGAGCGTCCTGTCCGGCATCGGCCAGCCTGAGCGCCAGCAAATGGCGATGGATCAGGTCGAGCGTCAGCTGGTGGACAACGATCTGGAGATTGTGAAGCTCTTCACGCCCGCCTTCTCGAAGACGCCGAAGGAACCCGGCTACATCAAGAGCTATCCGCCCGGTGTGCGCGAAAACGGCGGTCAGTACACGCATGCGGCCACCTGGACTGTGTTCGCGCTGGCGGAACTCGGCCGTGCCGATGCCGCTTACCGTGCCTTCCAGATGCTGATGCCGGTCAACCACGCGCTGGATGAAGCGGCAGCTGAGCGCTACCGCGTCGAGCCCTATGTGGTCGCAGCCGACATCTACTCGTCGGACGAAAAGGGCGGACGCGGAGGCTGGACCTGGTACACGGGCTCTGCCGGTTGGCTTTATCGCGCTGCCGTGGAAGCTATTCTCGGCATCCGCCGTGAAGGCGATCGCATCTTCATTCAGCCGGTGCTGCCCTCGAGCTGGGACGGTTTCGAAGCGACCTTGCGGCTCGACGAAGCCACCTACGAGATCAAGGTGCAGTGCGGCGAAAACTACGAAATTTCGGTCAACGATACTGTCCTGAATGATGCGTTCATGCAGCATTCAGGCGCCGGGGTTCATGAAGTCAGGGTAATCGTTCCTCATTCCATTCCCTAGGGGAAGGAAAAGATGCCTGACCTTGATGCCAAGCTGGCTCCAGCGCCAGTTCATGTTGAATATCAAATGCTTGATTCAGCGGATGAAAACGCCGCTGGAGCAGGAAACAGGATTGCTCTCTCGCGACCCTGTTCCCGGGCGGGCATTCTCTAAGCTCACGTCGATATTTCATCAGCCGCTCATGATGCGGCGCACAAATTAAGACCTGGCCGGAGTTTCTGCTCGTGTCTCTTTTCGATATTTATCTTCGTGCTCTTTCCTATCTGGGCGCTGAAAAAAAGAAGGTCGCGCTAATCTGCGGCGCCAACGTAGTTCTGGCCTTGGTGACAATCGCCGAGCCGATCCTGTTCGGTCGCATCATCGACTCCATTTCCTCCACAGGCGATCTGTTCACGAACATGGCGATGTGGGCTGGCCTCGGCCTGTTCAACATCATCGCTTTCGTGTTGGTGGCGCGTTCCGCCGACCGCCTGGCGCATAAGCGCCGCGTCGCCGTGCTGGAAGAGTCGTTTGAGAAGACGATCACCATGCCGCTTTCATGGCACCAGACGCGTGGCACGTCCCAGTCGCTGCATACCCTTCTGCGCGCTGTTGAAACGCTGTTTTCGCTGTGGCTGGAATTCATGCGCACCCATCTCGCAACCGCTGTTGCGTTGGTGCTGCTAGTTCCCACCGCGCTGAGCATGGACCTGCGCATGTCGGCCGTGCTGCTGGTTCTCGGCGTGGTTTATATCGCGATCGGCCGCATGGTCATGAGGCGCACCAAGGACGGCCAGGCTGCAGTCGAAGGTCATTACCACCGCGTTTTTTCGCATGTGTCGGATGCCGTCAGCAACGTCGCCGTGCTGCAGAGCTTCAACCGCACCAGCACGGAAGCGCGCGAGTTGCAGCGTCACACTGGCGATCTGATCCGCGCTCAGTATCCGGTTCTCGACTGGTGGGCGCTGGCCAGCGGCCTGAATCGCATTGCCTCTACCCTGTCGATGATGATCGTTCTTCTGATCGGCGCCTGGATGGTGACGCGTGGCGAAATGCGCATCGGCGACGTCGTGGCCTTCACCGGCTTTGCGACCCTGCTGATCGGCCGTCTCGACCAGGTCAATGCCTTCTTCAACCAGATCTTCGAAGCCCGCGCCAAGCTGGTGGACTTCTATGCTCTCGAAGACGCTGTGGAAGCCCGTCAGGAGCCGCTGGGCACTGTCGACATGCCGAAGATCCGCGGCGACATCGTGTTCGACAATGTGAGCTTCCGCTTCCCGGGCGCGAACCATGGCCTGGACGACGTGTCCTTCTCGGTGAAGGCTGGTCAGACCGTTGCGATCGTTGGCCCGACCGGTGCCGGCAAGACCACGCTGATCAACATGCTGCAGCGCGTTTATGATCCTTCGGAAGGCCGCGTGCTGATCGACGGCGTCGATACCCGCACCGTGACTCGCCGCTCGCTTCGTGCCTCGGTTGCCACCGTGTTCCAGGATGCGGGCATGCTTAACCGCTCGATCGAGGACAATATCCGCGTCGGCCGTGAGGATGCTTCCTACGAAGACATCCATGCTGCCGCCAAGGCTGCCGCCGCGCAGGAGTTCATCCTGAACAAGAGCGACGGCTATGACACGATTGCCGGCGAACGCGGTTCGCAGCTATCGGGTGGTGAGCGCCAGCGTATCGCGATTGCCCGCGCTATCCTCAAGGATGCTCCGGTTCTCGTGCTCGACGAGGCGACCAGCGCGCTCGATGTGGAGACCGAAGAGCGTGTGAAGCAGGCGATCGACGATCTGCGTGCCAACCGCACGACCTTCATCATCGCCCACCGCCTGTCGACGGTTCGTGATGCCGACATGGTGCTGTTCATGGATCGCGGTCGCATCGTGGAAATGGGGGGCTTCGACGAACTCGCCGCCACCAACGGTCGCTTCGCCGGTCTGCTGCGCGCCGGTGGTCTGCTGTCCGACGACGATGTCCGCAAGATGGCCCGTCTGGCGGAAGCAGCCTAAGCCGCCTCCACCTTCAAGCATTAAAGAGCCCCTGCCCGTTTGCGGCGGGGGTTTTTCTTTGTAAAAACGTCGAAACACGGGCCGACGCCGGCACACCGCGTCATCTGCAGTTAAGGACACGACCATGAAACTTGCCGAAGCGCTCGTGCTGCGCAGTGATGTCGCCAAGCGCATGGAACAGGTCAAGGCGCGTGCGCTGCGCAACGCCAAGGTTCAGGAAGGCGACCAGCCTGCCGAAGATCCATCAGCGCTGATGGACGAGTATGACCGACTGGCTGCGGAACTCGAAACCCTGATCAGCCGCATCAACCGGACAAACAGCGAGACCCCGTTCATGGGTGCGACGCTCACCGAAGCGCTCGCCAAGCGCGACGTCCTGCGCCTGCGTCAGGCAGCCTGGCGCGATGTGGCGGATAGTGCGACAGTGACGCAGACCATCAAGACCAAGAGCGAAGTCCGCTTCAAGCCTGCCCTCGACGTTCGGTCCGCGCAGAAGCAAGCCGACGACCTGTCGCGCAACCTGCGCAATCTCGACGCAAAGATCCAGGAGGCCAACTGGCTCACGCCACTGAGTGAGTGATACGCAGTCGGTATCCGGCAGTCGAAAGCGAATACAACCCTTTCCGACGGGGCAAAGCCGGGTTGTACGTGCTAGGGGCAGCACGATGGCCGTAAGGTCACAAACAGCGCAAGCCCAGCACACAAACACCAGCATCGTGACTGTAACGCTGCATGACCATGTATTGGTTCGACGATCGGAGAGGGCGGGAACGGGGTTCGCTACATCGGCATCAGGCCGGTGGCGAAATGGCTGCGTAGAGAAAGCCGCTGAGATGGCTACCTCCAATACAAAAACGGCAACCGATTGCTCGGTCGCCGTTTTTCAGTTTCTAAGATGCTGCTCCGATCAGCGCTCGGCAGGTACCCGGGCAGGAACGAGCGTGCCGTCCTCGCGTACCGGCGTCGAACTGCGCGGCTTGACGTGGTTTGCAGCCAGCTTCGCGCTCTTCTGCAGGCCCTTGTACCAGTCGAGATAGAAGGCCAGTGCGAACTGAAGCGCGATGCCGGTGCTGATCAGCAGCGTGTCGAGCATCAGGCTTTCCGGCCGCGACATCTTGATGACCTGAGCCACCATCGCCAGCAGCGTACCCGCAATGAACACCGGCAGGGAGTGGCGGCCAAGGCTGGCGAGTGGATTGCTTTCCTTCAAGCGCGCCAATTCCGACAGGCCGGGGATCGCGACCAGCAGATAGGCAAGCGACAGCACATGCAGCAGACGCGGCAAGGACAGGAAGGTCTTGTCGAAACCCGTCAGCACGGCTGGCAGGCCAAGCGACGTGTCAACGCCCCAGAGCGGCACGCGCACCCAAGCGAAAGCAAGCACCAGATAGGCAGCGGCAGCAGTCATGAGCAGCGGATGCGCAACGATCCTCCCGCCGCGGCGAACATGCAGCATGCCGGCCAGACCGATCGCGAATAGGAACTGCCACGACAGCGGGTTCAGGAACCACATGCCTGGTGTCGGATAGTTGGGCGGCGCGACCTGATAAATACCTGCAAGCAGCCAGAGCGTACCCGAAACGGCAACCATGAGGCCCAGGCTGATCGTGCTGAGCCATAGCAAAGCGGGCAACAGCAGCATCACAGCCGCATACATGGACAGAATGTTGTTGTAGCCAAGCTGATGACCCATCGTCACGAGCCCAAGCAGGGCGCGCGCCGGATCGTCGATCATCGGCTCGATATTGATCTCGGCCAGAAGCGAAGGATTGGCCAGCCAGGTTGCGCCCAGCACGAAGATCGCAATCGTGGTCAAAGCCGTCATGATCTGCGTGACGTAAAGCACCCCTGCCCGTCGCAGAGCCTTCAGCGACATCAGCAAACGCACGCCGGGGATGAACTTGCCGCCATAGGCCAGTCCGATTGCAATGCCGGAAATCAGCACGAAGGCTTCGGCGGAATCGGAAAAGCCGAAGTTCTTATGTGTCGCGTTCTCGTAGATCGTGCCGGGAACGTGATTGACGAAAATCGACAGCAGCGCGAGCGCGCGAAACACGTCAATGCGCGTATCGCGGACAGTCTGAGGCTTAAGAGGCAAGTGCGGATCAGGAGTCATGAGCGGTTAAGCCCTCAGCTACATGATCGTTCCCAAACTGTCGTTCAGTTTTGCTGCATTGCGACATTTTCCTGGGGAAGATAACGACACGGCTGGTTGAGGCTTGACCGCCGGCCCGGTTAAGCCCGATCAATCCCTGGAACTTGGAGGCGACATGCAAACGATCTTCGACGGCCATAATGATTTGCTGCTTCGCTTGTGGAACGGGGAAAAAGCAGGGCGCGATCCTCTGAAAGAGTTCGCAGCCGCAACTGGCGCAGCCCATATCGACCTCAAGAAAGCGGCAGAAGGAGGACTCGTCGGAGGTTTCTGCGCGATCTACGTGCCCTCAGGCGATTTCTCGTTCGGCAAGCCGGATGCCCGCGGTCACTTCATGACGCCGGCGGCAGCACCCATCGAGCGCGCGCCGTCGTTGGAAGTGACGATGGCGCAGATGGACATCGCTTGCCGCCTTGATCGTGCCGGCCTGCTGAAGATCTGCCGCACCGTCGATGAACTCGAAGCCGCCATCGAAGCCGGCACATTCGCCGCGATCGCCCATATCGAAGGCGCGGAAGGCATCGGCGCGGATCTGTCGGGCCTTTACACGCTGTATGCCACCGGCCTGCGGTCGATCGGCCCGGTCTGGAGCCGCAACAATGTGTTCGGCCACGGCGTGCCCTTCGCCTACCCCTCCTCCCCCGACACGGGCCCCGGCCTGACCGATGCGGGCCGAGCGCTGGTCAAGGCCTGCAACGAGATGGGTATCCTGATCGACCTTTCTCACATCACCGAGCAAGGCTTCTGGGATGTGGCCAAGCATTCCACGGCGCCGCTGGTCGCGACCCATTCCAACGTTCATGCGATCACCCCGTCGGCGCGCAATCTCACCGACAAGCAGCTTGCCGCGATCAAGGAAAGCAATGGCGTCGTCGGCCTCAACTTCGCCGTCGCCTTCCTGCGCGAAGATGGCCAGGAGCGTGCGGATACCGGTATCACCACGATGATCCGCCATATCGATCATATGGTCGAACAGGTCGGCATCGACGGCGTGGCGCTGGGCTCCGACTTTGACGGCGCCATGATCCCGGCCGAGATCGGCTCTTCAGCGGGCCTGCAAAAACTCGTTGCCGGTCTGCAAAGCGCCGGATACGCTGAAGCCGACATAAAGAAAATCTGCCGCGAAAACTGGTTCCGCGTCCTGCGTCTGACGCTTCGCTGAACCCCTATCGACGGCCGCAACAACAACCATAATCGGGAACACAGATCATGATGATGTCGAAGATCAACGCACATGCCCGCCTGCTTTTTGCCGGCGCGGCACTTACGGCGCTCGTCGCTGCCAACGCCCCGGCCTATGCCGCCACGCCGGCGGACACGCTGGTTCTTGCCTGGGCGATCGATGACACGATCACACTCGACCCGGCAGAATCCTTCGAGTTGAGCCCGGCCGAGTTCCTCGGCAACGGCTACGACATGCTGGTGCGCCTCGACATCAACGACACCACCAAAGTGACGGGCGGCGTAGCCGAAAGCTGGTCGGTGTCAGAGGACGGCCTGACCTATACGTTCAAGCTGAAGCCCGGCATCAAGTTCGCTTCCGGCAACCCGCTCACGGCCGAGGACGTCGCCTGGTCGTTCGAGCGCGCGGTCAAGCTCGACAAGAGCCCGGCCTTCATCCTCACCCAGTTCGGTCTTACCGGCGATAACGTCACGGAAAAGGCCAAGGCCGTTGACGAAGGCACCTTCGTGCTGACCGTCGACAAGTCCTATGCGCCGAGCTTCGTTCTGAACTGCCTCACCGCAACGGTCGGTGCCGTGGTCGACAAGAAGCTGGTTTCGGAACATGCCGAAGCCGTCACGGTCAGCGCCGACAACAAGTACGATACCGACTTCGGCTATGCCTGGCTAAAGACCAACTATGCGGGCTCCGGTCCGTTCAAGATCCGCGATTGGCGCGCCAACGAAATCCTCGTGATGGAGCGCAATGACAACTATTACGGCAACAAGCCGGCGCTTAACCGCGTCATCTATCGCCACGTCAAGGAAAGCGCGACGCAGCGCCTGATGCTCGAGACCGGTGACGTCGATGTCGCCCGCAATCTCGATCCGGGCGATCTTGAAGCCGTTTCCAAGAACGCCGACCTGACCACGACTGACGCTGCCAAGGGCACGGTCTATTACATCAGCCTCAACCAGAAGAATGAGAAGCTCGCCAAGCCGGAAGTGCGCGAAGCCTTCAAATATCTGGTAGACTATGACGCGATCGGCTCCACGCTGATCAAGGGCATTGGCGAGATCCGCCAGACCTACCAGGCCAAGGGCGTGCTCGGTGCGCTCGATGCCAGCCCCTACAAGCTCGACGTGGCCAAGGCCAAGGAGCTTCTCGAAAAGGCCGGCCTGAAGGACGGCTTCTCCGTGACCTTCGACGTGCGCAACAACCAGCCGGTCACCGGCATTGCAGAGGCTTTCCAGCAGACCGCTGCGCAGGCCGGCATCAAGGTCGAGATCATCCCTGGCGACGGCAAGCAGACGCTGACCAAATACCGTGCCCGGAACCACGACCTGTATATCGGCCAGTGGGGCATGGATTACTGGGATCCGAACTCGAACGCGGAAGCCTTCACCTCGAACCCCGACAATGCCGACGAAGCCTCGGTCAAGACGCTGGCTTGGCGCAACGCCTGGGATATTCCCGAACTGACCAAGGAGTCCAAGGCTGCGCTTCTGGAGCGCGACGACCAAAAGCGAGCCGAAGGTTACAAGAAGCTGCAGCAGGAAGCGCTGGATACCAGCCCCTTCGTCATGATCTTCCAGCAGATCGAAGTTGCCGGGATGCGCAACAATGTGAAGAACTACAAGCTCGGCCCGAGCATGGACACGAACTTCGTTGGTCCTGTGACCAAGGAATGATCTGACGTCATGAGCGTCGTCTCCGATACGCAACCGGCGCCGCGAAGGCGCCGGGCCCGCAGTCTCGTCAAATCCTTGCTAGGCTTCCTGGTCGTGGTCATCGTGACCTATCTCGGGCTGCTCGCAGTGACCTTCTTCATCGGCCGCGTCATTCCGATCGATCCGGTTCTCGCGGTCGTCGGCGACCGCGCGCCCGCCAATGTGGTGGAACGCACGCGTCAGGAGCTCGGCTTCAACGAGCCGCTCACCACGCAATTCGTGATCTATGTGCAGAAGGCGCTATCAGGCGACTTCGGCCGTTCCGTGCTGACCACCAATCCCGTGATGACCGACATCAAGCGCGTATTTCCAGCCACGATCGAGCTGGCAACGCTCGGCACGCTGATCGGCGCGATCCTCGGCATTCCGCTCGGCGTTCTCGCCGCCGTCCGCCGCGGTGGATGGCTGGACCAGATCGTGCGCATTATCGGCCTGATCGGCTATTCCGTGCCGATCTTCTGGCTCGGGCTTTTGGCCCTCCTGATCTTCTATGCCCGCCTGCAATGGGTCGGCGGTCCAGGCCGCATCGACGTCGTCTACGAATATACATTCACGCCGATCACCGGCTTTTACCTGCTGGACTCCATCATCCAGCGTGATTGGTCGGCCTTCGGCAACATCATCTCGCATCTGGCGCTGCCCTCGCTGCTGCTTGGCTATTTCTCGCTGGCCTACATCTCGCGCATGACGCGGTCCTTCATGCTCAACGAGCTTAGTCAGGAATATATCGTCGCCGCGCGGGCCAAGGGCCTGTCCGAACGCCGCATCATCTGGCGCCACGCCTTGCGCAATGCCGCCGTGCCGCTGGTCACGGTGATCGCGCTGTCTTACGCCGGCCTTCTGGAAGGATCGGTGCTGACCGAAACCGTCTTCGCCTGGCCCGGCCTCGGCCTCTACATCACCAACTCGCTCCAGAACGCGGACATGAACGCTGTGCTTGGCGGCACGATCGTGATCGGCTCCGTGTTCATCGCCATCAACCTCCTGTCGGACCTGCTATACCGGCTACTCGATCCAAGGACGCGGGCACGATGAGCGTGATGGGAAACACGACGCCCCCGCCAATGGCAGAGGCGCAGTTGTCGCGTCGCGAATGGCTCCTGAGCGATCGTCCGACGTCGCGCACCCAAGCTAAGCTCGGCCGCGCTTACGTAGCCTGGCGGCGCTTTGCCGAAAACCGGCTGGCGCTGATCGGCCTGATCATCATCCTGGCTCTGGTACTTATCGCGATCTTCGCCGATCTGCTGGCGCCCTACTCGCCGACGATCGGCAATCTCGCCACCGCGCGCCTCTTGCCGCCCAGCTGGGAACATTGGCTCGGCACGGACGACCAAGGCCGCGACATCCTTTCGCGCCTCATCTACGGCTCGCGTCTGACGCTCTATGTCGTTGTTCTCGTTGCCATCATCGCGGCCCCCATCGGCCTTCTGGTCGGTACAGTGTCAGGCTATGCTGGCGGATGGGTCGATGCAGTTTTGATGCGCATCACCGACATCTTCCTGGCGTTTCCCAAACTCGTGCTTGCCCTGGCGCTGGTTGCAGCCCTTGGGCCCGGCATCGAAAACGCGGTCATCGCGATCGCCGTCACGTCTTGGCCGCCCTATGCCCGTATCGCGCGCGCCGAAACCATGCAGGTGCGCAACTCCGATTACATCTCGGCCGTACGGCTGATGGGTGCCTCGCCGATCCGCATCGTCCTGCGCCACATCATGCCGCTCTGCATGTCCTCGCTGATCGTGCGCGTGACGCTGGATATGGCCGGCATCATCCTGACCGCCGCCGGTCTCGGCTTCCTCGGCCTGGGCGCGCAGCCTCCGCTGCCGGAATGGGGTGCGATGATTGCGTCCGGCCGCCGCTTCATCCTCGACCAATGGTGGGTTGCGGCTGCACCGGGCGTGGCAATCCTGCTGGTCAGCCTCGGCTTCAATTTGCTGGGCGACGGTCTGCGCGACGCGCTTGACCCGCGGAGTTCTGGGCAATGAGCGCGCCTTTGCTGGAAGTGCAAAACCTCGCCGTCCGCTTTCCAACCCGCACCGGCACGGTGGATGCCGTGCGCGGCGTATCCTTCACGCTGGGACGCGAGCGGCTGGGCATCGTCGGCGAAAGCGGATCGGGCAAGTCGCAGACCGGCCGCGCCATCCTCGGCTTGACCGCGCCGAGCGCGCAGGTGACGGCGGACAGGCTACGTTTCGACGGGCAGGATCTGCTTACGATGGGCGATGCGGAGCGTCGACGCCTGCGCGGCAAGCGCATCGCCATGGTTCTGCAAGACCCGAAATATTCGCTGG
>DCDI01000024.1:0-157 GCA_002316345.1 Phyllobacteriaceae bacterium UBA1059 | reverse complement strand
TCGCCGATGAACCGACCTCCGCACTCGACGTTACGGTGCAGCTGGAAATCCTCGCCATTCTCGACAGTCTCGTGCGCGACAAGGGCATGGGGCTGATCTTCGTGTCGCACGATCTGCGGCTGGTATCCTCGTTCTGCGACCGCGTGCTGGTGATGTA
>DCDI01000068.1 GCA_002316345.1 Phyllobacteriaceae bacterium UBA1059 | reverse complement strand
CGCGACCGGGTCGGTGGGGCGGAACACGCCGTCTTCGCCAATCATCGTGCCGAACAGCGGCACGGGCAGGCCCTGCGGGATCGGCATCATGTTGAGCGTGGCAAGCAACGGCCGCAGCGCTTCGGCCGCGCGCAACCCGCCGGAGATGCCGCCATAGGACACGACGGCAGCCGGCTTACGGGCCCATTCCAGCACGAGGTAATCGAGCGCGTTGATCAGCGAGGACGGCGGGTAATAGTTGTATTCCGGCGTCACGAACACATAGGCGTCAGCCGGCTCGATCGCCGCGCTCCACGTCTTGGTGTGCTCGTGCTGGTAATCGCGCATGCGCGGATGCTTCGGCTCGTCGAACACCGGCAGGTTAAAGGTGGCGAGATCGAGCAGTTCAACCTCGAACTTGCCGTGTTCGCGGGCCGCGCCTTCAAACCATTGCGCAACCTTCGGCCCGAGCCGGGAGGGACGCGTGCTGCCGATGATGATCTTGAGCTTCAGTGTCATGGGAGTTCCTTGGTCGGGCTTGGCTTGGTCGGGCGCTTGAAACCCGGAGGTAGTCCCTGCCTTTCCCCACGGCAAGCAGTAAGCTCGCCCTTGCGCGCGCAGGATGTCGGAAAAGCCGGACACAGTTCGTCCTCGTGCAGCGAACAATAAAGGAGGAGACCATGCAGAAGATCACGACCTGGCTCTGGTTCGAGACCCAAGCCGAGGAAGCCGCCAGATTCTACGTTTCCGTTTTCCGCAACGCCAGGCTCGGCGAGATCACCTATGCGCCCGCCGGGGGAGAGCCGCATGTGCATGAAGGCGATGTTCTGACCGTCGGGTTCGAGATCGATGGCAAGGAGTTCTTCGGCCTAAATGGCGGCGCGGTTCCGGAAAAACCGAACTTCACTGTCTCGCATCTGGTTCTCTGCGCCGACCAGACCGAGATTGATGAATACTGGACCAAGCTGACGGCTGATGGCGGCAAGGAAGTGCAATGCGGCTGGGTGACCGACAAATACGGCTATGCCTGGCAGATCGTGCCTGAGAACCTGCTGCCCCTGATGAGCGGCTCGGATCGCGAACGGGCGGCGCGGGTCATGGCGGCGATGCAGCAGATGATCAAGCTCGACATTGCCGCGCTGGAAGCGGCCTGAACCGTCGCGGCTCGTCCGGGCCGGATCGGGTTCGAGCCGCTAGGGTCCGGGCATGATCGACAAGCTCGAATTCTTCATCACGCTGGCGCGGCACCAGCATTTCGGCCGCGCGGCGGAAGAAGCGGGCGTCACGCAGCCCACGCTGTCGGCGGCGATCAAGCAGCTGGAAGAACAGCTCGGCGTCAGCCTGGTGCAGCGCGGCTCGCGCTTCCAGGGTCTGACGCCGGAAGGCGAGCGCGTGCTGGATTGGGCCCGCCGCATCGTGGGTGACGCCCGCACCATGCGCGAGGAAATGCGGGCGGCCAGACGCGGCCTGTCCGGTCATCTGCGCATTTCGGCGATCCCCACGGCTTTGGCCATGGTGGCGCGGCTGACGACCCCGTTTCGCGAGCGCCATCCCCACGTCACCTTTTCCATCCTGTCGCGCACATCGGTCGAGGTGCTGGCCGATCTCGACCATCTCGAAGCCGATGCCGGCCTGACATACGTCGACAACGAGCCGCTCGGCCGCGTCTCCACGCTGCCGCTTTATTCCGAGCGCTACCAGCTCATCACCGCCTTCAACACGATGTTCGCCGATCGCGACAGCGTGAGCTGGGCCGAGGTCGCAACCCTGCCGCTTTGTTTGATGACGCCGGAAATGCAGAATCGCCGGATCATCAACAAGCATCTGACCGAAGCGGGCGTCGAGCCGTCCGCGACGATGGAATCCAACTCTACTATCGCGCTTCTTTCGCATGTGCTGACCGGCAAATGGGCGTCGGTGATGCCGTTCGATCTGGCCTTGCTTGGCCTGTCATCGACGCTGCGCGCCATTCCGATCACCGAACCCGATGTCAGCCACCGCATCGGTCTGGTGGTGCCGAAGCGCGAACCGCACACGCCGCTCGTTGCCGCCTTGTTGCAGGAAGCGCGGCTGCTGGCTGCGGAATTGCCGATCATCTGATAGAATTGTTCTATCGCGTAACGGGAGCGGCTTATTGAATAAAGCCGGCTGATCTGTTTCTTCGCTAGAAAACGGATCCAGGGAGGGCCCTGCACATGATGCAGGCGGCAGGTACCGAGACAAGGCAGCGCGTGGCCGATGTGGTCGACGCTTTCAAAGGCCAGGACGGCGCGCTGCTGCCCATCCTCCACGGCATTCAGGAAGAGTTCGGCTATGTGCCGGACGAGACGGTGCCGGTGGTTGCCGATGCGCTGAACCTGTCGCGCGCCGATGTTCACGGCGTCATCACCTTCTACCATGACTACCGCAAACACCCGGCCGGGCGGCATGTCCTCAAGATCTGCCGCGCCGAAGCCTGTCAGGCCATGGGCGGCGAGGCCATGGCTGAGCGTGCCATGGAACTGCTCGGGCTGAATTTTCACGAAACGTCGGCCGACAATGCCGTGACGCTGGAGCCGGTGTTTTGCCTCGGTCTCTGCGCGTGCGCGCCGGCCGCGATGCTGGACGGTCAGCTGATCGGCAGGCTGGATGACGATAAGCTCCGCGAGATCGTGGCGGAGGTGCGTGCATGACAATCCGCGTCTACATTCCCCGCGACTCCTTTGCCCTGGCATTGGGCGCCGACAAGGTAGCGAAGGCAATCCGTGACACGGCAGCCGCGAAAAGTCTCGATATCGCCATTGTCCGTAACGGTTCGCGCGGCATGGCGTGGCTGGAGCCGATGGTTGAAGTCGAAACCGCCGGTGAACGGGTCGCCTATGGGCCGGTGACTGCGAGAGATGTCGACACGCTCTTTGCCGCCGGCTTCCTCCAAGGCGGCGATCATCCGCTTGCCCTTGGCGATCCCGAGCAGATCCCTTTCCTGAAACGTCAGCAGCGGTTGACCTTTGCGCGCTGCGGCATCATCGATCCGCTGTCGCTGGAAGACTATGAAGCGCATGGCGGTCTGGCCGGCCTGCGCAATGCGCTCGCCATGACGCCGCTCGACATCGTCAAGCAGGTTACCGAATCCGGCCTGCGCGGGCGGGGCGGTGCGGGCTTTCCAACCGGCATCAAGTGGCAGACCGTGCATGATGCCAAGGCCACCAACAAATACATCGTGTGCAATGGCGACGAGGGCGACAGCGGCACGTTTGCTGATCGGATGATCCTCGAAGGCGATCCCTTTGTGCTGATCGAAGGCATGATCATCGCCGGCATCGCAACCGGTGCGACGCATGGCTATGTCTATATCCGTTCCGAATATCCCGAAGCGATCAAGGTTCTCAACGAAGCGATCCTGATCGCGCGCAAGACCGGCCTGCTCGGCTGGAACGTGCTGGGCTCGTCCAACCTATTCGACATGGAAGTCCGCGTCGGCGCCGGCGCTTATGTCTGCGGTGAGGAAACGGCGCTGTTGAACAGCCTCGAAGGCAAGCGCGGCGTGGTGCGCGCCAAGCCGCCACTGCCGGCCATCCAGGGCTTGTTCGGCAAGCCGACGGTCATCAACAACCTAATCTCGCTCGCCTCCGTCCCGATCATCCTCGATAAGGGCGGGGCGTTCTATCGCGACTTCGGCATGGGCCGCTCGCGCGGCACGATCCCCATCCAGATCGCCGGCAATGTTCGTTATGGCGGGCTGTTCGAAGCCGCTTTCGGTCTGACACTGGGCGAGATCGTCAACGAAATCGCGGGCGGCACGGCAACCGGCCGGCCGATCAAGGCAGTGCAGGTCGGCGGTCCGCTCGGCGCCTATTTTCCGCAAAGCTTGTTCGACACGCCATTCGACTATGAGGCCTTTGCAGCCAAGGGCGGGCTGATTGGGCATGCCGGCATCGTTGTGTTCGACGACACCGCCGATATGCTGAACCAGGCACGCTTTGCCATGGAGTTCTGCGCGGTCGAAAGCTGCGGCAAGTGCACCCCCTGCCGCATCGGCTCCACGCGCGGTGTGGAAGTTCTCGACAAAGTGCGCGCTGGCATCGAGCCCGAACGGAACCTCGCGCTGGTTGAAGACCTTTGCAACACGATGAAGTTTGGATCGCTCTGCGCGTTGGGGGGCTTCACGCCCTATCCCGTGATGAGCGCGCTGACCCATTTTCCGGAAGACTTTGGGCCAACACCGATGCGGGAGGCCGCGGAATGAGCACCGAGAAGGTCAAGGGGCCGGCATCCTACTTTCCGTCGATCGAGAAGACCTATGGCAAGCTGATCGATCATTGGCTGTCGCTGGCGCGCGAGCGGTCGGAGCAGAAGCACATGGACGTCGTTAATTGGCTGAAGGCCGAGCATGGCTTGGGCCACGGGCACGCCAACGCGATCGTTGCACATGTTCGGGCAGAGAAAGCTTGAGGAGGGTTTTCCGATGGGTCTGATCCACGAAATCGACTTCGGCACGCCCGCCGCGCTGTCCGACAAGACAATCACGCTAACCATCGACGGCCGCGAGATCACCGTGCCGGAAGGCACCTCGGTGATGCGCGCGTCCATGGAAGCCGGCATTCAGGTGCCGAAGCTTTGCGCCACCGACATGGTGGATGCGTTCGGCTCCTGCCGTTTGTGCCTGGTTGAAGTGGAAGGCCGCAACGGCACGCCGGCCTCCTGCACCACGCCAGCGATGGAAGGCATGGTCGTCCACACCCAGACCGATCGGCTGAAGACCATACGCAAGGGCGTGATGGAGCTTTATATCTCCGACCACCCGCTCGACTGTTTGACCTGTGCGGCCAATGGCGATTGCGAGCTGCAGGATATGGCGGGCGCGGTCGGTTTGCGCGATGTGCGCTACGGCTATGAAGGCGACAACCACGTCCGTGTGAAGCAGGACGGCGGTATCAACGCCAAGTGGATGCCGAAGGATGAGTCAAATCCGTACTTCACCTATGATCCCTCGAAATGCATTGTCTGCTCGCGCTGCGTGCGTGCCTGCCAGGAAGTGCAGGGCACCTTCGCGCTGACCATAGAGGGCCGTGGCTTTGATTCACGTGTGTCGCCGAGCGCGCACGAGCTCTTTGTCGATTCCGAATGCGTATCCTGCGGCGCCTGCGTTCAGGCCTGCCCGACCGCGACGCTGACGGAAAAGTCTGTCATCGAAATCGGCCAGCCCGAACATTCCGCCGTCACCACCTGCGCCTATTGCGGCGTTGGCTGCTCCTTCAAGGCGGAGATGCGCGGCGAAGAGCTGATCCGCATGGTGCCGTGGAAGGAAGGCCAGGCCAATCGCGGCCATTCCTGCGTCAAGGGTCGCTTCGCCTACGGTTACTCCACCCACAAGGACCGCATCCTCAACCCAATGATCCGGGAAAACATCACCGATCTCTGGCGCGAAGTCTCGTGGGAAGAGGCGCTCGCCCATACCGCATCCGAGTTCCGCCGCCTGCAGTATCAGTATGGCCGCGCTTCCGTTGGCGGCATCACATCGTCCCGCTGCACCAATGAGGAAACCTTCCTCGTGCAGAAGCTGATCCGTGCCGGCTTCGGCAACAACAATGTCGATACTTGCGCCCGGGTCTGCCATTCGCCCACCGGCTACGGCCTTGGCCAAGCGTTCGGCACCTCGGCCGGAACGCAAAACTTCGATTCCGTGGAACATAGCGACGTTGTCGTGGTGATCGGCGCTAACCCCACCGACGGCCACCCCGTGTTCGGCTCGCGGTTGAAGAAGCGGTTGCGGCAGGGCGCGCAGCTGATCGTGATCGATCCGCGTCGCACAGACCTCGTGAAGTCGCCGCATATCGAGGCCGCGCACCATCTGGCGCTCAAGCCCGGCACCAATGTCGCCGTCATGACGGCGTTGGCGCATGTCATTGTCACCGAAGGGCTTCAGGACGAAAGCTTCATCCGCGACCGCTGCGACTGGTCGGAATTCGAGGACTGGGCGGAGTTCGTGTCTGATATCAGGCACAGCCCGGAAGCCACCGAAGACTACACCGGCGTGCCAGCCGACGAGATCCGCCGCGCCGCGCGCCTGTTCGCCACCGGTGGCAATGGCGCGATCTATTACGGCCTCGGCGTCACCGAACACAGCCAGGGCTCGACCACGGTGATGGCGATCGCCAACCTCGCCATGGTCACCGGCAATATCGGCCGGCCCGGCGTCGGCGTGAACCCGCTGCGCGGTCAGAACAACGTGCAGGGCTCCTGCGACATGGGCTCCTTCCCGCATGAATTGCCGGGCTACCGCCATGTGTCGGATGAAGCCGCGCGCGACGTGTTCGAGAAGATGTGGGGCGTGACGATCTCGTCCGAACCGGGCTTGCGCATCCCCAACATGCTGGATGCCGCCGTGGAAGGCTCCTTCAAGGGCCTCTACATCCAGGGCGAGGACATCCTGCAATCCGATCCCGACACCAAGCATGTCGCGGCGGGTCTAGCGGCCATGGAGTGCGTGGTGGTGCAGGACCTCTTCCTCAACGAGACCGCCAATTACGCCCATGTCTTCCTGCCGGGCTCGACCTTCCTGGAAAAGGACGGCACCTTCACCAATGCCGAGCGCCGCATCAACCGCGTGCGCAAGGTCATGACGCCGAAAAACGGGTATGCCGACTGGGAGGTGACGCAGAACCTCGCGCGCGCCATGGGGCTCGATTGGGATTACACGCATCCCTCAGAGATCATGGACGAGATCGCGATCACCACGCCGTCCTTCGCCGGCGTCAACTACCCCTACCTTGACCAGGTCGGTTCGGTGCAGTGGCCCTGCAACGAGCACTTCCCGGTCGGTTCGCCGATCATGCATGTGGATGGCTTCGTGCGCGGCAAGGGCAAGTTCATCCGCACCGAATATGTCGCCACCGACGAGCGCACCGGTCCACGTTTCCCGCTGCTGCTCACAACGGGGCGCATTCTCTCGCAATACAATGTCGGCGCGCAGACGCGGCGCACGGATAACGTGGTCTGGCATCCCGAAGACAAGCTGGAAATCCATCCGCATGACGCCGAGCAGCGCGGCATTCACGACAATGATTGGGTGAAACTGTCGAGCCGTTCGGGCGACACGACTTTGCGCGCTACCATCACCACGCGCGTGTCGCCGGGCGTCGTTTACACGACCTTCCACCACCCCACGACGCAGGCCAATGTGATCACCACCGATTATTCGGATTGGGCCACCAACTGCCCGGAATACAAAGTGACGGCGGTGCAGATCTCGCCCTCCAACGGGCCGTCCGATTGGCAGGTCGAGTATGACGAGCAGGCGCGGCGCTCGCGCCGCATCGCCGGCCATCTGGAAGCAGCGGAGTAGGAATGACGCGTCCCGCCATCACCAGCGTTTCCCGTTTTGCGCAGCGTAGCAATGGCAGTACTCAAGCCGACCGCTTCGTGCCGGAAGAGGTGCCGATCGCGCTGTCTTACGCCGGCACGACCCATGCGGTGATGATGGGCTCGCCGGCCGACCTCGAGGATTTCGCCAGGGGGTTCAGCCTGACCGAAGGCATCATCGCGTAACTGGACGAGATCGACTTCATCGAGGTCGAGGATGCGGGCGCCGGCATCGACATCCAGATTCGGCTGAAGGATCAGGCCAACACCCGCTTCCAGGCCCGACGCCGGCGTTNNTTTGGCTGGGCCGGTCGGCTGCGGCTTGTGCGGCATTGAATCCATCGACGAAGCCATGCGCAGCGTGCCGCGTACCCATGGCACACTTGAGCTTTCGCCGAAGCAAATTACGGACGCCGTGCGCGCGCTTTCTGAACATCAGGCATTGCATAAGAAGACGGGCGCGGTGCACGCGGCCGGCTTCTTCCAGCCGGGCAGGGGCATTCTGGCCGCGCGCGAGGATGTCGGCCGCCACAATGCGTTGGACAAGCTGGCCGGCGCGCTGGCCGCGCAAGGGGTCGCGGGCAGCAGCGGTGCCGTCGTCGTCACAAGCCGGGTTTCGGTGGAACTGGTGCAGAAGACCGCTGCCATCGGCGCGCCCTTCATCATCGCCGTGTCGGCGCCTACCGCGCTTGCCATTCGTACCGCCGAAGATGCCGGGCTGACGCTGATCGCGCTGGTACGCGGTGATGAATATGACGTCTTCACCCATCCCGAACGCGTCACCGATGATGCGCCCGAACTGGTGCGAGCCTGAACCATGAACGTCGACCAGAAGCTGGTCTATATGGCCAACCAGATCGCGACCTTCTTTGAAAGCCAGCCGAAGGAAGACGGGCCGGAAGGTGTGGCGATCCACATCAACAAGTTCTGGGAACCACGCATGCGCACCAAGCTGTTCGCGATCCTGGATGCCGGCGGCGAAGGGCTGAAGCCGCTGGTCATCGAAGCTGCCCCCCATATCCGCCGCCCCGGTGCCGATCCCGATACCGGATCAGGCACCGGCATGGATGCCACACGTGGCGCACCCGAAGGACGCGGCACGCCGGCCGGCGAAGCCAAGTCCGAAACCGACTTCCCCGAACACCGGCCGGCTTAAGCAAGTTCAGCGATCGAGCTCGATCCAGACCGGCGCGTGGTCGCTGGCTTCAGGGCGCCCGCGCACCTCGCGATCCACACCGGCATCCACCAGCTGCTCGGCAAGGTCCGGCGTCAGCAGGAAGTGGTCGATCCGCAAACCGGAATCACGCTCGTAGCGGTTCCGCAGATAGCTCCAGAACGTATAGATGCGCTGGTCGGGATGCAGCGCCCGCAGCGCATCCGTCCAGCTGCGCCCGACCAGCTTGCGCCAGGCCGCGCGGCTTTCCGGCTGGATCAGCGCATCATCGTCCCACGACTTGGTCGGGTAGATGTCGATCTCGGTCGGCGCGACGTTATAGTCGCCTGCTAGCACCACCGGCGCGCCGGATTTGCGCAAGGTGGTGGCATGGCGATGCAGCCGCTCCAGCCATTTGAGCTTGTAGTCGAATTTCGGTCCCGGCTGCGGATTGCCGTTCGGTGCATAGATCGACGCCACCAGCACGCCGCGCACCGCTGCTTCGATGTAGCGGCTTTGCGCGTCGTCCTTGTCGCCCGGCAGTTGGTCGCGGGTCAGAACCGGCGTCGTGTCGCGCGCCAGGATCGCAACGCCGTTCCACGTCCGCTGCCCCTTCCACACCGCGCCGTAGCCGGCTGCCTCGATCGCCTGAAGCGGAAACGCTTTCTGCTCGGCCTTCAGCTCCTGCAAGCACACGACATCCGGCTGCGTCTCTTCCAGCCACTCAAGCAGGTTCTCCAGCCGCTTGTTGATGTTGTTGATGTTGAAGGTTGCGATGCGCATGATGAAGCTCCGGCACATTCAACGAGGCCGCCGGCCTGTGGTTCAACCTTCACGTCTTTGCTATGAAAAGCCCGATTGAAATCGATTTCATTCGCCTTTATCGTTAGCTTATCGACGCATTCTCCTGGGAGGAACAGAATGAAGAAGACCGTTACACGCGCGCTCGGCGCCGTGGCTGCCCTCGCGCTCACCGCCTTTGCGGCGCAGGCGGAAGACTACAAGATCGGCCTGTCCAACGGCTGGGTCGGTTCGGAATGGCGCACCCAGATGATCGAGGAAGCGCAAGCCGCTGCCGCCGCCTGGAAGGAAAAGGGCGTTAATGTCGAGGTTGTCGTGCAAAGCGCCAATGTCGACGTGCCCGGCCAGATCGCCCATGTCCGGAACTTCATTTCCGAAGGCGTCAACGCCATCATCATCAACCCGAACAGCCCGACGGCCTTCGACCCGGTTTTCGCGCAGGCCAAGGAAGCCGGCATTCTGGTTGTCGCGACCGATGCTGAAGTCTCGTCGCCCGACGCGCTTTATGTCGGCATCGACCATAAGGCCTACGGCGCGGCCGGTGCCGAGTGGCTGGTGAAGACGCTGAACGGCAAGGGCAACATCGTCGCCATCAACGGCGTCGCCGGTCATCCTGCCAATGAGCTGCGCGTGTCCGGCTACAAGGAAGTGCTTGCCAAGCACCCCGACATCAAGCTCGTTAATGAAGTGAACGCCAACTGGGACCAGGCCCAGGGCCAGCAGGCCATGCAGAACCTGCTCGCGACCTATCCCGACATCAACGGCGTGCTCGTGCAGGACGGCATGGCGGCAGGTGCCTGGAAGTCCATCATGGATGCCAAGAAGACCGACCAGATCGCCGCCACCGGCGAGATCCGCAAGGACTTCATCGACCTGTGGACCAAGGACAAGCTGAACTCGGGCGCGACCGTGAACCCTCCCGGCACCATGGCTTCGGCGCTCAACGTCGCCGTGCTGATGCTGCAGGGCAAGGAACTGAAGGAGCCGGCAACGGCTGGGCAGTACAAAAACGCCATGTATCTGCAGATCCCCTTCATCGACTCGTCCAACCTGGCCGATGCCGCCAAGCAGCTTGAAGGCAAGCCGGGCTATTACTCCTACACGAACCAGCTTTCGATCGCCGACGCGGAAGCCCTGTTCAAGTAAGCACTGCCATCAACGGCAAAATGCCGGCTCGCTTTTTCGCGAGCCGGTTCTCCCCGCACGTCTCATTCCGAGCGGATTGAAGGACTTTTTCCTTGGCCAGACTAGCCGCCAAAGCTGTCAGCAAGACCTATGGAGCCACCAAGGCCCTGCGTCGCGGCGATCTCGAAGTCGAGGCCGGCGAGGTGCATGTGCTGATCGGCTCCAATGGGTCAGGCAAGTCCACGCTGTGCAAGATCGTAGCAGGCAGCGTGCGCCCCGATGGCGGTCAGCTTCTGCTGGAAGGCCGGCCAATGACCGTGTCGGGACCGGAAGCCGCGCGTAAACTCGGCATCGGCATCTTCTATCAGGAACTCAGCCTCGCAGCCCATCGCAGCGTAGCCGAAAACATCCTGCTTTCTGATCTGCCCGGCGGCCTGTTCGTGAACCGTAAGGCTCTGAACGCCAAGGCGCAGCGTTACATTGACCTGTTTCAGGGTGTGACCGGCGACGATTTCCATGCCGACGCCACGGTGGAAACCCTGCGTCCTGACCAGCGGCAGTTGGTGGAAATCATGAAGGCGCTGTCTTCGGAAGCCCCGGTTCTGATCTTTGATGAACCGACCTCGGCGCTAGACCGTGCACAGGTCGATCGCTTCTTCGAAATCCTGCGACGTCTTAAGGATGACGGCCGCTCCATCGTCTTCATTTCGCACCGTATGGACGAAATCTTTGCGTTGGGCGACCGCGTCACGGTGATCCGCGACGGCGAAACGGTCGCGACCAAGCGCATCGCCGAGACCGATCCTGCCGAGGTCATCCGCCTAATGGTGGGCGGCGAAGAAAGGCTTGCGGCAGCCGAACCGCATCAGCCCACCGCTGCTGCCGCCACGGCCAAGACCGTGCTGGCAGTGAGCGGTCTGTCCGGCGCCGGCTTCCGCGATGTTGCGTTCGACGTTGCGGCCGGGGAAATTCTCGGCCTCGGCGGCTTGCACGGGCAAGGGCAGTCGGCCGTGTTGCGCGCGCTGTTCGGCGCGCCGTTACCGAGCTCTGGCAGCGTTCAACTCAACGGTGTGACGCTCAACCCATCCAGCCCGCGCGCCACGATCGGCCGGGGCATCGCTTATGTTTCCGGCGACCGCCGCCGGGACGGTGTCATTTCCGGACGGCCGATCCTGGAAAACGTCACGCCGATCCATGCCGTCAAGCAGCGCCTGGCGCTGGCCTCGCCTTCCGCACTTAAGGCCAAGGCCGCGCCGGCACTCGAAGCCCTGCGCACCAAGTTCGCGACCTTCAACCATCCGATCAGCTCGCTATCCGGCGGCAACCAGCAGAAGATCGTGATCGCGCGCTGGCTGATCGACCGTCCCGACGTGCTTCTGCTCGACGACCCCACCAAGGGTATCGATCTCTCAGCCAAAACCGATCTGTTCCAGCTGATCCGCAAGCTGGCCGCCGAAGGCATGGCGATCGTGCTTTATTCTTCCGAAGACGCGGAACTGTTGGGCAATGCCGACCGCATTCTTGTGTTCAACGGCGGTAGAATCACCCGCGAACTGACCGGCGAGCAGCGCACGCGCTTCAACCTTTACCAGGCCGCTTACGAAGCCGGAGAGGCAGCATGACCACCGATCTCGTTGCTGCTCCGCCCAAACGGCAAGCGCATGGCCTCAAGCGCGCCATCGAGCGCTTCCCCTTCCTGCCGGCGCTGATCATCCTCGTCGCCCTTTTGGCACTGAACGGCATCTACCAGCCGCGCAGCGTCTCCTTTGTCGGCATAACTGGCTTGGTGAAGACCTATCTCGCGCTGATGCTGCTGGCGGTGGCGCAAACCTATGTCATCTATGCCGGCGATATCGACCTCTCGGCCGGCGCGATCGTCTCTTTGGTCAACGTCACCATCATCACGGCCATGACCGCGCTCGGCGGCGGCACGGGTGCGGTGATCACCGGTCTCGGCATCGGCCTCGCGGTCGGACTTGCCTGCGGCATCGTCAACGGCATCGTGGTGGCCGCACTTCGCCTGCAAGCCATCGTCGCGACCTTCGCTACCTCCATCTTCTTCACTGGGCTGGCGCTCTACGTCATGCCAGTCGCCGGCACGCCCGCGCCGACGGCCTTCTGGCGCACCTATGGCGGTCGCATCCTCGACATCCCCTTCGTGCTTTACGCGGTCATCATCCTGGCTGTTCTGCTAGTGGTACTCGCCCGCACCAAGCTCGCCGTGCGCCTGCTATCCGTCGGCGACGATCAGCAGGCAGCCTATCAAAGCGGCCTTCCGGTCACCCGCATCCGCCTGCAAGGCTATGCGCTCTGCGGGCTGTTCGCCGCACTCGCCGCCTTTTGCATCACCGGCGACACCGCCAGCGGCGACCCGCTGGTCGGCGGCAAGATGACGTTGAACTCGGTCGCGGCCGTCGTGCTTGGCGGCACCGCGCTGGCAGGTGGATTCGGCACCGTCACAGGTTCGATCATCGGCGCTCTGATCATCGGCCTGATCGGCTCGCTCGTCTTCTTCGTCGGCACCCCGTCCGAATGGCAGAACCTCGTACAGGGCGTCGCCATTCTCGTGGCGCTGATGGCCGGCATCCTCGTGGGACGGAGGGCGCGTCGATGAGCACCGTTGAACCGACTGCGACCAAGCGCTTCTCCTTCATGGACATCCTTAAAGCGCCGCTGCTGATCGCAATCGCCCTGATCATCGCTCTGCTGCTGCTCGGCGAATACCTCTCGCCCGGCTTTGCCTCCGGCCAGCAAATCCTGCGCCTCCTGATCGTGGCGGCCCTCATGGGCATCGTCGCGGCCGGGCAGAACCTTGTGATTCTTGGCGGACGCGAAGGCATTGACCTCTCCGTTGGTGGCGTGGTTTCGCTTGCCGCCATCATCGCCGGCAACCTGATGGGTGGCGAGAACTCAGGCATCGTTCTCGCCATTCTCGGCTGTCTTGCGGCTGGCGCGATTGTCGGCGCCATTAACGGCATCGGCGTCACGCTTCTGCGCATTCCCCCCTTGGTGATGACGCTTGGCATGCTCGGCGTGTTGCAGGGCCTGCTGGTCGTGATCCGCAACGGCATCCCGTCGGGACGTGCCGCGCCAGGCCTGTCGCAATTCGTGACGCAGCCTGTCTTCCTCGGCCTGCCCGGCATTATCTGGCTGTGGATCGTGATCGGCCTGGCAATGGCCTTTTTGCTCGGCCGCACCATGCTGGGCTACCGCATCTATGCCATCGGCTCCAACGAACAGGCCGCTTTCATGGCCGGCATGCCGGTGAAGACCACCCGCATCCTCTTGTTCGTTCTGTCCGGCATGTTCGCCGCGATCGCCGGCATCTGTCTGCTCGGTTATACCGGGTCGTCTTTCGCCAATGTCGGCGAGCAGTACATGCTGCCGTCGATCATCGCCGTGGTGTTCGGTGGAACGGCTTTGTCGGGCGGCAAGGGCGGTTATACCGGTACGATGGCCGGCGCGACCCTGCTGACCGTGCTGCAAAGCATTCTCACCACTGTCAACATCGATGAATCCGGCCGCCAGATGGTGTTCGGCGCCACACTTCTCCTGCTCATGCTGTTTTATGGCCGGGGCAAGGCGCTGCGGGCCTGATTGCCCATGATGGTCCGGGCATGAACGGCCGCGTCAAGATCATCGACATCGCCCGCAAGCTCGGCGTGTCGCCGGCAACCGTGTCGCGCGCTTTGTCAGACAGCGGCTTGGTCGCCGAACCCACACGCTCGCGCATCCGCGATGAAGCCGCCGCGCTGAATTACCGTCCCAATGTCAGCGCCCGCAACCTGCGCACCCGCCGCTCCAAGGCCGTGCTGATGGTGGTGCGCGATGTCGGCAATCCCTTTTATCTCGACGTCCTGAAAGGCGTGGAAGCCGCCGCGCGCGAGGCTGGCTATGCCGTTCTTATGGGCAATACTGAAAACGACCCGGAACGCGAAACCGGCTTCTTCGACATGCTGCGCGACGGCCAGGCCGACGGAATGGTCTTGATCACCGGGCAGCTGCCGCAAGCCGGTCGCTACAGCGAAGGCCTTCCCGAAAACCTGCCGGTGGTTGTCGCGCTGGAAATGATCGACAAATCCGGCCTGCCGCATATCCAGATCGACAACCGCGCTGCCGCCCGCGATGCCGTGCAGCACCTGATCAGACTCGGCCACACACGCATTGCCCACATCGCCGGGCCACTGCCCGAGCAGATGTCCGAACTGCGCCTCGCCGGTTTTCGTGACGCGATGCAGACCGCCGGCCTGTCTGTGCCAACCGACTACGAACAGCGCGGCGATTATCTGCTCGGCTCCGGCAAGCGCCTGTGCCGCACCCTAATGGGCCTGCCGCAGCCACCTACCGCGATCTTTGCCGCAAACGATGAAATGGCCTTCGGCACCATCGCCGCCGCGCATGAGCTTGGCCTGTCCGTTCCCGTCGACCTCTCGGTGGTCGNNACCACGATCAGCCAGCCCCGCGCCGAAGTCGGCCGCGCCGCCATGACCGTGCTGCTCGACATTCTGGATGGCAAGGGTGCTCCCAAGGCCCCGTTTATCCTGCCGACCACCCTGCAAATCCGCGGCTCCACCGCCGCACCCCGCCCGCTGGTTCAGTTGAGGAGCGCCTGATCATGACCGACCTGCCGAAGCCCCGTTTGCGTGTCGGTTTCGTCGGCACGGGCTTCATCGCGCATTTCCACCTCAAGGCGATGGTCGGCGTGCGCAATGTCGACGTCACCGGCGTTTACAGCCGCAGCGCGGACAATCGTGAGCGTATGGTCAAGGCGATCGACGAACTCGGCCTGGGCACTTGTCGCGCCCATGACAGCCTGGAATCTCTGTTCCAGGCCGATGATGTCGATGCGATCTGGATCCTGTCGCCGAACTACACCCGCCTCGATGTGATGCGCGTGCTTCATGCCGAAGTCACCGCTGGCCGCTCGAAAGTCTTTGCCGTCGCCTGCGAGAAGCCGCTGGCCCGCACAGTGAGGGAAGCGCGCGAAATGCTGCGGCTGGCCGAGGAGGCCGGGCTCAATCACGGCTATCTCGAAAACCAGGTCTTCTGCACGCCCGTTCTGCGCGGCAAGGAGATCATCTGGCGCCGTGCTGCCTCGGCCACCGGCCGTCCTTATCTGGCGCGTGCGGCGGAAGAACATTCCGGCCCGCACGAGCCTTGGTTCTGGCAGGGCGACAAACAGGGCGGCGGCGTTTTGTCTGATATGATGTGCCATTCCGTCGAAGTCGGCCGCCATCTGCTGACGGCCCCCGGCGCACCGCGCTCCACGCTGACGTTGAAAAGCGCCAACGGCCAGGTCGCCAACCTCAAATGGACGCGACCTCATTATGCCGACCAGCTGCGCGAGCGCTTCGGCGTCGACTACCGCAACCGCCCGTCCGAGGATTTCGCCAGGGGCACGCTGACCTTCGAGGACGAGGACGGCAACGAATTGATGGTGGAAGCTTCGACCTCCTGGGCCTATGTCGGCGCCGGTTTGCGTATTCAGCTCGAACTGCTCGGTCCGGAATACGCCATGGAGTTCAACTCGCTGTCGACCGGCCTCAAGATCTTCATGTCGCGTCAGGTTACGGGTTCCGAAGGCGAGGACCTGGTGGAAAAGCAGAATGCCGAACAGGGCCTGATGCCGGTGCTGGAGGACGAGGCCGGCATCTACGGTTATAACGACGAAAACCGCCGCATGGTCGAATGCTTCCGCACCGGTCAAAAGCCGATCGAAACCTTCGAGGATGGCGTAGGTGTCGTGGAGATGCTCATGGGCCTTTATCTTTCGGCCGAGACCGGCCGCACCGTACATTTCCCCGCGCCCGAACTGNNACGTCGCGCGCGCCCATGACTGAACTGCCCGGCCTCGTCACCCTGCGCGCTGAGATGGCGCGGCAGTATCGCGACGGCCTTGAAAGCCACGTGCGCGCGCAAGCCCAAGCCGCCAAGATCGCCGCGCGCATCCGCC
>DCDI01000072.1:2492-2760 GCA_002316345.1 Phyllobacteriaceae bacterium UBA1059 | reverse complement strand
TTTCCTGCAGCATGGTCTTGTCCGCAACCAACGGCAACAGCTGCTTGGGCAGCACGGCGCGCGACAAGGGCCACAGACGGGTACCAGCGCCGCCGGAGAGGATCACTGGGTAAATCTTCATGCGTTCGCTTTCTCTAGGTTATTACTTTTCTGACTCGCGATTTCCTTGCGGCTGCTGCGCCGGCGGTCACGCGCATTCAGCCATTCTTCGGAACCGTACTCCGACGCGTGCTTCATTTCTCCGGCACGGTCGACACTATATTCCTTA
>DCDI01000072.1:0-2216 GCA_002316345.1 Phyllobacteriaceae bacterium UBA1059 | reverse complement strand
CTGGGCATAGAACGGCAGGCCGCGCTCGGCCAGCAGCGGGAACAGCTCGGAGCCGATGTCGAACGATACGCCCGGCGGGATCAGGTCGATCACTTCCGGCTCGAAGATGTAGATGCCGGTGCTGATGTAGTTCGACAGCGCTTCTTCCTGGCTCGGCTTTTCCTGGAACTGCTTGATACGCCCTTCTTCGTCGGTGACGACCACGCCGTACGACGAGACCTTGTCCCACGGGACTTCCTTGGTGATGACCGAGGCCATCGCGCCCTTGCGGCGGTGTTCCAGCAGCGCCGCCTTCAGGTCGAGGTCGATCAGGGCGTCGCCGCACAGCACGATGGTGGTGTCGTCGAAGAAGCCGCCGAATTCCTGGATCTTCTTCATGCCGCCGGCCGAGCCGATCGGCTCGGGCACGATCGTGCCGTCGTCGGTCATGTAGCCTTCGAAGGAATAGCCGATCTGCACGCCGAACTGCTCGCCTTCGCCGAAATACTCTTCGATCTTTTCGTGCAGCCAGCTGACGTTGACCATGATCTCGGTGATGCCGTGCTTCTTCAGGTGCTCGACCAGGTAAGCCATGACGGGCTTGCCGAGCAGCGGAATCATCGGTTTCGGAAGATCGTAGGTGAGCGGGCGTACGCGGGTGCCCTTGCCTGCCGCGAGAATCATTGCTTTCATTGAAGCTTCCTCATTCTATGGGGTGTTGAGCAATCGGACTGTCAAACTTTGTCTGGATTCTTTTACCGTTTGTCGTCCGACTGCATGGGTTTTCCGTGGTCTGGTGCTTGAAGACTATCTGGAAGGCGTCATGCCTTGCCGTTGACGGTCTGGTAATGCCAGGTGTCGGTGCACATCTGGGCAACGTCGCGGGTGGCTACCCAGCCGAGCTCGTCGCGTGCGCGCGCCGGGTCGGCATAGCACTTGGCGATGTCGCCCGGGCGGCGGTCGACGATCTGGTAGGGAATCGGACGGCCGCAGGCTTTTTCGAACGCGGCCACCATTTCCAGCACGCTGTTGCCGCGGCCGGTGCCGAGGTTATAGGTGAGCAGGCCCGGCGCCTTGGCCAGCTTTTCCAGGGTCTTCACGTGGCCGATCGACAAATCCACTACGTGGATGTAGTCGCGCATGCCGGTGCCGTCCGGGGTCGGGTAGTCGCCGCCGTAGACCGACAGCTTTTCGCGCTGGCCGGTGGCCACCTGGGCGATGTAGGGCACCAGGTTGTTCGGGATGCCGGAAGGCTCTTCGCCGATCAGGCCGCTTTCATGGGCGCCGACCGGGTTGAAGTAGCGCAGCAGCGCGATATGCCAGTCCGGCTCGGCCTTGATCAGGTCGCGCAGGATGTCTTCGATCATCAGCTTGCTGCGGCCGTAGGGATTGGTGGCCGAGAGCGGGAAGTCTTCCAGGATCGGCACCGAGGCCGGGTCGCCGTAGACGGTCGCCGAGCTGGAAAACACCAGGGTCTTGACGCCGAACTTGGCCATGGTTTCGAACAGCACCACGCTGCCCGAGACATTGTTGTCGTAGTAGCGCAGCGGCTGCGCCACCGATTCGCCGACGGCTTTCAGGCCGGCGAAGTGGACCACGGCGTCGACCTTGTGGGCGGCAAACACCGCTTCCATGGCCGCGCGGTCGCGGATGTCGGCTTCGACCAGCTCGAAAGGCTTGCCGGTGATCTTTTGCACACGCTCTTGCACCGAGCGCTGGGCATTCGAGAGATTGTCGACCACGACCACGTCGTACCCGGCATGTTGCAACTCGACGACGGTGTGGGAACCGATGTAGCCCACGCCGCCCGTAACCAGAATCTTCATTGTCGTCACTCTCTAATTTACTATTCATACGCGCCTGTGTCGGCGCTCCAGGACGGCGCGATGCCGTCCCCCCTCGTTCTTTCGGCAGCGGCTTTCTGTGGCCGCCTTCCCCTATCGTTNNCCACACCTTGCGTCACACCTTGCGTCCGGCCGCTTCCTTGATGAACAGCCAGATGAACGCCAGGTCGTCGATAAAGTAACGGCGGAACATGCGGCGCGGCTCCTGCAGGAATCGGTAGAACCGCTCCAGGCCGGCCCGCCGCATCCAGCGCGGCGCGCGCCTTACCCGCCCCATCGCCACGTCGAAGGTGCCGCCCACGCCCATGGCGAACGGAATCCGCATCTCGGCCTGCCAGCGGCCGAGGAATTGCTCTTTCTTGGGCGAGCTGATCGCCACGAACAGCAGGTCGG
>DCDI01000132.1:346-3602 GCA_002316345.1 Phyllobacteriaceae bacterium UBA1059 | reverse complement strand
CAGCGCGATCTGGCCGACAGCCGCGGCCGCCTGGCTTTCTTCGAGCTTCAACGGCCCGCGCCCAAGTCCCAGGATGGTACGGCCAAGCGCGATCGCGCCGGACGACACGACAAGCACATCCGCGCCGGCCTGCCGCAGGGTGCCGATGTCGCGCGCCAACGAGGCGAGCCACTGGCGCTTCAAACCGCTTTCGCGATCCACCAGCAAGGCCGAGCCGATCTTGACGGTGATACGGCGGTAAGAGCCCAGCCCGCGCTGCATCAGGACTCGCCCTTCTGCCAGCGGGGATCCTCGACCTCCGGCTCTTCCTGCTTGCGCGCGGCCTGTACGACTTCCATCAGCGCCCGAAGCACCGTTTCCGTGCCCTCATTCGTGGCAGCCGAGAGCACCAGCGGCGTCTTGCCCGATGCCTTCTTCAGCGCCTTGATCTTCTCCTTGCGGGTCTCCGCATCGATCGTGTCGGCCTGGCTCAGCGCCAGCACTTCCTGCTTTTCATCCAGACCGCCGCCATAGGCTTCGAGCTCGTTGCGCACGGTTTCATAGGTGTAAGCGACATCCTCTTCCTGCGCGGAAACCAGGTGCAGCAGCACGCGCGTGCGCTCGACATGGCCGAGGAAACGGTCGCCGATGCCAACGCCCTCATGCGCGCCTTCGATCAGACCGGGAATGTCGGCGATCACGAATTCACGCGCGTCGATGCGCGCCACGCCGAGGCCGGGATGCAGGGTGGTAAAGGGGTAATCGGCGATCTTCGGCTTGGCTGCCGTCACGGCTGCCAAGAAGGTGGACTTGCCGGCATTGGGCAGGCCGACGATGCCGGCATCGGCAATCAGTTTCAGCCTGAGCCAGATATCACGTTCCTGGCCTTCGATACCGGGATTGGCGCGGCGCGGAGCCTGGTTGGTCGAGCTTTTGAAATGCGCATTGCCGAAGCCGCCATTGCCACCCTTGGCGAGCAGCACCTTCTGGCCGATCTCGGTAAGGTCGGCGATTAGCGTCTCGTTGTCGTCCTCGAAGATCTGCGTGCCGGCCGGAACCTTGAGGATGACGTCCGACCCCTTGCCGCCTGCAAGGTTGCGGCCCATGCCGTGAACGCCGATCTGCGCCCGGAAATGCTGCTGATAACGGTAATCGATCAGCGTATTGAGGCCTTCGACCGCGACAGCCCAGACATCGCCACCGCGTCCACCATCGCCGCCATCCGGGCCGCCGAACTCGATGAATTTCTCACGACGAAACGAAACCGCGCCGGCTCCGCCGTCACCGGATCGAATGTGAACTTTTGCCTGGTCGAGAAATTTCATCGTGTCGTCTGCCTCTTAAGCGCCGTCGTGTAGCGCAAACGCCGCGAAAGCGCGAGAGGCAGGACGAATTGAGGCGGTGAACGCTATCCTATCGCTGTGAGATAATCCGTTTGCCTGCTAGGCGCGAAACCGATGGAAGCCTTTCGGCTTTCGAGGCTTTCGCAACAACGCAGGCGAACGGATTAGCCTCAGCGATCAATGGCGGAAGTGGCGCATGCCGGTAAACACCATAGCCAGGCCATGCTCGTCGGCGGCGGCAATTACCTCGTCGTCGCGCATGGAGCCGCCCGGCTGGATCACGGCCGTCGCACCCGCTTCCACGGCAGCCAGCAATCCGTCGGCAAAGGGGAAGAAGGCGTCGGACGCCACAACCGCGCCCTTTGCCAGCGACACATCCAGACCAGCAGCCTTTGCCGCATCCTGCGCCTTGGAGGCCGCGATGCGCGAAGAATCCACGCGGCTCATCTGGCCAGCGCCAATGCCAACCGTCGCGCCATCCTTGACGTAAACGATGGCGTTCGACTTCACATGTTTGGCGACGCGGAAGGCGAAGCGCAGGTCAGCCAGTTCCTGGTCGCTCGGCGCGCGCTTGGTAACGGTCTTTAGATCGAGATCATCCACCACGCCGTTGTCGCGCGACTGGGCAAGGAAGCCGCCGGCAACCGTCTTCACGGCCATGCCCGGAGCACGCGGGTCCGGCAGACCGCCGGTGACAAGCAAGCGCAGGTTCTTCTTCGCGGCGATGATGGCGATGGCTTCATCCGTGGCATCCGGCGCGATGATCACTTCGGTGAAGACCTTGACGATCTCTTCTGCAACGGCGGCATCGATCGTGCCGTTCAGCGCCACGATGCCGCCAAAGGCCGAAACGGGATCGCAGGCCAGCGCCTTTTTATAGGCATCCACCAGCGTAGCGCCGGTCGCGACACCGCACGGGTTGGCGTGCTTGATGATGGCGACCGCCGCACTCTTGGCCGGGTCGAACTCGCCGACCAGTTCGAAAGCCGCATCAGTGTCGTTGATGTTGTTGTAGGACAGGACCTTGCCCTGCAACTGCCGCGCGGTGGCAACGCCCGGACGGTTTTCGCCGGTCTTGTAGAAGCCCGCCCTCTGGTGCGGGTTCTCGCCATAGCGCAACTCGCCTGCCACCGTACCGCCAAGGCTGTTATAGGTGGTTGAAACGCCTTCAACCGCACCGGCAAACCACGAGGCAATGCCAGCATCGTAAGCGGCCGTGCGCGAATAGGCCTTGGCCGCGAGCCGCTGGCGGAATTGAAGGCCTACACTGCCCTCGCCCGCCTTCATCTCGTCCAGCACGATTTGGTAGTCGCTGGGATCTACGACCACGCTGACATAAGCATGGTTTTTGGCAGCCGCGCGCAGCATGGCCGGTCCGCCGATGTCGATATTTTCCACGATCGAAGCGTAGTTCGCGCCCGACGCACGCACGCTTTCGAACGGATAAAGGTTCACCACGAGGAGATCGATCGGCTCGATACCATGTTCGGCCATGGCCGCTTTGTGCTCGGCGTCATCGCGGATCGACAAGAGCGCGCCATGGACGCTCGGATGCAGCGTCTTCACCCGGCCGTCCATGATCTCGGGAAAGCCCGTGACATCGGACACATCGGTCACCGGCAGACCGGCTTCGGCGATCGCCTTGGAGGTGCCGCCGGTCGAAAGGAGCGTCACGCCGGCCTTGTTCAGCGCGCGGGCAAACTCCACCACGCCGGCCTTGTCGGACACGGACAAAAGCGCGCGCTTGATAAAAACGCGGTCAGGTGCCGGAATGTTCTTGGAGGGGACGGCCATGGCAGGAGATCTCGGGCTTCGCTGGGGAAGCCCGGACCTAGGCCATGGGCGCGGTCAAATGCAAGCGCCGAAGGGCGTCAGCTCGTGATTCTTGTGAAACGCCAGGCCAGTGTCGGGTGTTCGGCGGCATCGTAATGCAG
>DCDI01000132.1:0-212 GCA_002316345.1 Phyllobacteriaceae bacterium UBA1059 | reverse complement strand
TTGCGACATGCCCGCTGCGCGGCAGACCGTTGCCGGCGGCATGGAAGCGATCGATGCCCTCCAGCACCTGGCCGCCACCCGAAAGGACGAGCTGGCGTTCGTGGAACAGGCCGAAGCGCTGGATATAACCGTCATGGCTGGCGATGAAGCCCTGCAGGGTCGAACCGTTGCGCCCCTCATCCAGCCGCCGCGAGCGCACCACGCGCGGGCCC
>DCDI01000221.1 GCA_002316345.1 Phyllobacteriaceae bacterium UBA1059 | reverse complement strand
CAGGCAGATCCGTTCCTTCGGCAACATCGCCGGCACCATTCACGCCGACCCAGGCCGTCAGCGCGTCCTTGTTGGACCATGCAGCATAAGCACCACCGCCGAGAACCAGCAGCGCCAGAACGGCGGCGATCAGCCCGCCAGAAACGCCACGGCGCGGCTTGTCGCGATAAACAGGCTGCGGAATAAACGGACGATCCCGCTCACGATCATGACCGACCTCGTCGAGCGCAGGCTCGTCATCAACCGCGTCGCCGGGAAGCGCTGCGCGCGCATACGCATCTTCCTGGCGTGGTTCAGAAACGGCGAACTCGCCGGTGCGCGGAAGCACGGCCGGCTGCTCTCGTTCAAGCTGCGGCTCGGGGAAATGGTCGTCGTCCGATTGGTAGGTGTCGAACAGCGTATCGAGTTCGTCGAGATCCTCTTCCGGAGGCGCGTAATATTGCTCCACCGCCTGGATCGCATCTTCGATCGCCTGCCGCTGGCGCTCGGCCACGGCTGCCGGCGGCGCCGGATTGATCGCTGCCAGCTTGGAGTCGATGGTCGCGCGCGCCTTGGCATAAACCTTGGCGCGCACTTCCGGCGTGTTTTCGCTCAGCCCTTCGATCGTCTTCTTAAGGACGGCGACGAAATCTGCCATTCGGGTTGAAACCTTATCTCGGCGGGGACGCCGGCCAAATCACCGGCGTCTGGTGTTTCACGAATTAATCTTGAAACGGATCGGTCACAAGGATCGTGTCGTCGCGTTCCGGGCTGGTTGAAAGAAGCGCCACCGGCGCACCAATCAGTTCCTCGATATGGCGCACATATTTGACTGCCTGCGCCGGCAGGTCATTCCAGCTGCGGGCACCCTTCGTGGTGCCCTTCCAGCCCTCTAGCACTTCGTAGATCGGCTCCACCCGGGCTTGCGCGCCCTGGCTGGCCGGCAGGTAGTCGATCACCTCACCGTCCAGACGATAGCCGGTGCAGACCCTGATCTCGTCCAAGCCGTCCAGCACGTCGAGCTTGGTCAGCGCGATGCCGTCGATGCCGTTGACAGCGACCGCTTGGCGAACCAGCACCGCATCGAACCAGCCGCAGCGCCTTTTACGCCCGGTAACTGTGCCGAATTCATGGCCGCGCTCGCCCAGGAACTGGCCGACTTCATTGTCCTGCTCGCTCGGGAACGGCCCCTCGCCGACACGCGTCGTATAAGCCTTGGTGATGCCCAGCACATAGCCGATTGCGCCCGGACCGACGCCTGAACCGGCCGCGGCCTGACCGGCCACGGTGTTGGAGGAGGTCACGAAGGGATAGGTGCCGTGATCGACGTCGAGCAAGGTGCCCTGCGCGCCTTCGAACAGGATGCGCTCGCCAGCGCGGCGCTTGTCGTCCAGCACCTTCCAGACCCTGTCAATGTAAGGAAGGATCTCGCTGGCCACCGATGTCAGCTCGGCCATGATCGTTTCATGCGCCACTTCCGGATGACCGAGGCCGCGGCGCAGCGCGTTGTGGTGCGTCAGCAAGCGGTCGACCTTCATCGGCAGCGTGTCAGGCTCGGCAAGATCCATGATACGGATCGCACGGCGGCCACCCTTGTCTTCATAGGCCGGACCGATGCCGCGGCGGGTCGTACCGATCTTGGTGCCGGAATTCGACGCGGCATCCTCGCGGAAGCCGTCGAGCTCGCGATGCACCGACAGGATCAGCGGCGTGTTCTCGGCGATCTTGAGCCGGTCCGGCCCGATCTCGACGCCCAGCGCGCGGATGCGCTCGAGCTCAGCCACGAAAGCATGCGGATCAAACACCACGCCGCTGCCGATGATCGACAGCTTGCCGGGACGCACGACGCCGGACGGCAACAAGGAAAGCTTGTAGGTCTTGCCATCCACGACCAGCGTATGACCGGCATTGTGGCCGCCCTGAAAGCGGACCACCACATCGGCGCGCTCCGACAGCCAGTCCACGATCTTGCCCTTGCCTTCATCGCCCCATTGCGAGCCGACGACCACTACGTTGGCCATGCTATCTTCCGTACAGGTTCTCGCGGTCAAACAAGCCGCAAACAGTTGAAAACAGACGCCTCTATAACCGCTGCACTGCCGTTGCGCGACCCTTGATTAACGATTTGGGCAAAGTCAGGCACAACAAACTCGGTCGGCTGACCATTTACTTGGAGAGCCCTTGCCCGCTACTGCCTCCTCTGCAGTCGGGAGCTTTCATGCGCAAAACAGCCTATCCTCTTTTGGCACTGACGATGCTGCTTTGGGCCGGCAATTCCATCGCCGGCAAGCTTGCGGTCGGGCATGTGTCGCCGATGGTGCTGGTGACGGTGCGATGGGGCGCGGTTTTTCTGATCCTGCTCGCAACGCAAGCGCACCAGCTGAAGCGCGACTGGGCGTTGATCCGCGCACGCTGGGTCTATCTGCTGAGTTGGGGCGCGATCGGCTTCACCGGCTTCAGCGTCGCGTTGTATTACGCACTGCATTTTACGACGGCGGTGAATACGAGCATCCTGCAAGGCGGCATGCCCTTGTTTGTTTTCGCCGCAAGCTTCGCCCTGTTCGGCAGCCGGGTGCATCTGGAACAGGTGCTCGGCTTCACCCTGTCTTTCATCGGGGTGCTGGTGATTGCCCTGCGCGGCGAATGGGCAAACCTCGTCACGCTCAACGTCAATTTCGGCGATGCGCTGATGCTGCTCGCCATCATCGCTTACGGCTTCTACACCGCGGCCCTCAAAGCCAAACCCATGCTGCATTGGACGAGCCTGATGATCATGCTCTGCCTGGGCGCCACACTATCCGCCCTGCCCTTCCTGGCACTGGAAGCGGCGTCCGGTTCGACCATCCTGCCCGATCTGGAGGGCTGGGCGCTGATCGCCTTCATCGTGCTTTTCCCGTCCCTGCTGGGACAGGTTCTTTACATCAAGGGCGTCGAACTCATCGGCTCGAACCGCGCCGGCCTCTTCATAAACCTGCTGCCTCTTTGGGGCGCACTGCTGGCCGTGCTGATCCTAGGCGAAGAGTTTCACCTCTACCACGCGATTGCGCTCGCCATGATCCTGGCCGGCATCGCACTGGCTGAGCGGCGCAGTCTGACTCGACCTTGACCAAACCGAATGATATCATTGTTCTGCAAGCTGATATCACGGAGCAGAAACGATGGCCCAGCTTCTCATCCGCCGCCTCGACGATGAGGTCAAAGAGCGCCTGCGCAGCCGCGCAAAGGCGCATGGCGTGAGCATGGAAGAAGAGGCGCGGACGATTTTGGTGAGGCAGCTTGCGCCGGTCGAAGCTGAGGACAAGCGCGGTCTCGGGTCAAAGATCGCAGATCTGTTCCGAGACTTCGATTGGGGCGATGAGGAACTGACACCACTTCCTCGACAGACCTACAAGCCATTTAGCTTTGACGAATGATGATCTTGGACACGAACGTTGTCTCGGCTCTTATGAAGCCTGGAGACCATCCCGCGATCGCGCATTGGCTTAACCAACAGCCGCATTTACTCATCCGAACGACCTCCATAACAATCATGGAGATCACCTACGGCATCGAAAGAATGCCGCTGGGAAGAAAGCGACGCGACTTGGAGGAGCGCTTCGCCACATTGCGGAGCGCTTATCTACAAGATGTACTGGCTTTCGATAAGGAAGCAGCTGTCTTTACAGCCACCATCCTTGCGCAGGCTCATTCGACCGGCCGCAACCTGGATTTTCCCGACACCCAGATCGCCGGCATCGTTCTTGCGAACAATGCCACACTCGCAACGCGCAACATCCGCGATTTCGAAGGTCTTGGCCTAAAGCTCGTCAATCCCTGGGACTGACGAGCTTTATAGTCGTTTCGCCTTAAGCAGCCGGGGCCACGTCGAAGGTCAGCGGCTTGGCGGACTGGATCGCCTGCAAGTCGCGCAGTTCCTGCAACACGGCTTCCGGGAATGGCGCGTCGAGGTAAAGCAGCGCAATCGCGTCACCGCCCGGATGGTCGCGTCCCAGATGGAAGTTGGCGATGTTGACGTTATTCTTGCCGCATACGCCGCCCAACAACCCGATCATGCCGGGCACGTCGGCATTGGTGGTGTAGAGCATGTGCTGGCCGACTTCGGCATCCAGGTTGATGTTCTTGATCTGGATGAAGCGCGGCTTGCCGTCGGAGAAGCAGGTGCCGGCGATCGAGCGCGACATCTTTTCCGTCTTTACCGTCAGCTTGATATAGCCGTCGAACACGCCGGACTTGTCGCGCTTGACCTCGGACACGATGATGCCGCGCTCCTTCACCATGATGGGCGCCGACACCATGTTGACGTCAGCCACCTGCGGGCGGATCAGGCCGGCAAGGGCTGCGCTGATCAAGGCGCGCGTGTTCATGGTCGCGGTTGCGCCATCGAACAGGATTTCGACTTCGGTGATCGGATCTTCGGTCACCTGCCCGACAAAGGCGCCGAGTACTTCCGCGAGCTTCACGAACGGCTTCAAGCGCGGCGCTTCCTCGGCCGTGATCGAAGGCATGTTGATCGCGTTGGTAACGGCACCCTTAATCAGATAATCGGCCATTTGCTCGGCAACCTGCAGCGCGACATTCTCCTGCGCTTCCGAAGTCGATGCGCCGAGATGCGGCGTTGCAACCACATTTTCCATGCCGAACAGCGGGTTTTCGGTGGCCGGCTCAGTCTCGAATACATCGACGGCCGCACCGCCGACCTTGCCGCTCTTCAGCGCTTCAACGAGATCGGCCTCGACGATCAAACCGCCGCGCGCGCAGTTGATGATGCGCACGCCGGTCTTCATCTTGGCAAAGGCTTCGGCATTGATGATGCCCTTGGTCTTGTCCGTCATCGGCGTGTGCAGGGTGATGAAGTCGGCGCGCTTCAGGAGATCGTCGAGCTCGACCTTTTCAACGCCGAGTTCTTCCGCGCGATGTTCCGACAGGAACGGATCGAAGGCGATCACGCGCATCTTGAGGCCAACGCCGCGGGTCGCCACGATCGAGCCAATATTGCCGCAGCCGATCACGCCCAGCACCTTGCCGGTGATCTCGACGCCCATGAAGCGGTTCTTTTCCCACTTGCCGGCCTGAGTGGAAGCATTGGCTTCCGGAAGCTGGCGGGCGAGCGCGAACATCAGGGCAATGGCGTGTTCGGCGGTCGTGATCGAATTGCCGAAGGGCGTGTTCATCACGATGATGCCCTTACGGCTGGCAGCGGGGATGTCGACATTGTCGACACCGATACCGGCGCGGCCGATCACCTTCAGCTTGGTCGCGGCATTGATCAGCTTTTCCGTCGCCTTGGTGGCCGAACGGATCGCCAGACCGTCATACTGATCGATGACGGCAAGCAGCTTTTCCTTGTCCTTGCCGAGATCCGGCAGGTAGTCGACGTCGACACCGCGATCCTTGAAGATCTGAACGGCGGTCGGGGAGAGTTTATCGGAAACGAGTACGCGAGGCATAGGAAGGTCCTTTGCGATGGATTTCGCCTCTCAGCACCAAAGAGCGAAGCGAAGAAAGATCTGGGAATGTGGTGGTGAGCGAAGCGGCCGGAGCCGCCTCGCGAAAGCTTCAGGCAGCAGCCTTCAGCTGCGCCTTCTGGGCAGCAAAAGCCCAGTCCAACCAAGGCAGAAGCGCCTCGATGTCGGCCGTTTCAACGGTCGCGCCGCACCAGATGCGCAAGCCGGGAGGGGCATCGCGATAGGCGCCGATATCGAGGGCGACGCCCTCTTTTTCCAGCGCTGAAACGAGGCCCTTGGCAAAAGCTGCCTTGCCGTCGGCGTTCAGCGCTTCGATCTCGGGATCGGTGATCGACAGGCAAACGGAGGTGTTGGAGCGCGTTGCCGGCTCTACCGCCAGATGCCCCAGCCAGTCGCTGTCGGCCACGAAACGGTCGAGCGCTGCGAAGTTCGCGTCCGCACGTCCAATCAGGCCTTCAAGGCTACCGATCGACTTCGCCCAACGCAGCGCATCGATGTAATCTTCGACGCAGAGCATGGAGGGCGTGTTGATCGTTTCGCCCTTGAAGATGCCTTCGATCAGCTTGCCGCCCGAGGTCAGGCGGAAGATCTTCGGCAGCGGCCAGGCCGGCTTGTAGCTTTCCAGCCGTTCAACGGCACGCGGGCTGAGGATCAGCATGCCATGCGCCGCCTCGCCGCCCAGCACCTTCTGCCAGGAGAAGGTCACGACGTCGAGCTTAGCGTAATCGAGCCGCTGCGCGAAAGCTGCCGAGGTCGCGTCGCAAATCGTCAGACCCTGACGGTCGGCGGGGATGAAGTCAGCATTGGGCACACGTACGCCTGATGTCGTGCCGTTCCAGGTGAACACCACGTCACGGTCGAAATCGACGGTGGTGAGATCCGGCAGCGCACCATAAGGCGCATCGATTGTGCGGACATCCGGGAGCTTGAGCTGCTTGACCACGTCCGTCACCCAGCCTGAACCAAAGCTTTCCCAGGCGAGAACATCGACGCCGCGGGCGCCGAGCAGCGACCAGAGCGCCATTTCGACAGCGCCGGTATCGGAAGCAGGTACGATGCCGATGCGGTAATCCGCCGGCACCTGCAACACCTCACGCGTGAGGTCGATCGCTTCCTGCAATTTGGATTTGCCGACCTTGGCGCGATGCGAGCGGCCGAGTGCGGCATCGCTCACGGCATCCAACGACCATCCCGGTCGTTTGGCGCAAGGTCCAGAAGAAAACTGGGGATTGGCCGGGCGCAATGCCGGCTTGGTCTGTGTCGTCATCGTGGTCTATCCTTCCAGATAGTCGGCACCTCGTTGGGGAGGTGTGGCCCACGGACGTGTTTATTGATGAAGCGCCTTGCCGTCAAGAACAAACAAATCAGGGCTTACAGACTATACTCAGAAACGAAAACGGCGAGCCGAAGCCGGCCGCCTGATCTCGCCTGTTTGAGGCCTGTTACCAAAGGTCGTAACGCAACCCGACCTTGACCTGGTGCATGTCGAAGCCCTCGTCGACGTAACCGTCACTGGATGCCGAGAAGTGCTTGGCGTCCGGGGAGTTCAGATACTGGTAGCCGACATCGAGCGACAGGTTCTCGGTCATGCGGTAAGCGAAACCGGCATTGAGCGTGTAGGCGAAGGCGAAGTCGTCATCGGGATAGGCGCCGGGGAAGTCCGCGAACGCCACGTCGCCGGAATTGGTGTTGTGCGAATAGATGAAGCCAGCGCCCGCGCCGATATAGGGCGTGACGCCAACGACCGTGCCGAGATCGACATAGCCTGTGGCCATGCCATAGCTCATCGTCGACTTGATGCTGCCGCGCAGATCGCCAAGATCAAGCCTCGCTTCTTCCTGCTGAAGGAAGGCGCCGGTGATGTCGGCCCGGAAATAGTCGGTGAAATGATAGCCGATACCGCCGCCGCCGAAGACACTCGTATGGTCCTCGTCAAAGTCGAAGGCACCGCCGCCGCCATTATCCGAGCCGTTCGAGATCGTGTAGCCGACATCGCCGCGCAGATACCAGCCGGAGCCGACCTCCACCGGAACGACTTCCGGGGCGTCGTCGATGATGATCGGCGGATCATAATCGGCAGCAAAGGCCGTGCCGCCTGCGCAAAGGAAAGCGGCAATGGCGATCAGGCGGGTGGTCAGCATCATCACTCCAGTCTCCGGCGAAGCAGCGCGAACAGGCTGCCATCTCCGCAGCAATATTAACGAGAGTGGTTAAGCTGGGGTTAAGGCTAACGGATTGGTAAGCTTGATGGCGGGTCTGCCACAAAGCAAAACCGCCCGGCGAAAGCCGAGCGGTTGAACAGGTCAGGTGATGGGAGGATGGTAGCTTACTTATAAACCGGAGCCGGCTCGTAGGAAGCTGGCTCGGCAACCGTGCTGCCGCCGAAGGAGTAGCGCAGGCCGGCGCGCACAGAGTGGAAGTCGAGGCCCTTGTCGCGGCCATTGCCGGTGTAAGGACCGCCAACCGCGTCATCGCCGCCGAACATGCGGCCGCTGGAGATCTTGGTGTAGCGATAGCCGACATCCAGCGCGAGGTTGGAGGTGAAGGCGTAGGACACGCCGGCCATCGCGGCATAGGCGAAGCGCCATTCGCTGCGGCCATCATGCGTCAGTGTGGCGTCGCATGCGCCGTCGACGGAGCAAGCCGTGTTGCGCAGCGAGTCCCACTTCACGTGCGCGCCGCCAAGACCGCCGCCGACATAAGGCGTGAAGCCGTGCCAGGTGCCGATGTCGATATAGGCGTTGGCGAGCAGCGTCAGCGCCGTCAGGTTGGTGCGATCATCCGAATAGCAGAGGCCGCCGCAGCCGAAAGTCGTTCCGCGGAAGCGCGACTTGGTCTGGTAGTCCAGCACCAGGTCGGTGCGGAAGTGATCGTTGATCTTGTAGCCGATACCGCCGCCGACGCTGAAGGATTCGCGCAGCTTGCCGGACAAACGGTTGCCATCCACAAGGCGGGCAGCAACGACGTCGCCGCAGCAATTCTCGACCGTCTCGACCACTGTATAGTCGGCGCCGCGGAACTTCAGCTTGCTGTAATCGATGTCGCCGCGAATATACCAGTTGCCGGTCGAAACCTCACGGTATTCAACGGCGGGTGCGGCCTCGACAACCGGCGGCTCGTAGAGATCGGCGGCGACTGCTGGAACGGCCAGGCTGCCCAGCAGGAGGATGCCGGCGAGCGGCGTGCGGAAATCGAACATCGTCGTACCCCTGAACGATCGCCGACCATCGGCGCCGGATGAACTTTGGGGACGTTGACATAGAAAGGTTAAATGACGCTTAACCGTCTTCTTTAACTACGTTCTCGCAACACTTTAATCATTGAGACAAAAGAAAAGCCGGCACAAAGGCCGGCTTATCTTCAAATTTGCGAATATATCAAGCCGCGCGCTGGTCAGCGATAACGCCGATCAGGTCATTCACCACGGTTTCGACGAGGTTGCGATCGTCGCCTTCCGCCATGACGCGGATGAGGGGTTCGGTGCCGGAGGGGCGGATCACGAGACGACCGCCCTCGCCCAAACGCGAGCGCACGTCTTCGATCATCTTCTGAACCGGCTTGCTTTCCAGCGGCTTGCCGCCCGAGAAGCGCACATTCTTGAGGACCTGCGGCACCGGTTCGAACTTGGCGCAGACTTCCGAGGCCGGCCGTCCCTCGCGCTTGATGCAGGCCAGAACCTGCAAAGCGGCAACGAGGCCATCGCCGGTCGTGGAGAAGTCAGACATCACGATATGGCCGGACTGCTCGCCGCCGACATTGAAGCCGTGGGCGCGCATATGTTCCACCACATAGCGGTCGCCAACCTTGGTGCGATGGAGCGACAGGCCCTGTTCGGTCAGGAAGCGCTCCAGCCCGAGATTGGACATCACGGTCGCAACCAGGCCGCCGCCGGCCAGACGACCGGACTTCGCCCAGCTTTCGGCGATCAGCGCCATGATCTGGTCGCCATCGATCAACGTGCCGTTTTCATCGACGATGATCATGCGGTCGGCATCGCCATCGAGCGCGATGCCGATATCGGCGCGCACTTCGTGAACCTTCTTCGACAGGCTCAGCGGATGGGTCGAACCGCATTCCTTGTTGACGTTGATGCCATCCGGCTCGTCATGGATCGCGATGACTTCGGCGCCGAGTTCCCAAAGGGCGGCGGGCGCGACCTTGTAGGCGGCGCCGTTTGCGCAATCGATCACGATGCGCAGGCCGGACAAGGACATCGAGCGCGGCAGCGTGCGCTTGGCGAATTCGATGTAACGGTCATGCACGCCGTCGATACGCTTGGCGCGGCCGATCTGGTCGGGTGCCGCAACCTGTAGCGGCTCCTTCTGGTCGAGCATCGCCTCGATGCGCGCTTCGATCTCGTCCGACAGCTTGTAGCCGTCCGGACCGAACAGCTTGATGCCGTTGTCATTATAGGGATTGTGCGAGGCCGAGATCATCACGCCGAGATCGGCGCGCAGCGAGCGCGCCAGCATCGCGACGGCCGGCGTCGGGATCGGTCCGAGCAGGAACACGTCCATGCCCGCCGCCGTAAAGCCCGCGACCAGCGCGTTCTCGATCATATAGCCGGACAAACGCGTGTCCTTGCCGATCACCACCCGGTGGCGGTGATTGCCGCGATGGAAGCAAAGCCCTGCGGCCATGCCGACCTTCATCGCGACTTCAACGGTCATCGGGAACTGGTTGGCCGTTCCGCGGATACCGTCGGTTCCGAAATATTTCCTGCTCATGCTGTTCGATTGCCCGCAATGGTTTGGGTCATGGCGTTTGCTTTGACACGGAATCGCAAGATGCGAGCATCACATTATATGAGCAGATGTTACTTCTTCCTAAGCAACCCGCTGCAAGGGAAGGTTGGCGCAAGAATCAAAGCTTGGGTGCAAAACGAAAAATGCCAGCAGGATCACTGCTGGAATTTTGATTGTTGAAGCCTTTCGAGGCGGGAACCTTAGCCCTGCGGCTGCGGCTCCCTTCCCCCCNNCGCCTTCCGGCTCTTCGCCCCCCTTCTTGCGGCGACCGCCGGTGGAACCGGCATTCGGCACGGCCGAACCGCGCGAGGGCGGCGTATCGTCGCCAAGGTCGCGGGCTGGCTTTTTGCCTTCCAGCATGCCGCGCAGCTCGTCGCCAGTTAGAGTCTCGTATTCCAGCAGACCTTCCGCGATCTCGATGAACGCGTCGTGGTTTTCCGTGATGATCTTGCGTGCTTCCGTTTCACCATACTCGATGAGGCGGCGTACTTCTTCGTCGATCAGGCGGGCGGTTTCCTCGGACATGTTGTTGCTCTGTGCAACCGAGTGGCCGAGGAACACTTCCTGGTCGTTGCTCTTATAGCGAACGCGGCCGAGCTTCTCGGACATGCCCCATTCCATGACCATCGAGCGGGCCAGACCGGTCGCCATCTGGATGTCGCCTGCGGCACCCGTGGTGACCTTCTCCTTGCCGAAGGTAATGATCTCGGCTTCGCGGCCACCGAACAGCATGACAAGGCGGGCAATCGCCTTTTCATAGGTCCAGTTGTAGCGATCGGACTCCGGCAGCGTCATCACCATGCCGAGCGAACGGCCGCGCGGAATGATCGTCGCCTTGTGGATCGGGTCGATCGTCGACGACAGCATCAGCGCGATGATCGCGTGGCCGGCTTCGTGGTAGGCCGTGTTCTTCTTTTCTTCAGGCGTCATGGCGAGCGAGCGGCGCTCGGCGCCCATCATCACCTTATCCTTGGCATCCTCGAACTCGGCCATGGTGACAAGGCGCTTGTTGCGCCGCGCAGCCATCAGCGCCGCCTCGTTGACGAGGTTCATGAGGTCGGCACCCGAGAAGCCGGGCGTGCCGCGTGCCAGAATCTTGAGGTCGACATTCGGTGCCAGCGGAACGTTGCGGACGTGAACCTTAAGGATTTTTTCGCGACCGTTGACGTCCGGGTTCGGCACGGTGACCTGGCGGTCGAAGCGGCCTGGACGCAGCAGTGCGGGATCAAGCACGTCCGGACGGTTGGTTGCGGCGATCAGGATCACGCCTTCATTGGCTTCGAAGCCGTCCATCTCGACCAGCAGCTGGTTGAGCGTCTGTTCGCGCTCGTCATTGCCGCCGCCAAGACCGGCGCCGCGATGACGGCCGACCGCGTCGATTTCGTCGATGAAGATGATGCAGGGCGCGTTCTTCTTGGCCTGCTCGAACATGTCGCGCACGCGGCTTGCACCGACGCCGACGAACATTTCAACGAAGTCAGAGCCGGAGATCGTGAAGAACGGCACATTGGCTTCGCCGGCGACGGCACGCGCGGTCAGCGTCTTACCGGTACCGGGAGGGCCCACGAGCAATACGCCGCGCGGGATCTTGCCGCCGAGACGCTGGAACTTCTGCGGATCGCGCAGGAATTCGACGATTTCTTCCAGATCCTGCTTGGCTTCGTCGACGCCGGCAACATCGGCAAAGGTCACGCGGCCATGCGCTTCGGTGAGCAGCTTGGCCTTGGACTTGCCGAAGCCCATGGCGCGGCCTGAACCGGACTGCATCTGGCGCATGAAGAAGATCCACACGCCGAGGATCAGGATCATCGGCAGCCAGGACAGGAGCAGGCCGAGAATACCGCTTTGGCCATCCGTTTCCGGCCGTGCGGTGATGGTGACGTTCTTGCCTTCAAGGCGCTGAACGAGGTTGGTGTCGCCCGGCGAATAGGTCTGGAAGCCCGTCGCATTGTCCGAATAGGTGCCGGAAATGCGGTCACCGGCGATGGTCACGCTCTTGACGCGCCCGGCATCCACTTCCTGCAGGAACTCGGAATAAGCGACATCGCGCGAGGCGCCACGCTGCTGCGGCGTTTGAAACAGATTGAAGAGCGCAATCAGAAGGACAGCGATAATCGCCCAAAGAGCGAGATTGCGATAATTCGGATTCATTCTTTGTCCTGTCGGGCCCGTTTGCACGAACCGCTTTGTGGCCTCGCGGCCCGTTCATCTCGCCCCGGTTTCCGTCCGCGCGCTGGAAAAACTTAGCAGCGCTTCGGGAACTTACTCGTAACATAGGTGGAGCCATCTCCCTTGCCAAGGAGATCACACGCGATGGGTTAAGGGAATGGCGCATTGTGTTGGGAGGAAGGCGCCGCCGGCAAATCGTTTGCCTTCAACATCTTCGCCAAGGCCTGCATGGCAGCGAGGTCGAAGCCAGGAACGATTGGTCGCAGCACTGTTCCGGCAAACATCGTCGTGATCGTGCCGTGATCGCCAGCGCCACGACGCTCCGGCCGCACCGTGATCCCCGCGCGGCGATGGCGCGCGACGCAGCCGGCCAGCGATCCAGAGAAGCCAAGCAGGTCCAACTGATCGAACAACAGGGTGGCACGTGGAAGGTCGGGCCAATGCGGCTGCCGACCGAGAACGCAAAGCAGAAGCCGGAACGCGTGGATTCCCGCGTCCCGATCCGGGGTTTGCAGGAAGGCCGGCGCGATCATCACCGCCTCTGCATCTGCCGTCACGTGCTCGGCCAAAAGGGTCGCCGCTCTCTCCGCTAGCGCTCGCCGTGCAGCGCCGGCCAGCTGCGCCTGTTCTGAGAGGAGCATGGGCCACTCCGGCGTCAGCCCTGCCCTCACCCGCACGCGCTCGGACGTCGGATTGCTGTTGCTGGGATCATCGATCCAGGGAATGTCCGAGTTCTGGAGATGCTCCCGCAGTGCTGCCCGGCTGACACCCAGCAGCGGCCGCATCAGCCAGATCGAACCGTCCAGCAGCGTTTCCGGCGCCATTCCGGCAAGGCCGATGCCGTCGGACCGTTCCGCGCGCATGGCAGTCGTTTCGGCCTGATCGTCTTCCGTATGCCCGGTCAACACGATGTCGGTTCCGGCCTCTCGGGCGGCCTCGATCAGCAGGCGATAGCGTGCGGCACGCGCTGCGGCGGCCAAACCGGTTTGCGGCTTGTCGTCGGTCCAGACTTTCGTGATGTGGGGGATGCGCTGCGATGCGCAGAAGGCAGCGACGACACGCGCCTCATCTGCAGCTTCCACGCGCAAACGGTGATCCACGGTGACCGCGACAAGTGCGTGGACGCGTCCGTGTTCAAGAAACCAGTGGTGAAGAAGTGTGAGCAGCGACAGGGAGTCGCTTCCGCCTGAAACGGCCACGATGACCGATCGGCGTTGAAGAAGGCCGAGCTTGCCGAACAGGCGCTGAGGCCGAAGATCCGAACCCGAAGCTTGAGCCGGGTTCAGCAACCGTTCGTTGCGAGTTCCTGCCGAACCCGCTCCTTGAGCGCGTCAGAGGCCTTGGGGTAACGCGAACCGACTTCGCGCAGGGTCGCGCAGGCAACTTCGCGCTGCTTGAGCGCGGCCAGGCTGATACCAAGCTTGAGCAGGGTGTCGGGCGCCTTCTTGGAATCCGGATACTGACGGCTGGTGGCCAAAAACACCTCGGCGGCTTCGCGATGGCGCTTCTGCGCGGCAAGCGACTCGCCCAGCCAGAAATTGGCGTCCGGCACGCGGTTGGCCGAGGGGAAGCGGTCGATATAAGAGCGGAAGCCGGCTTCCGCCGTCTTGTAGTCGCCCGACAGGATGAACTCGTAGGAGTTGCGGTAGAGTTCTTCCGGATCCTCCGTGGACGGAAGCGCCGCGACATTGGTGTTGGCTTGAGCGGGCGGGTTCTGCGTGCCGCTTAAGAGATCAACGGGATCGGCACTCGTTGTGCCGCCAACGAGATTGCCGTTGGTGTCGAAACGGATCGAGCCGAGATTGTTCGGCAGATTGCCATTCTGCTGGCCGGTCGCGGCAACCTGATTGTTGGTGTCGGCCGACGGCAGCGTTGCAGCCGGCGTCGTGCCGGCTGCTGTCGTGTCGGGCGTGGCGAGCGGGGGAACGCTCGCCGTCTGGGTTCC
>DCDI01000096.1 GCA_002316345.1 Phyllobacteriaceae bacterium UBA1059 | reverse complement strand
CGGCCACGGCGCAGCTTCTCGGACGACTTGCGCTTGCGATTGGCCCCCATGGCACGGTCGAGCAGGACTTCGCGCGAGGCGACATCGCGCAGCCGCTCAGCGCCCAGCGTAAAGGCCGGGCGGTCGACAGGACGATGATCAACCTTGGGAAGACCGGTCTGGATGAGGGCGTCAAAGGACGCCTGGAAAGCGGTGTTGGTGTTCATGGTATTTCACGATCAAGCGAGCGAAACACCTGGCGCACCGATCCGTTGCGAGATCGGCCGCCGCAGGCAGGGATTGTGAAGAATATTACAGGCGGGGGATGGACCCGCCTGCTTTGGCTTACAGGCGGCTCAGATCACGTAGGATCGGAGCGGCTCGAAGCCGTTGAAGGCCACCGCCGAGTAGGTGGTGGTGTAGGCGCCGGTGCCTTCGATCAGCACTTCGTCACCGATCGTCAGCGACAGCGGCAGCGGATACGGCGTCTTCTCGTAAAGAACGTCGGCGCTGTCGCAGGTCGGGCCGGCGAGGACGCAAGGCGCAACCGCGTCACCGTCACGCGGCGTGGCGATCGGGTAGCGAATGGCCTCGTCCATGGTTTCGGCCAGACCGCCGAACTTGCCGATGTCGAGATACACCCAGCGCACATCATCCGTGTCGGACTTCTTCGAGATCAGCACGACTTCCGACTTGATGACGCCTGCATTGCCAACCATGCCACGGCCCGGCTCGATGATCGTTTCCGGGATCTGGTTGCCGAAATGCTTCGACAGCGCTTCGAAGATCGCCTGGCCGTAAGCCTTCGCAGCCGGCACGTCCTTGAGGTAACGGGTCGGAAAACCGCCGCCCATATTGACCATCTTCAGAACGATGCCTTCGCGCGCCAGCGTTTCGAACACCATCTTGGCATCGCCCAGCGCCTTGTCCCACGCGCCGAGATCGCACTGCTGCGAGCCGACATGGAAGGACACGCCATAGGAGTCGAGACCGAGCGACTTGGCGTGACGCAGAACGTCGACAGCCATCGCAGGCACGCAGCCGAACTTGCGCGACAGCGGCCATTCAGCGCCCTCGCCATCGGTCAGAACGCGGCAGAACACGCGCGAACCAGGGGCGGCGCGGGCGATCTTCTCGACTTCCTCGACGCAATCCACGGCGAACAAGCGGATGCCATGCGCATAAGCACGCGCAATGTCGCGCTCCTTCTTGATCGTGTTGCCGAAGGAAATGCGGTCAGGCGTGGCACCGGCGTCGAGCGCCATTTCGACTTCCGCCACGGAAGCGGTGTCGAAGGAGGAGCCGAGCTGGGCCAGCAGGCGCAGCACTTCCGGAGCCGGGTTTGCCTTCACGGCATAGAAGATCTTCGAGTCCGGCAAGGCGCGCTCGAAGGCATGAAAGTTGTCTTCGATGACGTCGAGGTCGACCACGAGGCAGGGACCGTCGGGACGTCGGGTGGCGAGGAAGTCGATGATGCGCTGTGTAGCCATGAAACTCTCCATCGGCGCACCCTTCTTCAGGATGCACTCAAGGCTGCGCCGCACGGGCCAAGCAGGCCTCGTTCAAACGCGGTGGACAAAGGCGCGACCGCTCTTTCTGGCACCAGCCGGTGGAGACCCCGGAACCAGAACAACGTATCACACGGCGATGAGCAGAGAGCCGCCCGGCTCAAGCTCGCTTTGTCTGCCTTGGCTTGGATGGGAGTTTCCCGTTCCGCACTGCCGGCAATGAGGGTGTGCCTCTTTGTTTAACCCCGGATATGGACAACCGAGGGGTAACCAGAAAGGCCCGCACCGTCGTTGCTTCAAGGCGTCCTCGGATCGGCGGTTGGCCGCTGAACCGACCGGGCTCGTTACTTCCCGGTTACCTGCCCTTGCCTCGCCATTTCGAGGTTCGGGGGACGCCCACAGGCACGTGCGACTTTGGGCAAGCGCGGATATAAGGAGAGCCTTCGTCACAATCAATCGGAAAAATCCCACTGGTTGAAAAAGTTCGAAAGCAGGACGATGTTGGCGTCATTGTATCCGGAGCCTGAACGATGACGGACATCCAAGACGGCGTGAACGCCTTCATGCCGAACACGCAAGTCATTGTTCCCAATAGTCAAAATGGACCGCTTTCCAGACTGAGCTTCGCCGTCAAGGACATCTACGATGTTGCAGGCCTGCCGACCGGCGGCGGCAACCCGGTGAAGCTCGCTGAGTCGCAACCGGCAAAAATCACCGCCCCGAGCGTGCAGCTCCTGCTCGATGCGGGCGCGCGATTCGCGGGACNNGACGGACGAGCTGACCTTCTCCCTGATGGGGCAGAACGCGCATTATCCCGAGCCGGTGAACAGCGCCGCACCGGATCGCGTGACGGGCGGATCGTCATCCGGCTCCGCAGCGGCGGTGGCCGCCGGGTTGGTGGATTTTGCGCTGGGGTCGGACACAGGCGGATCGATCCGCGCGCCGGCAAGCTTTTGCGGCCTGATCGGCCTGCGCCCGACGCATGGGCGGATTTCGCTGGACGGCGCGATGCCGTTGGCGCCGAGCCTCGACACATTCGGTTGGTTCGCGCGGGACGCAGAG
>DCDI01000067.1 GCA_002316345.1 Phyllobacteriaceae bacterium UBA1059 | reverse complement strand
CCTTGGCCGCGGACGTCGAAATTGACGTCGGGCGCACTGCGCGATCCGCCGACCTTCACCGTGCCATCGAGCGTTCCGCCGAGGCCGAGATCCGGCACGACGCTGTTGCCGATCGCGAGCGGCAGCCTGGCGATCACCAGATCGAGGTCGAGCGTTTCGGCAATCTGGCTCTTGGCATCGTTCCGCCCGCCGTCGACATCGAGAGCAACGCCGTCGATGGTGATGACCTGGTTGATGATCGTCACCGAAGCCGGCTGAAGCNNGTGCCAGCTCGTTCAAGCCGATGCGGAAACCGGTATCGACTCGCGACAGAGCGCCGGCAACCTTGGCCGTGGTGCCATTGTCGAGCGCGGTTTCGGCCGAAAAGTCGGTGGTGTCGGCATTCTGCCGCGCTTGCGCCTGCAACCGCGTCACGGTGAAGCCGCCGGCCACGACATCGCGCGCATCGATGGTCGCATTGCCGCCGGGCACCTTGAACAGGTCCGAGACCTCGGCCTGCACATCGGCACTGCCGACGCGCGCCTGATCCACAACGAGGTTGCGGATATCGGCCTTGATGTCGCCGTCCTGATTGCCGTCGACCGGCCGCAGCCGGATCGTGGCGTTCGCCGAGCCGGATGCCTGCGTCAGGAACAAAGCGGCAGCCGTCGACACGTCGCTGGCACGCAGCTGTACCTGTCCGTCGAACAAGCCGCTGGACACGATTTGGCTGATATCACCCGTCAGGTTCGCACCGCCGGCCGAGAAGCTCAGCGCGCTCAGCTTGCGGGTGGATGCGGAAACAGCGACGCCGCTTGCCAGCTGCACGCGGTTGCCATCGAGGAACGCGTCGCCGGTAAGATTGCCGTCAAGCAGATCCGGCAGCTGAACGCCTTCGAAACCGATGCGCGCCTGAGTCAGCGTCTTGTTCATCAGGCGGCCGCTCGGCACATTGGCATCGAAGTTCAAGCGGATCGTGCCGTCGGCTCCCTGGGCGCGACCGACTGCCGTCAGGCGACCGCTCGCCTGCTGCGAAACCAGCGCCAGATCGCTCAAGGCGAGATCGAAGTTGAAGTCGGCGGCACCGGTGGCAAAGCGGCCATCTGCTGTCAGTTCGACCTGGTTGTTGGCGACGCGGAATTGGCGCGCAACCAAGCCGTTTTCACCACGCGCGATGCCGCCGGTCAGGCGTGTTTCGCCCTTCAGCAGCGCATCGGCCGCTGGCGTATCGATCGACAATCCGTTGGCCGAACCATCCAGCGTCAGGTCGAAGCCGCCCCCGACAGGGCTCACCGAGCCTTTGGCCGCCAGGCGCAGGCCGCCGGCGAGATCACGACCGGCAAGCGCAGAGAACGGCACGATGGAATTGGCATCGACGGCGATGTTGCCGTTGAACACGAGATCGGCAATCGCGCCATCCAGCGCGACGCTCAGGCCGTTGCCGGACAAGGTCGCGCGGTTCAACTGAACCGGCTGGTTGGCGCGCCAGTCGCCGTCGATCGCCAGCGTGATCTCGGACCCCAGCGCTTCCGCCACTTCCGCAGCCTTTGCGTCCAGACCGCGCGCGCCACCGTCGACCTTGAAGGAGACACGACGGTTGGCGGCATCCTGCAGGTTCTGCGCCAGGCCGGAGAAAGTTAGTGCGACGCTCTCGCTGGAAAAGCTGTCGGCGTTCAACTTGGCAATGTCGAGCGAACCGGACCATTGGTCGCTCGCGGTGTCGCCGAAGGAAATTTTCAGCTGCGCGCGATCGATCGTGTTCTGGCCGGGCACGGGCAGAAGGATCGGCTCGGCGCTGCCATTGTCGACCTGCGCGTCGAGCGTCAGGCGCTGCAGGAAGCTGTCGGCCGCGGTTTCGGCTTTGGCGCTGAGCTTGAGCTGAGCGCTGGTGAGTTCGAGCTGGTCGAGCCGGAAGCCGCCGGCATCCTTGGACACGCCGCTCGCCTGCAACTGTGTGGACGCGCCGAAAAAGGCGCGGAAGCGCTCGGGGATCAGCGAGGCGATCGGCCCGTCCAGCGTCGTGTTGAAGCCGAGGCCGAGTTCCTGACGGCGCAGCGCGGTCTGGCCGGTCAGAATGCGCTGGCCGGCAGCATCGAGATTGAGTGTGAGGTCGAACTGATCGAGCGGACCACTGCCGGCGACAACCAGATTGACCGGCGGGCGATTTTCGATCGCCAGCAGGTTGGCGACGATGCCGTTTTCCGGCTCTTCCAAACGAAGATCGATGCCGAGATTGGTGGTGTCGTTGGCTTAGGTCGCGGCCAGGGTCAGCTTGCCGCCCGGACCATCGAGGCGCGTAACGTTGAGCGCGGTATCGAGCGAGCCATCCGCCAGCTTGACGCGGCCGTTGATCGCGAGTTCGGACGCCAGACCGAACACGGTCGGGCCGAAAACAACGCGTTGCACGTCAAGCTGGTCGAGCGTGATGGAAACCGGCAGTTCCGGCAGTGCGAAACCGGTGCTGGCTTCGGGCGCCGGCAGGCCTTCTTCCGGCAGCGGCTTGCGGGTGACTTCGATACGCTCGGCCGACAGCGTCGAGATCTGCAAACGGCCGAGCAGCAGCGCGCGGCGCGTCCAGTCGATGCGCGCATTGACGATGCGCAGCCACACGCCTTCGCGGTCGGCAATGGTGATTTCGCCGATCGTTGCATCAGATGACAGCGCGCCCTGAATGCCGTTCAGGCGGATCTGGCGGTTCGGCGTGGAAAGCTGATCTTCCACCAGGCCGACGAAATAGGAGCGTTCTTCGGTCGGCGTTTCTTCCTGCGCAAAGGCCGGAAAGACGACGAACAGCAGAGCGAGAAGTGCGAGGAACCGGGTCAAAACGCCTGTCCTATGCCGATGTAGAACGCGAAGTCTGGATCGTCGCGGCCGGGATTGAGCGGAATGGCGATGTCGCCGCGGATGGGGCCGAGGCCGGTGAGATAGCGCAAGCCGATGCCCGCGCCGAGTTTCAGCTCTTCGGCAAAATCAGGGAAGGATTCCGCGCCGACATAGCCGGCATCCACGAAGCCGACGAGGCCGATGGAGTCTGTGACCTTGGCGCGCAGTTCGGCCGATCCTTCGATCAGCGAGCGACCGCCCGTGATGATGCCGTCTTCCGCTTCCACGCCGATGCCGCGATATTCATAGCCACGCACCGATCCACCACCACCGGCGAAGAACAGCTTGTCCGGCGGTGTTTCGCCGATATCGGATCCGGCCAGCGAGCCGATCTTCAAACGGCCGGCGGCAACGATGCGGTCGTCTTCGCCGAAGCCGTAATAGGTCCGCCCTTCGAGGGTCGCGCGGCCAACAGGATTGCCATAGTTGAACTCGAAGAAGGGTTCGACCATGGCTTCCACGAAGAAGCCCTCCGTGGCGTCGACCTTGTTGTCGCGCGTGTCGTAGGTCAGCGTGCCGGGCAGACCGACGGTCACGAAGTCGCGCTCGCCGAGATCGTCTTCGAAGCGCGACGGGCCGCCGCTGATGAACAGGCTGCCGGATAGTTCTTCCGTAAAGATATGCGTGAAGCCGGCCTGCGCCGTGACCGCCGTGCGGGTGTAGGCATCCAACACTTCGCGGTCGCCGAACAGCGACGTCACGAAATCCGTGTCAGGCGTGAACACGCCGGGGCGGGTGTAGGTGACGCCGACGCGATAGGTGAAGTCCGCCGGATCGAAGCGGCTTTTCTCGGGCTCGTCGCCTCGGCGGCTGGTGACCTCGGCGCCGACACCGGCGACCTTGGCGTCGAAGCGCAAACGCTCGGCGTGGCCAAACAGATTGCGGTGCTGCCAGTAGCCTTCCACACCCGCGCCATCCAGCGTGGAATAGGACGCGCCGACGCCGAAGCGGCGCAGCGGGCGCTCCTGCACGATTACCGCCATCGGCAGTTCGCCATTGGCCTCGATCGCCTCGGCCTCCTCGATGCGCTGCGAGCGGAACACTTCCAGACGGCCCAGCCGATCATTGGCACGCTTGACGTCGTCGGGATCGAACTCTTTGCCTCGCGGCAGATCGGTCATGTAGGCCACGAAGTCGGGGTCCATGCGGGCAGTGCCCTGCACGGTCGTCGGCCCGTAAACCGCGCGGCGACCCGGCTCCATGACGAGCGTGGCATCAAGCTTGGTGGTGTCGTGCAAAGCCTCGACGCGGCGCTCGGCCACGGCAGCCTTGGCATAGCCCTGCTGGCGCCAGGCTTCCTTGGACAGGTTCTCGGCTTGCAGGATCACGCCGGACTTGGCGGGCTCGCCCGGCACGAAACCGTTGTCGGCGGGAAGTTCGACACGGTCGTGCCGATCGGTGGGCGCCGGCGCCTGGTTGACGACTTCAGCAACGCCAAAGGCAAACACCGGGCCCGGACTGACCGTGACGACGACATTGGCGGGGTTGGCGACCGTGGCATCCGGCGCAAGTTCGGCGGCTTCGCGGCCATCGATCTGAATCGAGATCGTCGGACCATAGCGGCCCTGCGCATACATGGTGCCGAGAAGACGGCGGTAATCGCCGCGGGCCTTGGCAAGCAGACCAGATGCGCCGGAAGCCGGCTCCTCGCGGTCTCCCCACAGGTTGGAGGCGCCCTTCAGCGTGTCTTCGACATCATCATCCTCGCCGGCATTGACGGTGAAGGTAACGTTGTAAGGCTGCGGTTCGCCAACCGGCTCATCTTCGGGCTTGGGCGCCTTTTCGAAGAATTTGTGGCCAAACAGCTCGAACGCCGTCGCGGGGTACAGCGCCGAAGTGCTCAGAACGATCGCCGCAACGATCCGCAAACTCCAGCCACGCATCGGTTGCAACCGCATTCCTCACCGTACTCATACGCCAGTCCCGGTCAAAGTACCGCGACTGGCCCTTAGGCGCAGCATCAAATGTCTCGAAACGAGAATCTTTTATGCAAATTCGGCAATCCTGCCACACCTGACGGTTGCGGAAAGTCGTTAAACCGGAAGCATTTCCGCCGCTTTTCTAAACCGCCGGTCATCCACGGCCGCGCCGAGAAGCGCCTGCGTGTAGGGATCGCGGGGATTGGAGAAGATGTCTTCCACCGGCCCCTCCTCCACGATTCGCCCGCCGCGCATGACGATGATCGTGTCGGCCATGGCACGCACCACCGACAGATCATGGCTGATGAAGATGTAGGAGAGATCATGCGCCTGCTGGAGATCGCGCAGGAGGTCGACGATCTGCTTTTGCACGGAGCGGTCGAGTGCGGAGGTCGGCTCGTNNGGCGCTGGCCGCCGGAGAATTCATGCGGATAGCGGTTGCGCATGGCTGGATCGAGCCCGACCTCTTGCAGCGCCTGCAACGCGCGGCAGTCGCGCTCGGCGCGCGGAATGCCGCTTTCGTGCACAAGGAGGCCTTCGGTGACGATCTGACCGACGGTCATGCGCGGCGACAGCGAGCCGAACG
>DCDI01000197.1:8982-46221 GCA_002316345.1 Phyllobacteriaceae bacterium UBA1059 | reverse complement strand
TCTCTCGCGATCTCGACGACGAAATTCCTTTCTGATCAGACAAATAAAAAGGCCGGCATTAAATGCCGGCCTTTTTATTTGAAGCGACCGCCTCAAGTCAGGGGAGGTTGAGCGTTTGTGGCTCCTGCACCGGCGTTCCGTTTCGCGCGCTGCGAAACTGCTGAGAGTGCTTGTAGGCATTCTTGCGCATACGCATTAGCGAGCCGAGCGGCTTGTGAGCCTCGACACCGTTCCATGGATTGAAGCCCATACCGTCATCCACGGCTCGCGAGCGTGCTTCACTCCAGGCTTGCTGTGGCTTCGCCGTGATGATCCCAAGGCGNNGCGAACATAAGGGCTTTCTTCCTCGCTCCATTCCTTGTTGGCAGGTTCGATCGGCATGTCTTCAAGGTTGGTGCAGAGCTGTGCGCGGATTTCCCACACAGCGGTTTGGCTGGCGAAAAACTCGACCACGGCTTCACGAATACCATCCGGCACGCCGTTGACATTGAGCGACTGATCGGTGAGCGCACGCAGGTTGTCGGAAATTGGGGCGATCGAAATCTTGGCAATATAGTCACCAAAGCGGACAGGAAGCTGGCTGAAGAAGCTGTCGCCAAGAATGTGGGTCTCGAGCTGCCCGCCCATGCTTTTCAGCATCGCGCTCTCACCGCCAACAGCCTCCACGACTGTCTCAATGCCGCGTGCCGCAGCGGATACGACCTTCTTCAAGCCTTCCACGCGATCGGTGGTTGCTGCGATAGGCTTCAGGCTGCCGAGAAAGGCTTTACCGTCCGGCGCTTGGAAGGTCGGACCGTTGACCATGATGAAGTCTTGATTGCCGCTACCTTCCGCATCAGGCAGCTGTTCGCCTTCAACGCCGAAAATCTTGATGGCCACACCGCGCGGCGTCGACACACTATCTGGAAGGATGTCGCCGGGAATGGTGGAGAAGCGCATAAGAACGTCGTGGCGTCCAGGATGCGCAAAGATGCCTTGTGCAAGTACGTTCGGCAGATTGCCGTCGATCTCCAGCTCAGCCTGGAGAATGCCATGGCTTTTCGCGTGAACGCTGCGGATCGCGTGACCGGAATCTTCAAACGTCTTTTCCCGGACCTTGCCCATTGTCTCGTCGATCTTGCGGCCCACCTCAGCTTCTTCGGGCGTGGGCTTATCGACGGCGGGTGAGTAGCGCTGCGGAGAAAGGGGTGGCTGGCTCGACATGGCGGGCTCCCGAAATGATTGTGTTACGCTGAGCACTGTCACAATTCCCAAGATGCCTTGTGGTTGCTTCCGAGTTGGAAGCGGAACCGGATCATGCCTTGGTTGTTCGAGATGACCTTCCTCAAGTAACGGTATGGAGCTTACATCATGCAGCGACGCGAAATTTGGATCCTGGTGCTGGTTGTCGTGCTGATCGGTGCGGTCTGGACAGTGCACAGCCTGCTCGACAGCCAAGTGGTAACCGATACAGCGCCGGTAGAGCGCTCCGATCAGCAGAACTCGGGCACCAATGCGCCGAGCCAACAAGCTCCTGCTGCAGGAACGAATGGGACGGCGACGACCAATCCTTAGTCGTTCATGAGGGTAAGCGATCCCACCTGATCGGGATCGCTTACCCTCCGTATTACCTAAATTACGAACATTGCGGCTCAGTCTTAGGCAGCTGTTTGATCCATAGCGGCTTGCATCTTCACGACGCGAACAGGGACGGATTTTGCGGCCGGAACCTTGCTCTCGTCGGCATGCTGCCACAACGGAATGAGTGCATTGCACTCTGGGTAGTAAGCGCCGACGCAGCCCGAGGGGATGTTGTAGTTCACGACTTCGAAGCCTTCCATGCGACGATGCACGTGGTCGTTCGCTTCTGTCTCCAACGCGACGATCTCGCCGTTTTGGATGTCCAGCCTCTCCATATCCAGTGTGTTCATCAGCACCACCATGCGCGTGCCGTTGATCCCGCGGAAGCGATCCGAATAGCCGTAAACCGTGGTATTGAACTGGTCGTTGCTGCGTAGCGTGATCAGCCGTAGAACGTCTGGCTCGGCCCCCGTCTGGAAGCTGGCGGACAGAGCTTCAGGCACCACAAAATTTGCCTTCCCGTTCTCGGTGTTCCATTCGCGATGCCGCGCTGCGAGCGGCTTTGGAAAGCCGCCTGGCGTGAACATACGCGCGTTAAAATCCTTGAAGATGTCGGGGTAGGTGCTTTCGATCGCATCACGTACCTTACTGTAATCGTCGACCCAATCATTCCAGGGAACGTGGATCGCGTCAGGCAACGTGGCCCTGGCGATTTCCGCGACGATGCGCGGTTCAGACAGCAGGTGCTCGCTTGCCGGTTTGGCAAATCCTCGCGAGGCGTGAATACAGGACGTGCTATCCTCCATCGTTACGACCTGCGTGCCGCTCGCTTGCTCGTCGATCTCGATGCGGCCGAGACACGGCAGCAGATAGGCGACCTCACCATTGAAGAGCTGCCCGCGATTCAGCTTGGTGGCGATCTGAACGGTCAGCCGCATTTTTGGCCAAGCCTGTTCCATCAACTCGCGCTCTTGCACAGCACGGAGGAAGTTGCCGCCCAGACCAACAAAGGCTCGCACCTCGCCACGGATGATCGCACCGCAGGCATCCACGGTGCTGTAGCCGGTCTCTGTTGGGGGTTCGAAATGGTAGAGCGCCTTGAGCTTATCCAGCGGCACCAGCTCGGGCTTCTCTGATATGCCAACGGTGCGCTGACCCTGAACGTTGGAGTGGCCGCGCACAGGGCAGATGCCAGCGCCATCCTTGCCGATGTTGCCGCGCATAAACAGGAGGTTGGCAAGCATCCGTACCGTGGTAACGCCGAGCTTATGCTGAGTCAGGCCCATGCCGTAAACGCCAATCACACGCTCTGCCTTGGCGTAGGTCGTGGCTGCGCGGGTGAGCGCCTCACGCGTCAGGCCTGAATGGCGTTCGAGCTCATCCCAGTCGCTAGACTTCACGAAGTCGAGGAACTCGCTTGAACCATGCGTGTGCTCGGTCAAGAAGGCGTGGTCGAGCAGGCTTTTCTGGCCGGCTTCAACAGCTTGCGCATCCAGTTCCAGCAGCGCTTTGCAGATGCCTGTGATAGCGGCAATGTCCCCGCCGGCCTTCACCTGATAATATTCGCTGCTGATGCGCGTTTCACTTCCTGTCGCCATTTCGATCGGCGACTGAGGATTTGTGAAGCGTTCCAGTCCTCGCTCTCTCAGCGGATTGAAGCTGACGATCGGCACGCCGCGTTTGCTTGCTTTCTGCAGATCATGAAGCATGCGAGGGCTGTTCGAGCCGACATTCTGACCAAAAAAGAAGATCGCATCTGTCTTTTCGAAATCGTCGAGGCGCACCGTGCCGACCGGTACGCCGATACTCTTGGGTAGCGCCACCGAAGTGGATTCATGGCACATGTTGGAGCTATCAGGCAGATTGTTGTTGCCGTAGATCCGCGCCATCAATCCATACATATAGGACGTTTCCAGCGAGGCACGGCCAGACGCATAGAACACAGTTTTCTTCGGATCGTCGGCGCGAATGGCAGAAAGTTCGCGGCCGATTTCTGCAAAAGCCTTGCCCCAGCTTACCGGCTCGTAGCGATCCGTTTCGTGGTTGAAGCGCATCGGGNNACGGGTGTGTAAGCCGACCGGTGGCTTCAAGGTCGTAATCCGGCCAAGTCTGGAGTTCCGTGGCCGTGTGCTGTGCAAAGAAGTCCGGTCCGGCTCGCTTGGTGGTCAGCTCCCAGAAGGTTGCTTTTGCTCCGTTTTCGCAGAATTCGGCCGGATGCGGATCTGCCGGTTTTGCCCAGGCGCAGCTGACGCACGCGAAGCCATCAGGCTTGTTCTGTTTGGCGAGAATGGCTGAGTTCTGAAGAACATGGCCTTCTTCCAGGGCATACTTGGTCAGAGACTGAACCGATCCCCATCCGCCAGCTGGTCCTTCATAGGGTTCATAATGGTCGCTGTCGTGCATGTGCTGTTCCTGGCAAGAAGGCTGGAACTGGCACAATCAGGCGGATACGGCTTGGTTCCCGGTCGCATTGTCGCTGCTGCCATCCGGGATCACAGGACGCGCACGGAGCTTGCATGCTAGCCAGCGCCGTGCGGGTAGTTCGATCCAGCGAAACACAAGGTAGGCCAGTGCCACCATGGCGATCACGACCACCAACGATGCCGTCCAGCGACCCAGAAGAGGGCTAAGACAATTGAGCGTGATGTAGCCGATGTTCTGGTGCAGCAGGTAAAGCGGGTAAGTGAGCCCTCCTATAGCGAGCAGCAAGGGAGTGGAGCGCACAGCACCGCCGAAGCGCACCGTCGCGATGAAAATGGCAAACAAAGCAAGGACGGCCGCGATCAACTCCGTGTCTTCCAGTGCAACACCATAATGCTCCACCATCCACTCTTGACCGCGGAACGATGTGGCGGTCGCAAGAAGCATGGCAGCGAACAACAAAACAAATGCGTAAAACGATGATCCCACTGTCCGGAGGCGATGCATGAGAATGCCGACGGCGAACCAACCTGAATATTCCGTGATGAGCAGCACACGCAGAGCGCTGCTGTTCAACACGAACTCGTTGATGGCCGAGATGAGCATCCAGCCTGCAACCAGGATCAGCAAGCGGCTTTTGATGAGGCCGGTCGCAATCCCCAGGGTCATCCAGCCGTAGAAGATCAGCTCCAGGACGATCGACCAATACACACCGTCAACGAAAGGCTGCCCAGCTGCCGGGGAGAAGATGAAGAGATTTGCCAGCCACTGTGCGGCTGAAACGGGAACGCGAGGGTCGGCAGCGGTGAATGCCACAAGGCACGTCAGACTCATGCAAACGGCGAAAGCGGGATAAATCCGCGCAAAGCGGAGCAGGGCAAAGGTCACGGCACCGCGTCCTTCCGCAGACCAGGCAATGACGAAGCCGCTAATCATGAAAAACAGGTTGACCCCGAGATAGCCGTACATCGCCATGCCGGCGACTTCCGGGTAGCCGACATCCAGGAAACCAGGAGCAGAGGAGCCACGAAAGAAGTAGTGGAAGGCAAGCACGCTTGAAGCGGCAACAAAGCGCAACGCGTCCAGTGCGGCGAGGCGGCCGTCGTGGTTAGGCAGTGATGCGCCGGGAGGAGTGCTCATGCAACTGCACTAGCCTTGATCGGCTGTCACGAACACACGCGGCAGGGAAAACCTTAAGAGAAGGTAAATGCCGTCGCGACCTTAAACGCTGCGCATCTACGTCCTTTCAGGGAAAAAGCAGAGCCTCATGTCCAATCATGATCATGGCAGTCGCCTGACATCACGGATCGTGGCCAGCCCCTTGTAGCCTTCTTTGCTTCCGACAGCCGCCATCGCATTGAACACCCGCTCCGCGTCGCCAAGGCGCTTGAGGTTGAGGTAGGCGTAACCGCGGATGGCCATGAGATCGACCCGCTCTGTCGCGATACGCGAGCGTTGGTCGAGGGCTAGAAGGGCCTCGTTGTAACGCTTCTGTTCATAGAAGCCGAGGGCGCGCTGGGTGAGGATGTCGACTTCCAGCTGATGTGAGCGCTTGGGATCTTGCGCAGCCTTGCTGGCAGACAAGGCCGCATCGTCCACCATGTTACGGCTTAGATAGGCGAGCGATTGGCCATAAGCGGCTTCACGCTGAACGGCGGCGTTTCCGGTTCGGATCGCCTGTTCGAAGGTCGCCGCGGCCTCCAGCGGGCGGTTCATTTCTGATAGGCACCAGGCACGAGCAAGAGCGGCTTGACCGGTCAGCTCGGTGTATTGGTCTGTCGTGGAACAATTGCGACCTTGAGGTGCACGCCCACCGCTTCGGGACCCAGCGTTTTGCCGTGGTTCGGCGCTTGCGACTGCTGCATTTCGGGTCCGGGTCGTGGTGTAAGCCTCTTGTATAGCCGCGCCGCGATTTGCGTCGTTGACGTCGGCGGGCGCCATGCGGTCAGACATAGCAATATTGGCTCCGGTGGGACCCTGAAGTGGCGCAGCGGAATAGGCTCCGGTCGCCGTCGCTGTTTGGGTTGCCGGGCCTGTATAAGCGGAGATCGTTGCTTGAGGGGCCGTTGTTGAGGCTGTCAACGGTGCGCTCGCCGGTCCGGTCAAAGGTGCGTCCGTTGGCGCAGGGATGCGCCGATTGGCTTGTGTCTGCTCAACCGGCTCGCCCAGATTCGCGATGCGTGTGGAATGCCCAGCCCACAGCCTCTGGATCTCTCGAACGCCGGCCTTGTCACCAAGCAGGTTGCGCGTCAGCACCAAGCCATAGGCGGATGGCTCGTCGTCCGGCTTCCACTGCAGCGCTGTCGTGAACCACTGAGCAGCCGTCTGATGCTGGTTGAGGTCGCGCGCATACCAGCCGAACTGCTGGGCCGCTGCGGGATCGCGGGTTTCGGCAGTTTCCTGTGCCATACGCGCCAGAATGGCAGGATCGATCGCAACGCGCGGCTCGCTCGCAAGGAAGTTGGCGGCGGCCGCCATGTAGACCTTGCGAATGTCGTCGTTCTCGTCGCGATACTTGTAGAGAATGTCTTCGGCTTCACCCGGCTTGTTCAAGGCGATCTTAGCCAATGCCAAGCCCTGCGAAGCCTCGGCGCTTTCTTCGCGATCACGCGATTTGCTGAACCAGAGTTCTGCATCCTGCGGCTGGTCACGGCGGATATAATACCAGCCAAGAAGGCGAGGGTCAGAGGCGTTGCCGGTATCCGGTTCGGCAACGGCCTTCACGGCATTGAGATCCGCTGGCGGCACAACAAGCTTAGGGTCCTGGCCCGCATTGGCGACGGTCTGGCGGGATAGAGCCAAGCGAGCTTCCTGGAACTCGCCCTTACCGTCTGGACCGGTACGTTCCGTTGCAAGCAGTTGATCCACCAAAGGCTTGGGCAGAAGTGGGATCGCCTTTTCCACAGTTGCCAGACGCTGTGCGGGATCAGTGCAGCTATCGAGCACGTATTTGTAGGCGTCGCGTGCGCGTTCCGGGCGCTCGGTTTTTGCAAAGGCTTCTGCCAGTCGCCAAAGCACGTCGACTTCAGCGCAGGTCAAGAGGCTCGGCGTTTCAGCCGCAGTGCGCACAACGGTTTCGTATTGCTTTAGATCGGATGCGTTGATCAGCCGTTCGCGCGCTTCGGCAACGCTTAAACGTTCGAGCATGTCCGCCGGCACCTGCCAGCTGGGATCCGCTGTCTGGCGGTCGGCGATCGCTTTGCGCATCTCGGCATATTTGCCCTGCGAATAGAGCTGCCACATAGCATCGAGTTGCGGATCGCCAACATTCGGCACGGCAAGCGGATCCGCTGGCGGGGTCCAGTCCGGATACAAAGCACGAAGGCGAGCAATTTCCGCATCGAGACGGCGCTGATCCCCCTGACGGGCGAAATAGCGCAGCGCACTCTCATCGATAGCGGGCCTGGCTGCAACTGCCGGGGCAGGCACAGCGGGAGCGGGTACACTGCCATTCGGAGACGTGTCAGCCTGTGCGAGCAAGATCGACTGATCTTCCGGCGCCTCGCTGGCATAGGCTGCAAAAAACGAGGTCGAGCGAACATGCTTGACCGGCAAGCCGGAGAGCCTGTCGCTTTTGCCTGGCGACGTCAGACCCAGGCGGTCGTCTTTATCGCTCTGCACTGCGGCTGGTGGGACTGAACCGGTTGAACGAAAATCCACCAGGGGTGCAGGCGCCGGTGGAAAGCTGATCTGAGGGGATTCTCGCATCGAGTCCCGCACTTGCAGCAAGGCTGTAGTGCTGAGGCTGGTGAGGATCGCAGTTGCGACGATCGCCGTTTTCACGCGCAGCCTCCAGGGATGTTCCTCAGATAAGACAAGGCAAGCAACTGCAGGGTGGACGGATAATAATCCGTCGGTGTGAAGCGCAGCAGATCCTGCGGCAGGGGCTTCTTGTCGACAACGCAAGCAACTAGAGACGGGATGATCCTGTATCCCGGGTCACTCAGCGTGGCGCTGACCGCGCCGCTCTTCATCTCCACCAGGGACAAGCCTGGCCCGCCAGCATCCGCCATGAACGGCCGCAGAAGGTTGCGATCGGTGATGCCTGCGCGCACCATGTAAAGCGGAATGCGGATGGCGTTGTAGCTGAATTCCGCAGGAAAGCCTTCTGCGGGCACTGGGCTCTGTTTGATTGAGACCCACTCTGCAGGCAGCTGGCGATCACCGAACCGAGCCGTTTGCACCAGGGCCTGGCCAGACCGCGATAAGGCCTTCCAGTCTGTCGCCTTGTCGCGTGTTGCAAAGCGCGTCATGGCTTCGAACACCCAATAGGAAGGATTGACGACCGGGCCATCCTCGCGCTCGGTGCTTTTGAAGCCGGTCACACCGGGCAGCAGCGTGATGCTTCCTCCTGGCGTACCCACCACGACATGCTTGCCGATCGCAGCGATCATCGACTGCGCTGCACTCGTCAGATCCGGCCGCTGCCAGGTTTCTCCGGCAAGAGACAGCGCATAGGCGATCAGGATATCGCCGTCGCTGGCATTGTTGGCATCGGTAACGTGAGGCGTCTTGTTGGGGTCCCAGCGCCAGACCGCCAATCCGTCATCGCGAAGCAGCAACTCGGTCTTGGTGAAGGTCCAAATCTGGTCGAAATCCGCAACGCTGTTGGCGAGAAACGCCAGAATGAGACCGTAGCCTTGGCCTTCCGAATGGCTGATGTTGCCATTGGCCGTGTCGATGATGCGACCGCTCGGATCGAGGAACTTCGCCTTGTAGGCGGTCCAGTCCTCGACGCTGATAGTCCCTGCTGTGGCGGTCGCCGTTTGGGTTTGGGCCTGGGCAGGCACGGCAAGTCCAATCATCAGGGCGAGGGCGGAAGCCGCGAGCAAACGGAGGGTCATTGGCGCCTTCCTAAGTTCTTCAGGAGAGTCGCCGTGGCGATCCCCAAGAGCATGCACATGACAGACAAACCAGCGGCGTAGGACAGCACGTTGCCTGACAGCCAATTGGCTATGATGAGACGATAATTGGCGACCGAGAAAGGTTGCGTTTCGCGAAACTCGAAGGTGCTGACATCGCGCGTCGAGGTGATATCGCCGGTGGCGTTGTAGAGCGTCATCTCACCGCCCACCTTGTTCCACTGATCGGTGTGAACGAGACCATCCGCGCCTTGCCACAATGCGTCAGCCGTTGGTGCGGTCACCATCGTCCAAATGTGGCGCTCGTCGGGGCCGGGGCGCTGGGCGACCACGAGCGACGCATCTGCTGGCGGGGTGAGCGGTTCTGCCATGCGCGGCGTCAGGCGCAGCGTGTCGAGCGAAATGTCGAACTTGCTGTTCAGCCATTCGCTGAAGCTGCTGACTTGCCCGCGCCAACCAGCGCCGGAAAGTTGGTCCCGCCACTTGTCAAAGGTAGCCGTGGTCTGGCCGGCATTTCGGTTGTCGGTCGGAAGATTGGTTTCCTGACCCCAACTCACGCGGCTGTCCGCCGTCAAACCAACCTGCGTCAGCACTTCTGGGTCGAACCGACCGATCGGACCGAAGAACATGGCGTCCCGTTCGCCGATCGCCTGGACCGATATGACCGGCTCGATCGCAAAGGGTCGCCCGGCGGCAAGCGACATTCGGGCCAGTAGGGTCGCCGCTGTCGAAAGCGAGCCGACCTCACTCTTGTCGACCATCACAGGGATCGGCGCAGTCGAGCGGTTGTATGGAAAGCCGGTTCCGGCCGTGCGCGCGAGGTTGGGTAATTGGGCCATGCGGGCAAAGCGAGGCATCTCGAAAGCCGACGTATCGAACAGCACGAAGCGCGAGTCGGTTTGACCCGATGCGCCCGGCGCGCAGACTGCGTCCTTTGCAGTCATAAGCACGGCTTCAAGGGCAATCGTGTTTGTGCCTGGCCGGAAGTGGCGCATCGTTACCGGAACGGGCAGCTTGCGCAAAATGGCGCCGCCGGCGTTGGTGATCGGCACGGTCGCGGCAATATTGCCGTTGACATAAACGTCGATGTGGCTGCCCGGCTGAACCTCAGCGGAATAAGCGGCGTCCAGAAGCAGGCGTGCTTGACCGTAGTCGTTGGCGTAGAAATCGGACGGAATGCCGATCAGAAAGTCGGTACGAAAGCGACGACCGGCAAACTCCTCGGTTCGCAACCCAAGCTGAGCGAATGATTGCTGGCCAGCCTCGAAAAAGATCGGTGCATCGGGGTAGTGCCACGCTTCCGTCGAGAGGTTTGTCCGCGTGCTATCCAAAGGCCGATCCGCCGGAGCGATGACGCTTTCTACCGAGGAAGCAATCGACTGCCAGGTCGGACCGGTCACCACCATCGTGCTCGGGCCGGTTCGCTGATCGTCAACAAAGGTGATCGTCGGCGAAACGGTTGCGCCATCCGGTACGGTTTGGAGGACTTTCGAAATCTCGGCAGGCAGGCCGACCACGATGTTGAGTGCGCCTTCCGCCAGATTGGCCTGCGGCTCCCGCGACACGGAAATGCGCTGGTTCGGCATGTTGGCGAAAACAGCCAGGCCCTGCGACAATCGAAGGACAGGCCCTGTGGCGGCAGGACTGTCTATGCCGGGCGCGATGATGTTGAAACGCGTGCTGCCTTCTTCATCGACACCGATCGTCGCAACATCCTCGAAATTCGTGATTCGGCGCGACGCATTCTGCCCAAAAGTCAGGAACGTACGCTCGGGCGCAATCTCAGACCATAGTTCATAGGTCGACTGGATGGTGCAGTCGGTTCGATGGCGCTGTGAGACTTCGAACGAGATGAGGTTCTTGCCCGCCCGCATCACATCCTGCGGCAGGTTGACGGTGACGTCGCTGACACCCTCAGACGATTGAACCGGCTGGTCCAGAACAGTGATCCCGTTCATCACGACCTTTAGTCGCGACAACTCTGGCGCAATCACAAGAGCGTTCTGGTAGCCGAGGTGAAACTGGGTGGCGGTGCGTGCTTCATCCGCCGTGAGTTGAACAGTCCATTGCTGACGTGCGATTTCGCCGTTGAGCGACATCTTATCGCTAGGAATAAGGAAGCGCCGAAGGCTGCCGCTGGGGGGCTGCGTCGATGGCGAAGACACCATGGATGCGGAAGGCAGAGCTGTCGTCGACGTTGCTGGCGCGCTCGATCGTGGATGCGCGAGCGGAACGGCGGCGGGTGTTGCTGGTGGCGTCGGCGTCGTTGCAGGCGGAGCAACTGGAGGCTGCGTCGGCACGACAGGTGCAGTCGGCGCTGTCGGGGCTTGCGGCTCATCCTTCCGCTCCGTCGACATGTCGAACGGAACCGACTGGCCGGAAGCCAGCACAGTCGTGACCAAGAGTGACGTGAGAATGGTGGCCGTGCGCTTCATCTGGCGGCCTTTACAGCAGGCTTGGCCGGACGAGCTGAGCGCGCCAGATACACCAACCCGCGATAGGTCTGGAACAAGGCCAGGCCGAAGAAGCGAACGCTGCCTTTCAGCAGGCCCGGGTTGCCGCGGCGCGACAATTGGAACTGCGTCCACTGGCTGGAATCCGCGAACACCAGATCAGAGATGAGCTTCTGGTGCAGCGGCTCCTGCGGTGCGAACAGGCAGCCGATCGCCGTGGTCTCGCCGAGCGTTTGCACATTGCGAATGTTCATCGGGAGGATATGCGGCTGCTGGTCGAAATAGGTCTTGAAGCGAACGCCGGAGAGATCGTTGACCTTGGCTGCGGATGCCTCGTGGCCGTAGAGCACGATGCGCACGCCATAAACCGATACGTCCTCGATCGTGCCGGGCAGCCAGTTGTCGCCGAACTGGAATTCGCAGCGACGGCTCACCTTGATGCGGCGGGTAATCTGACGCTCGCCGCGTTCCGACACTACGCCGAGTGCGGCGCCTGCCATGATCAGGTTCAGCAAGTTCCAGCCGCCCACGACGAGCGTCACGTCCGCCTTAAAGGGCTCGGTGTAAACGCGGTAGATCGTGACGAAGACCGCCACAACAAGAACGGCGAAGACGATGAAGAAGGGTGTCGAGATTTCTGACAAGCGGCTGGTCGAGATGGACTCATCCTTGGCCGTAACCTTGAAGGTCGGCTTGCTCGGATGGAGAATGACGGAAATGACGGCCGGCAGGAGATGCACGGTCTGCACATACTCGTAGAGTTCGGAAATCCAGGGCCAGCGGAAGGCGCCATAAAGGTAGTTCTGCATGATCAGGTTCACGACCATGTAGGTCAGCGTATAGGCCATGAACTCGCCGCCCGAGGCGGTGAAGATTTCGAGATCAAAGAACAGGTAGAACAAGGGCGCGACCAGGAAGATCGCGCGCGGGAACGGAAACAGCCAAAACAGCGTCGACGACATGTAGCAAAGGCGCTGGGGCAGCGAGAGCCCACGCTTCAAGGGCGGAAAGCGATAACGCAGGATCTGCATCATGCCTTGAGCCCAGCGGCTGCGCTGCCCGATGAAGCTCGCAAAGGTGGCAGGCTGCAGACCGGCGATCAACGGCTTGTCGATATAGATCGACTTCCAGCCTTTGCCGTGCAGCGCAAGGGCCGTCTCGCAGTCTTCGGTGATCGAAATACCACTGAAGCCGTCGGTTTCAGCGAGCGCCTTGCGTGACAGTACGGCGGCAGAACCGCAGAAGAACGATGCGTTCCACTTGTCGAGGCCGCGTTGAATGATGCCGTAGAACATCTCGTTCTCGGACGGCATTTTCTCGAAGGTCTGGAGGTTGCGCTCCAGCGGATCGGGATTGAGGAAGAAGTGCGGCGTTTGAACGAGGAACAGCTTGTCCTCTTCGGCGAAGTAACCCACCGTTTCCAGAAGGAAGTCGCGGGCAGGGGCGTGATCGGCATCGAAGACGGCAATCAGATCGCCGGTCGAATGCTCCAGCGCGTTGTTGAGGTTGCCGGCCTTGGCATGCTCGTTTCGCTCGCGGGTGATATAAGTCGCACCGAGATCTTCCGCCAGCTTCTTGAGCTCGACATAGCGGGCTTCGGCCGCATGCGCGTCGGTGATTTTGGCCGAGTTGCGCTTCTGCACCGAGCCGCCGTCATCAAGCAGCCAGACTTTGAACTTATCGGCCGGATAGTCCATCGAGACGGACGCGGCGATCGTCTTCGCCAAGAGGTCGGAGTCTTCGTTGTAGGTCGGAATAAAGACGTCCACGGTTGGCAGATCGTCCCATTTCTCGCGCTGCTCCTTTGCCCGCGACGGCTTTGCAGGCAGCGGCAGAGCAACCACGAAAAGGCTGATCGCCAGCATCATCACGCTGTACATTTCCGCGAGATACAGCAGCAGACCGGGAATGAAATCTTCGAGCTGGTTGACCGGCGGCAAGGTGCTGGTGGTGCGCCAGTAGACATAGCGCATGACGATCGCCGTACCGAAAGCCAGCGAGATCAGGCGCCAGATGCCTTCCGCGCTGATCGACTTCAGGATCATCATCACGGACAGCACGAACAAGCCGGCGATAAGCTGCGTCCGCAAGCTGATCGGCAGCGTAACGAGCGCGATCACGGCTACCGACATGGCGGCCCAGAATGCTACGATGACGAGCTTGCGCATCAGCGCTTGTTTCCCTTTAGCAGTGCTTGGAACAAGGCAACGAACCGCTCGATCGTGCTTGTCTGCATAAATACCTCAAAGGCATGAGGGTTAATGCGTCGTGAACTTTCGTTAACCTCGGTCGAAAACCTCCATGACCGTGTATAAATCCTTGCCGTACCACGAGAATTCGCAGCCGCCCTGCGATGCATCCGGTGTTCCAGATCAACGCGCGGCATTGCGGCGTTAGCGGTTTTCGGGGGGCGGAGGCACAGCTCCGAACCCGCTTGAAGCAGATGGCGACGCGATCGGCACGGCAGATCGCGGCGTGGACTGTGCGGGCCTGGATGCAGCCGGCACTGTCGGCAGGAGTGTGGACACCGAACGTATAGGGGCGGTGTTCGAAGCAGCTGGTGAGCTTGGCGTTACAGCGGCAGAACTGGTTCTAACCGCAGCGGGTGGCGGCGGAACGGCGGGTCCAACAGGTTGCGGGAGCTCGACTGGGGCCGCTACGGCAGGTGCTACCGTTCGTGTCCGACGCGGTGTCCGAACAACAGGTGCGGCTGGCGCCGGCGGCAGGACCGGCTCTAGCTGTCCCATTGCAGTCGGGTAAACATCGGGACCAGGCGAGCCCAAGCCCTCAGGAACCGCTGCTGGCTGACCATAGGGGTTCCAGCCCGCCGCATCCACGAACACATTGGCCGTGTAACCATACATGACAGCCAACAGCTGCGCTTCGGTGGCGCCTGTCTCGCAGAGCCGCAGTCGAATATCGATCGACCCGCGGTCGTTCCATGTGAACTGGCGCGAGCGAATGTTCTGGAACCCATACAGACATGTCTCGCGGCCCTTCCGGCCAACCGCATAGCCGAAGGCGCCATAGCGGTTCTGAACATAGAAGGGCGCGCGCTGGAGGGGCATGCCAGGCACAACACGCCGCACTTCGCTGTCTATGTTGCGCAATGGCTGGAACTGCTCGGGCATGGCCGTCTGGCCTTCGGCAACCGCTTTGATCGGCCCATAAAGACGAACGCGAAACCCGTTCTGCACCGGCAAACTTGAATTTGTCGCGAGCGCAATATCTTGCTGGATACCGTTTGTGTAAGTGCGCTCGGTGACCGCTACAACTGCAGGTCCACCCGGAGGCGGCAAGATGTAGGCGGAGCTGTTTGCGACGGTGCGTTCGCTCGACGAAGTTCCAACCTGCATCGTCCGCGTGCAGCCGGCCGTCGCGAAAACCGCTCCGGCTGCCAGGAATATCAGCCCTAATCGGCCCGCGGTGGTCGAGTTGCTGCGCTTCATGGCCGATTTTCATAGAAGATTCGGCAAGGAGCATGAAGGGTAGCCGGATCAAACTATCCAGACCGGCGCAAGTTTCGCGTCAGGCTTTGGCGCAGGCTTTAAGTGTTTATTGTAGCTCGCAAATCTACTGACACGTCATCGGCCGGATGCGAGCCTCAGATGCAGCGGCCGCCGTCGACTTCCATGGCTACGCCCGTGATCATGCTGGCCTCGTCCGAGCACAGGAATGCAGCTGCGTTGCCCATGTCCTCCGGCGTCGAGAAGCGGCCGATTGGGATTGTTGACAGGAACTTGGCACGGGTGTCCGGCGTGTCTTCGCCCATGAAGGTCTTGAGCAGCGGTGTATCCCCAGCCACAGGGTTGATGGCGTTGACCCGAATGCCGAAGGGCGCAAGCTCGACCGCCATGCCGCGTGTGGCGGTGATGGCCCAGCCCTTCGATGCATTGTACCAGGTCAGGTTCGGACGGGGGCTGACGCCACCGGTCGAGGCGACATTCAGGATCGCGCCATATTTTTGCGCCTTGAACAGCGGCACCACGGCCTTGGCGCCGAAGTAGATCGCCTTCATGTTTACGGCTGCGACCCGGTCGAAGACATCCTCTTCAACGGACTCGAGTGGCTGGGGCAGGTGGCCGACGCCGGCATTGTTGACGAGGATATGGATGCCGCCGAACGCCGATTTTGTAGCTTCGACGATAGACTCGAACCCGCCTTGTGAGGCAACATCAGCTTCGAAGGCTTTCGCCTGCTCGCCGATGGACTCGGCGACGCTTGTGGCACCTTCGAGATTGCGATCCGCGATCAGCACCCTGGCGCCTTCCGCTACAAACTTGCGCACGATGCCTTCGCCGAAGCCCGATCCGCCGCCCGTGACGATGGCAATCTTGTCTTGAAGACGCATGAGGTTGCTCCCTGCTCTATGCCGATGGTAGTTGATGGCTTAAAGTGCGCATGGCGCTTTCTTGTCAACCGGCAGCCACGACTCAGGCAATTGCCTTGTTGCTGCCGCATTTCGTTAATGCAGTACTAAGGGTTGGTTGTGCACAACAACAGTGAAGGCGAAAGCTCAGGGACGGGCGCCGCTGAACCACGATCCGGGTGTATGCCGGTATGAGTAGTGTGTACGTGGGGACAAACAGGATGCGAGTGGCTTCCGTAAACGGAGTTCGACGTATCACGGGCGTAGTTGCAGTTTCGATGCTGGCCGTTCTGGTCGCATCCTGCGCAAGCCAGCAGAAGACGTCTTCCTCCAAGAAGACGCGGTCCAAGGAATATTTCGCGGAGTCCGTTTATGGCGTGAAGGCGAGCCCTCGCGTCAGCAATTTGCGCACCAAGCTGCCGCGCGGCGGCGGTCGCGATCAGACCGGCAAGCCCTACATGGTAAAGGGTCGCTGGTATTATCCCAAGGAAGAAAAAGGCTACTCCAAGACTGGCGAAGCCTCTTGGTATGGCTCGGCTTTTCACGGTCGTTTGACCGCCAACGGCGAAATCTACGACATGACGCATCTCACAGCCGCGCATCCCACGATGCCGCTGCCGAGCTATGCTCGCGTCACAAATACGAAGAACGGCAACTCCGTCATCGTGCGCGTCAACGATCGTGGCCCCTACGAGAAGGGTCGTGTGATCGATCTGTCGCAGAAGGCTGCGGAGATGCTCGATTACGCCCACACCGGCATGGCCGCTGTGAAGGTGGATTATGTCGGTCGCGCCCCGCTCGACGGCAAGGACGACAGCTTCCTCATGGCGTCGTATCGCCCTGGCCGTGGCGCGCTGGATCCAAGCGATGGCATGCCGACCGGCGTTATGGTCGCCATGAATGGCGCGACGCCGAGCAGCTCTTCTTCAAGCGCTTCGACGGTGGCTTACCCGAATGGTGGTTTAGCTGCCTTCGGCGCGGTATCGGTCGCATCCGTGGTTCTGCCGGATTATGGTCCGATGGCGCCGGATCGGCCCAGCGCGTTCCAGGTTGCCGGTACAACGATGCCGGTGCTTGGTTACGCCGAGCAGCGTTCCGCCAAGGCAGCCGCCGCCTTCTCCGCACTGGAAGGCAAGGCGCCCGTTGCCGCTGCCGTCGCACAGCAGTGGAAGCAGGCACTCGATGGCTTGAACGAGTATGTCGCGGTCGGCACTTATGCCACGCAGGCAGAAGCGCTCGAGCAGTCGGCAGCCCTGTCTTCCTTCGGCAAGATCGGCTTCGAAACGTCTGACGCTGGCGTTGCACTCACGCTGCGCCCGGATGGCCGCGCCACCATCGACGACCTGTTGCAGGCTGCCTGGGACAATGGCGCGTCTGATGCGTTCGTGATCCACGACTGACAAGTCGTTTACCTCCGTCTGCTAGGACACAGGAGGACAAACCTCCTTGAAGGGCAGACGAGGATGGCAGTGTTGACCCAAAGACGTCGCGGCAGCCTGGTTGCTCTGAGCCTGGCACTCGCACTGCTTACGCCGACGGCATGGGCGCAAGGCGATGGTCCAAAGCCGTTTGAGACGAAGGCGCCGCAAGCCTATCTCATGGAAGCGAAAACTGGCACGGTCCTGTTTTCCAAGCAGCCGGAAACGCTGATCGCACCGGCGGCCCTTGCCAAACTCATGACCATGGAAGTCGTGTTCGACGCGCTGAAGACAAGCCGCGTCAAGCTCGACGACATTTATACGGTCAGCGAAAACGCCTGGCGCAAAGGCGGCGCTCCGTCACGCGGCTCCACCATGTTCGCCGCACTTAAGTCGAAGATCACGCTGAACGACCTCATCCAGGGCGCGATCGTTCAGTCCGCCAACGACGCCTGCATCATCATCGCCGAAGGCATGGCCGGGTCGGAAGAAAAGTTCGCCGAGCTGATGAACCAGCGCGCGCGTGCGATCGGGCTCAAGCAGTCGGTCTTCAAGAACGCCACCGGCCTGCCGGCCGAAGGGCAGGTGGTCAGCCTCAGCGAACTTGCATTTCTCGGTCGTCACATCTGGCAGACTTACCCTGAATTCTACCGCATCTTTGCGCAGCCGGAATTCACCTGGAACAAGATCACCCAGCGCAATCGCAACCCGCTGCTTTCTTACGGGATCGGCGCGGACGGCCTGGGCACCGGCTATACGGAAGCCAGCGGATACGCGATCCTTGGTTCGGCTGAGCAGAATGGCCGCCGCTTGTTTGCGGCCATGAGCGGCATGACGAGCGAAGCAGAGCGCGCGCAAGAAGCGCGCAAGCTGCTGGATTACGGATTGAACGGCTTCGAAGATGCGCACCTGTTCGATGCCGGCGCCATCATCGGCACGGCACGTGTTTACGGTGGCATGAAGCAGGAGGTGCCGCTTAAGGCACTCGATCCGGTCGAGGTGTTCGTGCCGCTAACCGACAAGGATCTCGTGAAGGTGCACCTCGTCTATGACGGGCCATTGCGCGCACCCATTGCCTCGGATCAGCCGATCGGTTCGCTCCAGGTCTGGATCGGCGACAATCTCGCAAAAAGCTTTCAGTTGGCTGCAGCCGAGGATGTGGCACTCGGCTCGCTCAGCAGCCGCGCAGCGGATGCCGCTCATGAGCTTGCCTTTGGATGGCTACGCTAGATCCAATCACCCGCGGCTGGATATGCTCCGGCGTATAGCTTAGATGTCCGGCAGGCGGATTGGCTGCCAGGACGGCATCTTTGGCAAACGGGTTTTTCATCACATTTGAAGGCGGCGAGGGGGCAGGCAAGTCCACTCAAATTCGCCGCTTTGCCCAGCGGCTGGAAGCGGCCGGCTGCGAGGTCGTGGTTACGCGTGAACCCGGCGGCTCACCCGGTGCCGAGGCGGTCCGCCATGTGCTTTTGTCAGGCGCTGCCGAGCCGTTCGGGCCGAAGACCGAGGCGATCCTGTTTTCTGCCGCGCGTGCCGATCACGTCGATACGGTCATCCGTCCGGCGGTTCAGGCGGGTAAGGTCGTGCTCTGCGACCGCTACATGGATTCGTCGCGCGTTTACCAGGGCGTCACCGGCAACCTCGATCCGGCCTTCATGCAAGGGCTGGAAGCCCTGGCAATTGACGGCATGCTGCCTGATCTCACACTCATCCTGGATATCGATCCGCGCCTTGGCCTCACGCGCGCCAATCAGCGCCGGGGCAGCGATGTGGCCGATCGCTTCGAGAAGGAAACGCTGGCGATCCACCGCGCCCGTCGTGACGCCTTTCTGGCTATTGCCCGCGCAGAACCCGACCGGTGCGCTGTGGTCAATGCCTCGCACGATGTCGAGCGGACCGCGCAAGGCATCTGGCAGGCCGTGAAGGAACGTCTCCCGGAGCTTGCACAAGCCGACAAGGTGGGCGGCGGCGATGTATGAACGCCTCGCACCCCTGACGCACGACTCGCTCGACGACATTCCGGAGCCATCTGAGACTTTACGCCTCGTCGGACATCATGAAGCGCGCGAAATGCTGCGCTCCGCCCATGCTGCGAGCAAGCTCCACCACGCCATGCTGCTGTCCGGTCCGCAGGGTATCGGCAAGGCTACGCTCGCCTTTCAGTTCGCAGCTCAGCTGCTGGGTGAGGGCATGCCCGGCGGCTTCGATCCCCGCGATCCTGCTGGTGCCCTTTACCGCCAGATCGCCAGCGGCGCGCATCCCGGCGTCCTTCATCTTAGCCGCCCTTACGACGACAAGACGAAGAAATTTCGCACTGTTATCACAGCAGATGAGATCCGCCGCGTCAGTCGATTTCTGTCTCTGCGAACGCATGATGGCGGCTATCGCGTCGTGATCGTCGATCCTGCTGACGACATGAATCGCAGTGCGGCCAATGCCTTGCTGAAGAATTTGGAAGAACCACCTTCAAAGGTACTGTTCATCCTGATCTCGCATTTGCCCGGTCGGCTTCTGCCTACCATCCGCTCGCGCGCGCAGGTCATAAAGTTTCACCCGCTGAGCGCAGACGAGCTGTTCGAAGCGATGGGCTCGTTCGCAGCCGCGCTACCGAACACGGCTGAGGAACGTGCTGAACTCGCACGACGTGCCGGCGGCAGCCTAAGGGCAGCGATCCTTCTAACGCTTCATGGCGGGCTCGAGATCGCGCAGGCGACCGACCAGCTGATTTCTGGCCGCTTGGATGATGTTGCGGCTGCCTACAAGCTGGCGGATGCTGTCACCGGCCGTGAAGCCGGCATGCAGTTTCAGCTGTTCAATGCCTATGCGTTGCAAAGGCTGTCGGAAGCGGCAACGACGCTCGGGCGCGACGGTCATACGGCAGCCGCTGCGCGGGTCGCCGATGCCTGGAACGATGCCACACGACGCATCGGGGAAGCGGAAGCCTACAACCTCGACAAGAAGCAGCATGTGATGTCCATGCTTCAAACGCTTCGCGAGCAGCTTGCAGCCTAAGCATCTGGCCATCCGGGCAGGGATGGTCTAGGAGGCAAGCTTTCCCAATTGGCCGCTCCCGCATGTCCGAAAAATACTACATCACGACCGCGATCTCTTATCCCAATGGCAAACCGCATATCGGCCACGCCTATGAACTGATCGCCTGTGATGCGATGGCTCGCTTTCAGCGCAAGGATGGCAAGGACGTCCTGTTCCTGACGGGCACCGATGAGCACGGCATCAAAATGCTGCAGACCGCGCGCAAGGAGGGCATCCCCGTGCGCGAGCTGGCGGATCGCAACACCGCCGAATTCCAGCGCATGGCTGCATCTCTGAACGCATCCAACGACGACTTCATCCGCACCACGGAAGAGCGTCACAAGATCGCTTCGCAGGCGATCTGGAAAGCCATGGAAGCCAACGGGGACATCTACAAGGGTGGCTATGCCGGCTGGTATTCCGTGCGCGACGAAGCCTTTTACGGTGAGGAAGAAACCGAAGTTCGTGCAGACGACGTCCGCTACGGCTCGCAGGGTACGCCGGTGGAGTGGATCGAAGAGGAAAGCTACTTCTTCCGTTTGTCGGCCTATCAGGACCGGCTGCTCGCCCTCTACGAGTCTAAACCGGGCTTCATCGCGCCGACCGAACGTCGCAACGAGATCGTAAGCTTTGTGCGCTCCGGCCTCAAGGATCTGTCGATTTCGCGCACGACCTTCGACTGGGGCGTCCCTGTTCCTGGCGACGAGAAACACGTGATGTATGTCTGGGTCGATGCACTGACCAACTACATTACGGCGGCCGGCTTCCCAGATGTGAATGCTCCACGCTGGAAATATTGGCCGGCCGACGCGCATGTCATCGGCAAGGACATCACACGCTTCCATGCGGTCTACTGGCCAGCCTTCCTGATGTCGGCCGGCATCGAACTCCCGAAGCGCGTATTCGGCCACGGTTTCGTGTTGAACAAGGGAGAAAAGATGTCGAAGTCCGTTGGCAACGTCCTCGATCCGATGGCGCTTGTTGATCACTACGGGCTTGATCGTCTGCGCTACTTCCTGTTGCGCGAAGTGCCGTTTGGCCAGGATGGCAACTATAGCCATGAAGCCATCGTCAACCGCACCAATGCGGATCTCGCCAACGACCTTGGCAATCTCGCACAGCGCTCGCTGTCCATGATCGCCAAGAATTGCGAGGGCAGGGTGCCGTCGTCGGCGGCGACGAACGACATCGATCGTGCGATCCTGGCGCAGGCCGATGCAGCTCTCGCGACGGCTCGGACAACGATGGCTGAGCAGGCCACGCATCATGCGCTCGCTGCGATCTTCGCCGTCGTGTCGGAAGCCAACCGCTACTTCGCGGCCCAGGAGCCTTGGGCGCTGAAGAAGACCGATCCGGCCCGCATGGAAGCCGTGCTTTATACCACGGCGGAGGTCATCCGGCGGATCGCCATTCTTTGCACGCCGTTCATCCCGGCTTCGGCCGACAAGCTGCTCGATCAATTGGACGTGCCGGCCGACAAGCGCAGCTTTGCTGATCTCGGCGACGTCGGCGCGCTGAAGGCCGGTGCGAGCCTGCCGGCTCCACAGGGCGTGTTCCCGCGCTACGTCGAAAGTGAGACCGGGCAGGCCTGATCATGCTGGTTGATAGCCACTGCCACCTCGATTTCCCGGACTTCGAGGCTGAACGCGACGCGATCGTTGATCGCGCGCGTGCGGCGGGTGTCGGCACGATGGTGACGATTTCCACGCGCGTCCGGCAGTTCGACCGGCTGCGCGCGATCGTGGCGGCTTATGACGATGTCTGGTGCTCGATCGGCACGCATCCGCATCAAGCCGGTGAGGAAGCGGACGTCACGCTGGACGAAATCCTGCGTATTGCCGAGGAACCGAAGGTCGTGGCGATCGGCGAAGCGGGTCTCGATTACTTCTATGACAAGGCGCCGCGCGATTTGCAGGCGCAGGGTTTTCGTACACATATCGCGGCCGCGGGCACCACCGGCCTGCCGCTCGTGATCCACGCCCGCGATGCCGACGAGGACGTGGCGACCATCCTTCGCGAAGAAAGCGAGAAGGGTACCTTCCCGTTCATTCTGCACTGCTTCTCATCCGGCCCGGAACTTGCAAGGGTTGGTGTCGAACTTGGCGGTTACGTCTCATTCTCCGGCATTCTGACCTTCAAGAAGTCGGAAGCCCTACGGGAGATCGCAGCCAGCGTGCCGCGTGACCGCCTGCTCGTGGAAACTGACGCTCCCTTCCTCGCGCCGCTTCCACATCGAGGCAAGCGCAACGAACCATCCTTCGTGGTCAACACTGCGCGGGTGCTGGCTGAGGTTCACGGCGTATCGCCAGAAGAAATGGCACAGGCCACGACAGACAACTTCTTCCACTTGTTCGCCAAGTGCCGGCGTCCAGCGGACGCTGCCTGATCGCATGGCTGATCGGCTGCGCCTGACTATCCTTGGCTGCGGCTCGTCGCCGGGCGTGCCGCGTCCGAACGGCGACTGGGGCGCTTGTGATCCTTCGAACCCGAAGAACAAGCGCAAGCGCGCTGCCGCCTTGGTCGAGCGCATTTCTGATCGCGGCGTTACCCGCGTGGTCATCGACACCGGTCCCGACTTTCGCGAGCAAATGATCGCCGCCAAGGTCGACTTCATCGATGCTGTCGTTCTGACTCACGCCCACGCCGACCACATTCACGGCATCGATGATCTGCGCAGCTACTATCTCGACAAGCGCCAGTTGATTGATGTCTATGCCGATCAAATGACTTTCGAGCGCGTCGATCAGGCGTTCGGTTATTGCTACACGACACCGCCAGGCAGCAGCTATCCGCCAATCCTGCGCGACCGGCGCATTCAACATTTCGAGCCGTTCACGATTGAAGGGAAGGGGGGTGCCCTCACCTTCGAGCCCCTGTCGCAACAACACGGCGACATCATCTCGCTTGGCTTCCGACTCGGTTCGATCGCTTATTGCTCTGATGTGAGCCAATATCCCGACGCAACCGCCGAAAGGCTGAACGGTCTGGACTGCCTCGTCATCGACGCACTTCAGTATCGCAGCCATCCAAGCCACTTCTCCCTTAGCGAAGCACTTGGCTGGATCAAGCGTCTCGCGCCAAAGCGCGCGGTGCTCACCCATATGCACGTCCCGCTCGACTATGACGTCGTCGAGCGTGAAACCCCTGATCATGTTTCGCCGGCCTTTGATGGTCTGGTGATCGAAGCGGATTGCGTGGATCAAGCCTGAGAGATCTCGTCGGCCGCTTGACAGAACGGTCTTCGCAGTGACGTCATACGTTTGGCCAATTGTTTGTTTGAACGCGCTGATGGAGGTTCGGCGCATACAACCTTGATGGCTGCAATTTTGGGAGGAATTGATGAAACGTGCTGCTCTGGCTTCGAGCCTAGCCTTGCTTCTTGGCGCGAGCCCGGTTTTCGCGCAGGAAATTTCCGATGACGTCGTAAAGATCGGAATTTTGAACGACCAATCCGGAGTTTATGCCGACTTTGGCGGCAAAAATTCCGTAGAAGCGGCCAGAATGGCCGTCGAAGACTTCGGCGGAACAGTGCTTGGAAAGCGGATCGAGATCGTTTCGGCCGACCACCAGAACAAGGCCGACATCGCCGCAAACATCGCGCGCCAGTGGTACGATCTGGAACAGGTCGACACGATCATGGACCTGACCACGTCGTCGGTTGGCCTGGCGGTACAGGCGTTATCGGCAGAAAAGAAGAAGATCACCATCAACACCGGCGCTGCAACCGCGGAGCTGACGGGCAAGCAATGCACGCCATACGGCTTCCATTGGGCCTATGACACGCATGCTCTGGCCGTGGGAACAGGCGGTCAGTTGGTGAAGGAAGGCGGGGATAGCTGGTTCTTCATCACGGCCGATTATGCCTTCGGCCATTCCTTGGAACAGCAGACCGGCGACCTCGTAAAAGCCAGCGGCGGTAAGGTCGTGGGTGCTGCACGTCATCCGCTCGGCACAAGCGACTTCTCGTCCTTCCTGCTGCAGGCGCAATCCTCGAAGGCGCAGGTACTGGGCCTGGCGAATGCCGGCGGCGACACCATCAACTCGATCAAGGCTGCCAACGAGTTCGGCCTGACCTCGAAGATGAAGATCGCCGGCCTGCTGGTGTTCATCAACGACGTCCACACCCTGGGCCTGAAAACCACCCAAGGCATGTACCTGACCGACGGCTGGTACTGGGACCAGAACGCCGACACCCGCGCCTGGTCGAAGCGTTATTTTGCCAAGATGAAGAAGCAGCCCTCGATGCTGCAGGCGGCCGACTACTCGGCGACCACCAACTACCTGAACGCGGTGAAGGCAACCGGCACCGACGATTCGACCAAGATCATGGAACACCTGAAGGCGACCAAGATCAACGACATGTTCGCCAAGAACGGCGTGATCCGTCCGGATGGCCGCATGGTCTACGACATGTACCTGATGCAGGTGAAGACGCCGAAGGAATCGAAAGGGCCGTGGGATTACTACAAGGTCGTGTCGACGATTCCGGGTGACCAGGCGTACACGACCAAGGCNNCCTTCCTGCTGCAGGCGCAATCATCAGGCGCAAAGATCGTCGGTTTGGCCAATGCCGGAGCCGACACCGCAAATGCCATCAAGCAGGCAGCAGAGTTTGGCATCGTGGAAGGTGGACAGCGCCTTGCCGGATTGCTCGTCACTCTGGCCGAAGTGCACGGGCTTGGCTTAGACACCGCTCAAGGTCTGGTTCTCACCGAAGGCTTCTATTGGAAGCGGACGCCAGACACGGAGAAATTCAGCAAGCGCTTCTTCGATCGTACCAATGCGATGCCGAACATGGTCCATGCCGGCACTTACTCTGCCGTCCTGCAATACCTGAAAGCCGTTGACCAGACGAAGACGGACGGAACCGAAGCTGTCGCAAAGGCACTGCATGAGATGCCGGTCAACGACATTTTCGCAGAGAATGGCAAGGTTGGCGTGAACGGCCGGATGTTCCACGACATGTATCTTATGCAGGTGAAGAAGCCTGGCGAAAGCGATGTGCCGTGGGATTACTACACGGTGCTGGCCACCGTGCCGGCTGACCAAGCTTTCGTNNCCAAGCCTGAGGAAAGCGGCTGTCCACTGGTGAAATAATCCCGGATTTGCGGCGGGGTAGTCGATGCTCCGCCGCAACCTCATGGTCGCACACCTTCTAATAGGTTCCATAATCCATCTTATGTGATCTAAGCTGATGCGGCGGCTTAACGTCCCTATGACGTTCTCGTGTGGATAGATCGCCCATGTACTCCGGCATCCTTGCCGTGTCTCCGTTGCAAGGGCTACGGTCGGGCATGAAGCCCAGCAAAAACATATCCACACTTCTCGAAATCATGGCTGCCCTGCGGACGCCCGAAACCGGTTGCCCGTGGGACATCGAACAGGATTTCGCATCCATCGTGCCCTATACGATCGAGGAAGCCTACGAGGTTGCTGACGCGATCGAGCGCAACAATCTAGACGATCTTCGTGATGAACTCGGCGACCTTCTCTTGCAGGTCGTCTTCCATGCGCAGATGGCGAGCGAAGCCGGCCAGTTCAGCTTCGGCGATGTGGTCGAGGCTATTACCACCAAGATGATCCGCCGACACCCGCATGTCTTTGGTGATGCGCGCGCCGCCGACGGAGGTATGGCAAAGGGTCAGTGGGAGCGCATCAAGGCTGAAGAAAAAGCGGAGAAGCGTGCGCGTCGCGTGGGGCGTGGTCTGCCGGCTGAGGACCATGGTGCCGGTTACCTCGACTCCGTTCCCGTCAACATGCCGGCGCTGACGCGAGCGATCAAGCTGCAGCAGAAAGCGGCAAAAGTCGGCTTTGATTGGGCTGAGGCCGAGCCGATCCTGGCGAAGATAGAAGAGGAAATCGGCGAGTTTCGGCAGGCACTCAGGGAAAACGACGCTGCTGCGAAGGCGGACGAGTTTGGCGATGTCCTGTTCTCGCTGGTCAATCTTGGCCGCCACCTCGACGTCGATCCGGAAAAGGCCCTGCAAGGCACGAATGCCAAGTTCAAGACGCGTTTTCACGCGATCGAAGATGCACTGCAAGCGGATGGTCGCACGCTGAACGATAGCAGCCTGGAGGAGATGGAAGCGCTTTGGCAGAAAGCCAAGACGCTGCCGTCAGGCAGCGCCACCTAGGCGCGTTTCGATCTCGGTGCGGCGTGCCTGTGTAGCGCGAAGCGTGAGTGCCACAGACCCGTCTTCGCGATCCTCACGCTCAACAACATCGCCGCCGCGATAGATCCAATCGAGGAGGCCGAGTTGGTCGTTGCGAAGCACGACCTCGATGTTGGCCAGCTTGCCCGCAATGCGGGTTTCGATCAGCTCGGCAAGTGCCGAGATGCCCTCGCCTGTGATGGCTGAAACCGAGATCGGCACTCCGTCGGTCGCTTGCAGAAGCTGTTCACGGGTCGCGTCATCGATCAAATCGACCTTGTTCCAGACTTCCAAGACGTGCTCGGCATCCTCCGCGTCGATGCCGAGATCCGACAGGATCTGCTCAACATCCTCTGCCTGCGCAGCCGTGTCTGGATCTGCAATGTCACGGAGATGGATCACGAGATCCGCTTCCACGACCTCTTCGAGCGTTGCGCGGAAAGCAGCCACGAGGTGCGTAGGGAGATCGGAAATGAAGCCGACCGTGTCCGACAGGATGATCGTCGTGCCGTGCGGCAGCTGCACCCGCCGCAGCGTCGGATCGAGCGTGGCGAACAGCATGTTCTCGGCAAGCACACCGGCGCCTGTTAGGCGGTTGAATAGAGTGGATTTGCCGGCATTGGTGTAGCCGACGATCGACACGATCGGGAACGGCACCTTGCGGCGCTTGGCGCGATGAAGGTCACGCGTGCGGCGAACCGTTTCCAGTTCGCGCTTCAGCTTGATGATCTTGTCTTGCAGAAGACGGCGATCCGCCTCGATCTGCGTTTCACCGGGACCACCAAGGAAGCCGGCGCCACCGCGCTGACGTTCAAGGTGGGTCCAGCTGCGAACGAGACGGCCGCGCTGATAGTTCAGATGCGCGAGCTCGACTTGAAGCGAACCTTCCTTCGTGCGCGCGCGGCGCCCAAAAATCTCAAGGATCAGACCGGTCCGGTCGAGGACCTTGATGTTCAGCTCTTTTTCGAGATTGCGCTGCTGCACCGGCGTAAGCGGATGATCGATGATCGCGAGATTAGCTTTCGCTTCCTTCGCGATTTCAGCCAGTTCAGCGACCTTGCCCGACCCGAGCAGGGTGCCCGGCCGAGGATCAGCCAGCATGACGATGTCGGTGAAAACCGGCTCGAGGTCGATGGCTTGTGCCAGGCCGACGGCCTCTTCGAGGCGTGCTTCGGGAGAGCGGCCCAAACGCGGCCGGCCGGTATGCTCGTCCTCATGGCGCTGATGGCGCGTGAGAACGGGAACGATGACGAGGGTGCGTCCTGTTGAACCGCCCTCGCCCGTTTCGATCAGCGGACGCTCGGCGCCCGTCTCGTTCATTTCAGCCAATCAGGCGTCCCGGCCTGCTTCTTCACCATCGAACATCTGAACCGGCTGGCTCGGCATGATGGTGGAGATTGCATGTTTGTAGACGAGCTGCGAATGCCCGTCGCGGCGCAAGAGAACGCAGAAATTGTCGAAGGACGTTACCACGCCTGTCAGCTTCACGCCGTTGATCAAAAAGATCGTGAGCGGGTTTTTGGTCTTGCGAACCGAATTGAGGAAAAGGTCTTGAAGATTTTGTGCGCGTTCGGCCATTGTTCTTATCTTTCGCCGGTCTCGTAGAGAGGATGATGCCGCGCTTCGCTGAAGCTGGCACAAGAAAGGTCATCCGCGAGCAATATTGCGTTCGACCTTTCTTCCCCCTCTTTGCGGGTATCAGGCCTTGATTTTTTCCGCAATGTCAAAAAACGCCTGACGAAGCGAGGAACCGATCGAACCAGGGTGACCGTTGGCGATAGTGCGATCATCAATGGTCACGACAGGCGTCACCAAGGTTGTTGCCGAGGTGATAAAGGCTTCTCGCGCATCGTAGGCTTCTTCGACGGTGAAGGGCCGTTCTTCAACAGACAGGCCATGTTTCTTGATGATGTCGAGCACCGTTGTGCGCGTAACGCCGCGCAGAATGCCCGTATCAGCCGCCCTCGTGACCAGAACGCCGTTCTTGGTGATGATCCAGGCGTTGGTTGAAGCACCCTCTTTCACCGTGCCGTCTGGATCGACGAACCAGGCTTCTTGGGCACCGGCTTCCTTAGCCTGTTGTTTTGCCAAGACATTGGGCAGCAACCCGACCGACTTGATGTCGACGCGCTCCCAGCGATTTTCCGGCACGGTGATGACCTTGATGCCGCTTTCCGCGCGCTTGATGCCGCCGGCGGGATCAATTCGCTTGGCGGTCACGACGAGGCTTGGCTTGGTATTGGCCGGGAAGGCATGGTCGCGGGGTGCAACGCCGCGTGTGACCTGAAGATAGACCAAGCCGTTCTCAACCAGGTTCCGGCGGATAACTTCCCGCATGACCGTCAACAATGGCTGCCGCGCCATGGGCGAAGCGATCTTCAACTCGCGGAGCGAGCGATCCAGCCGGTCGAGGTGGCGCGTTGAATCGACAATGTAGCCCCGCGCGATCTCGCAGACTTCATAAACGCCATCGGCAAACTGGTAGCCGCGATCTTCGATGTGAACGGCTGCATCGGCGTGGGCGGTGTAGCGGCCATTGACGTAGGCAATTCTTGGCACGGTATAATCCCTCAGAAAAATTCGAGGCTGACACGGAACATCTGTTCCACACTTTTGACGCCCTCAGCCAGAGCGAACATGACGACGCGATCCTTCGCCTTGATCTGAAACTCGCCGGACGGCCGCAGCACGGCGCCATTGCGATAGATGGCGCCTATGCGAATGCCGGATGGCAGATTGAGGTCGCGCAAGGCTGTGCCCACCAGCGGAGACGTTTCCAGCGCTTCCGCTTCGATGATCTCTGCAGCGCCGCGCCCGATGCTGTGAACCGCACGGATGCGGCCTCGGCGGACATGCTGCAGCACACGCGAGATCGTCACGGATCGCGGGTTCACCTGTGCATCGATCCCGAGCGTGTGGGTGAAATCCTGGAACGACGGATTGTTGATCAGGGTCAGATTGGACCTACAGCCGAGACGCTTCGCCATGATGCTGGACAGGACATTGACCTGATCGTCATTGGTCAAAGCCACCATGAGATCGGTGTCGTCGATATCGGCTTCCGTGAGCAGCTTCTGGTCAAGCGCGCTGCCATGCAGAACAACCGTCCGGCGTAGCTCGTCGGCGATGGCGATGGCGCGCTCGCGGCCACTTTCGATGATCTTTACGCGCGTGCGGCTTTGTCGCTTCTCAAGGGTCTGGGCGACGTAGAGACCAATATTGCCGCCGCCGGCGATAACGATGCGGGTTGCTTCCTGTTTGTCGTGCCCGAACAGGCCGAGCGTACGACGTACGTGGTCCTTGGCCGTCACGACGTAAGCGAGATCGCCGGCGATCAACTGATCCGACGAGCGCGGAACGAACAAGCGCCCTTCCCGGCTGATGGCCACGACCGTGGAAAGCAGGTCGGGAAAGAGTTCACTCAGCTGGGCGAGCGGTGTGCTGATGACCGGACATTCGTCCAGGCATTCGATTGCCACCATGGCGATTGCACCTTCGGCGAACCTGACGACGTCCGTTGCCCCCGGGAGTGCGATCCGTCGCAGAACGAGTTCAGCCACCTCGCGTTCGGGCGAAATGATGACATCGATCGGTAGCTGTTCGCGTGCGAACAGATCCTGGTACTGCGACAGGAGATAGGACTGCGCCCGTATGCGGGCGATCTTCGTTGGGACGTTAAAGAGCGAATGGGCGACCTGACAGGCCACCATGTTCACTTCATCGTAGAGCGTCACCGCCACGATCATATCGGCATCCTGCGCACCGGCGCGCGCCAGAACATCGGGATGCGCGCCGTGGCCGACAAAGCCTTTGGCATCCAGCGTATCGCGGACGTTGCGGATCAGTTCAGGCGAGACGTCGATAACCGACACGTCATTGCGCTCGGCCGCCAGACGTTCCGCGATACCGTATCCGACTTGGCCGGCACCGCAGATAATGACCTTCATGGCAGACCCTGTTCAGGAACTAGACGCCGAGCGACTTGAGCTTCCGGTGAAGCGCTGACCGCTCCATACCAATGAACTCGGCGGTACGCGAGATATTGCCGCCGAAACGATTGATCTGCGCGATGAGATATTCCTTCTCGAAATGCTCGCGTGCTTCGCGGAGCGGCAGCGCCATGATGTGCTGGTCCGACTGGTTCGGCGCGCGAGGCATCATGTCGCCGATTTCCGCCGGCAGCAGGTCAGCGGTGATGGGCGCGCTCTCCTCACCGTCACGCGACAGAATCAACAGCCGTTCGATGTTGTTGCGAAGCTGGCGCACGTTGCCGGGCCAGTTATGGGCTTGCAGCACGGCCATAGCGTCATTGCCGATCTGACGCGGCCTGATGCCTGCACTGCGGGCAGTCTGACGCATGAAGCTGTCCACGAGGAACGGAATGTCTTCGCGACGTTCTGCCAAGCCGGGAACGACGACTGGCACGACGGCAAGGCGATGGTAAAGGTCTTCGCGGAAGCGGCCTTGGGCGGTCATCGAATCGAGATTGTGCGCCGTGGAAGAGATGATGCGCACATCGACCTTCACGCGCTTCGTGCCGCCGACGCGCTCGAACTGTTGATCCACCAACACTCGCAGGATCTTGTTCTGCGTTTCGCGCGGCATGTCGGCGACTTCATCGAGATAGAGGATGCCGCGATGCGCTTCTTCCAGCGCGCCAACCTTGCGCCCGCCGCCATCCGACGACTCCGTGCCGAACAGTTCGATTTCCATGCGGTCCGGCGTGATCGAGGCCGCACTGAGCGCTACGAAGGGTCCGTTCTTCCGCGCTGAATGCGCATGGATGGCCCGCGCCACCATCTCCTTGCCGGAGCCAGATGGCCCCAGGATCATGATGCGGCTGTTGGTCGGTGCGACCCGATCAATTGTCTGGCGCAGCTGATTCATTGCAGCCGACGTGCCGATCAGATCGAAGTTGTCGCCGCTGCGCTTCCTGAGGTCGGACACCTCGCGCTTTAGCTTGGAAGCTTCCAAAGCGCGTTCGGCGATCAGGATGAGGCGGTCGGCTTTGAACGGCTTTTCGATGAAATCATACGCGCCGCTGCGGATGGCAGACACGGCCGTTTCGACATTGCCGTGACCTGAAATCATGACGACCGGCAGATCCGGATGCAGCTTCTTGACCTCGGCGAGCAGTTCCAGCCCGTCGAGGCGTGAACCCTGCATCCAGATGTCAAGAAACACCAGACGCGGTACGCGGTCGTTAATTGCCGCGAGCGCGCTGTCGGCATCATGGGCCGTGCGGGTCTCGTGCCCCTCATCGTCCAGAATGCCTGCAACGAGGTCGCGGATGTCGGCTTCGTCGTCGACGATGAGGATATCAGAGGCCATCGATCACCTTCTCGGATACGGGTTGCGTCGCGGCGCCGGCTGGAACTTGGTCGGCCTGATCCACCGCCGGCAGAACGATACGGATCAGGGCGCCGCGGCCTTCGTGGAAGTCCTTAGGGGCGTCATGCAGTTCGAGGTGGCCGCCATGGTCCTCGACGATCTTCTTGACAATCGCGAGGNNTCTCGCGCGTGGTCATGTAGGGCTCGAGCAGGCGTTGACGATTTTCGCGCGGCAAACCTTTGCCGTTATCCATCACATCGACCTGGATGATCGCGCCTTCGCGTCTGGCTGCAACCCGGATGACGCCGTCGGTTCGCTCGGCACCGTCGATCGCTTCGGCCGCATTCTTGATGATGTTGCCGAATGCCTGGCTAAGGAGCCGGCTGTCGAACTGACCCTTCAATGGCAGAGGACCAAAGTCGCGTTCAAAGCTGATCTCCGAGCGGCTAACCTCAACAAGGAAGGAGGCTTCGTGCAGAGATTCTCGCAGGTCAACGAGCTTTAGTTCCGGCTTCGGCATGCGTGCAAAGGCCGAGAACTCGTCGACCATGCGGCCTATATCGCCGACTTGGCGAATGATCGTGTCCGTGCATTGATCAAAGACTTCGCGGTCTTCCGTGATGACCTTGCCGTAGCGGCGGCGGATGCGCTCAGCCGACAGCTGGATCGGCGTCAGCGGGTTCTTGATTTCATGCGCGATGCGGCGAGCGACATCCGCCCATGCGGAGGAACGCTGCGCCTGGACGAGATCGGTGATGTCGTCGACCGTTACCACATATGAGCGTTCGTTCTCCTCACCGCTATCTTCGATCGTCACCTGAACGTTGAAGGTACGTTCGGCACCGGCACGGAAGAACGTTACCTGCTCGCGATAAACGGCACGGCCTAAGTCTCGGGCGGTGTTCAATACGCCGCCGACATGCGGCAGGACCTCAGACAGGTTTCGCCCGATCGCTGTCGCAACAGGCAGAGCCAGCATCGTCAAAGCAGAACGGTTGACGACCTGGATCTCGCCCTGAGGATCGACGCCGATCACGCCGGCGGTCACGCCCGACAGGACAGCTTCCGAGAAGCGGCGTCGGTCTTCGGCGTCGTCGCGCGCTGACAGGATTTCATTGCGCTGCGATTTCAGCTGGTGAACCATCTTGTTGAACGTGTCGCCGAGAGAAGCGACATCGCCATCGGTGGCGCGGACCTGTACGGCAGCATCCATATTGCCGCTTGCAACCTTGTCGGCTGCGCCAATCAACTGGCGGATCGGACGCACGAGGCGATCAGCAACTGCGATGCCGGTCCAGATCGCAGACAGGACGATGATGAGCGTCAGCCCGATATAGATGAGGGCGAAGGCAATCTGCGTGGTGCGGCGATTGTTGCCGAGGTCGCGATAGGCATCAGCATTGGCTCGCACGATCTGACGGGCGCGAATGACCTCGGGATCAACCAGGCGGATGGTGTAGAGGTAGAGATCCGGAAGCTCTTTCAACCGGATGATCGCGCCTACGATGTTCTGGCGCAGCGGTGGAATGAGAACAGGTTTGCCGTCCACAGCCGTTTGCACAGCTTCGATGGGCGGCGGTGGGATTTCGAAATTGTTATTCGGCGCGTCGGCTGACATCTCGAACGAGCCGTCGCCGCGGATCAGCACCGCACCCGCGAGGGCACGGCCGATGACATGCCGCTGCATGAGATCTCTGAACCCCGTACGGTCGAGATTGTAGACCGAGCGGGACTGATCGAGGTCATGGGCCATCGACAGCGTCGTGCCCTGCAGATTGCGGGCATTTTCCTGAACATAGGCTTCGGCGATCGATAGCGAGGTGTTGATGATGGTCTTAGTGCGGATTTCGAACCATCGGTCGAGACCGACATCCAGCGAGATCGAGGCGACAACCGCAACCAGGATTGCTGGAATGGCTGCAACCAGCGCGAACATCGCGACAATGCGGACATGGAGCCGGGAAGCCGCCCTGCCCGCTCTCCGGGCGCGATAGATGCGGTAGATTTCGCGGCTGATCAGGCCGAACAGAACCAGGACCGAGAGCGCGTTGGCGCCGATCAGCGCGAGGACCGCCTCTTCGTTCGGCTCGATGGGCGTCAAACCCATCAGGATCGTAAAGGAGATACCGCCTATGACTAGCGCGCAAACCACAGCGATCACGCCCGGAAGCAGGCTGACGCGCCTGCCCTCAGACGTGTAAGTCTGTCTCAACAGCGGACCGGATGCGGCTGGTGCCTGCGCTGTCATGTGGTTGCAAATCATCCCTCGACTCCGTTGCACTTATGCAACGCAATGTGGCGAGATTGCAACAAACGCCTGTAGAAGGCATCTCCATCAACAGCCGCTTAGGTGCGCTGACGGTCAGCGGCCGCCGCGATAAACGTTGACGCCCAGCTCGCGGATCTTCTTGCGCAGCGTGTTGCGATTAAGACCGAGAAGCTCAGCCGCCTTGATCTGGTTGCCGCGCGTGGCTGTCATCGAAGCCAGCACCAGCGGATACTCGACCTCTGCCAATAGCCGTTGATACAAGCCCGGCGGAGGAAGGTCGGTGCCGAATTCAGCAAAGTAGCGCTGGAGGTAAATCTCCACGGCTTGACCGATAGAAAGGTCGTCGGGCAGGCCGGTGCTGATCCCACCGCCGCTTACGGCATCCCGCGTCCGCAATTCTTGTTCGATGATCTCGGCCGCAATCTCATCTTGGGGATACAGCGCGGCCAAACGGCGGATCAGGTTTTCGAGCTCGCGCACGTTGCCTGGCCAGGGATAGCGCTTCATCAGATCATAACCGGCAGGGGAGATGCGCTTCTGCTGCAGCCCTTCGCTTTCCCCTTGCTTAAAGAAGTGCCGCACCAGATCCGGAATGTCTTCGCTGCGCTCGCGCAGAGGCGGCAGGCGTAATGGTACGACGTTGAGGCGATAGAACAGGTCTTCGCGGAACAGACCCTGATTGATCAGAGTGCGCAGATCCTTGTTGGTGGCGGCGACGATGCGGACATCGGTCTTGATCGGCGTGCGGCCGCCAACCGTCGTATATTCACCCTGCTGAAGCACACGCAGCAAACGTGTTTGCGCTTCCATCGGCATGTCGCCGATCTCATCAAGGAAAAGCGTGCCGCCCTCCGCCTGTTCGAAACGGCCCGTCGAACGATTCTGTGCGCCCGTGAAGGCGCCCTTCTCGTGGCCGAAGAGCTCAGACTCGATCAGGTCGCGGGGAATGGCCGCCATGTTTATGGCGACAAACGGCCCATTTCGGCGCCGGCCATATTCATGCAGCGCGCGTGCCACCAATTCCTTGCCCGTGCCGGATTCTCCGGAGATCATGACGGTGAGATCCGTCTGCATCATGCGCGCAAGCATCCGGTAGATGTCCTGCATGGCGGGCGAGCGCCCGACCAATGGCATAGAGTCCGGCTGCTCTTCCAGATTGCGATCGTGGCGCGGCTTCTTCGGCTCCGACAGTGCGCGATTGACGATGTTGAGCAGTTCAGTGAGGTCGAAAGGCTTCGGCAGATACTCGTAAGCGCCGGATTCCGACGCGCGGATCGCGGTCATGAACGTGTTCTGCGCGCTCATGACGACGACCGGTAGATCCGGCCGGGCCTTCTTGATGCGCGGCAGCATGTCGAAGGCGTTCTCGTCCGGCATCACCACATCCGTGATCACCAGATCGCCATCGCCCGCCGATACCCAACGCCACAGTGTTGCAGCGTTGGAGGTCACGCGCACATCGTGGCCGACGCGTGATAGCGCCTGGTTCAACACCGTGCGAATAGCGGCGTCGTCATCGGCGATCAGGATGCTGCCTTTGACTGTCATTGTGCTTGGTTCCCGTCGGAGAAGGAATGCCTGGGATGGTCGTCTTTCCAGGCAGGCATCAGAATGCGGAATGAGGTGCCGCGTGGTGTGGAGTCACATTCGATCACCCCGCCATGCTCGCCCACGAGCTTGGCAACCAGCGCAAGGCCAAGGCCTGACCCGTTAATCTTGGTGGTGATGAACGGATCGAACAGGATCGGCAAAATGTCCTCGGACACGCCCGGCCCGTTGTCGATCACGCAGAATTCGAGCGGTAGCGAAACACGGTCCCGGGAGCCTGGAGCCATGACACGGATGCCGGGACGAAACGCGGTCGTCAGGGTAATTTCGCCCTGCGGATCATTGCCGATCGCTTCAGCCGCGTTCTTCACGAGATTAAGGAATATCTGCACCAACTGGTCGCGGTTGGCGTAAACCGGCGGCAAACTGGGGTCATAGATTTCGTTGATCTTGATGCGACGCGCGAAGCCGTTTGCAGCAATGGCCTTCACACGATCGAAAACGACATGGATGTTGACCGGCTGACGCTCGATGGGGCGTTCGTCGGAAAAGACCTCCATACGATCGACAAGCGAGACGATGCGGTCAGTCTCCTCGGTAATCAGTCGGGTGAGCGAACGGTCCTCATCAGACACAGCGGTTTCAAGAAGCTGCGCCGCGCCGCGGATACCGGACAAAGGATTCTTGATCTCATGGGCGAGCATCGCAGCAAGCCCAGTAACGGAACGCGCCGCGCTGCGATGCGTCATCTGGCGCTCGATCTTATCGGCCATGGAGCGTTCCTGCAGCATCACCACTACGGAGCCGGATATCTCAGGAACAGGCGCCACATAGACATCGACCAGTTTCTCCAAACCTAAACGAGGACTGGAAACGTCGACGCGATACTCGTTGACGGGTGCGTTGCGTTCCCGAACCTGATCCACGAGCGTCAACAAGGGACTGCCGAAAGGAAGCAGCTTCACCAAGGAGTTCTTGGCGAGAACAGCTGCGCTGGAACGGAAGAAATCTTCGGCTTCAGCATTGGCGAAGCTGATCAGCCCTTCCTGATCCACCATTACGACAGGCCGGCGGATGGTGTTCAGGACGATGCTCGCAGGAACTGCCGCGGAAGACATATCGCGGCTCATGCAACCAGCTCCAGATCGGGTGAAGACGAAAAAGCCAGACGCAGTTCCCGGATAACCACGGCAGGATCGAGACTGGTCATTATGGCCGCCTTTCGTGGCTGTGGAACATGGGAAGCATGCCGGTCCAGATACCAGCCGAGATGCTTGCGTGCCTGCCGAAGCCCGCTTTCGCGACCGTAGAGGCTCAACATATCCTCGTAGTGGGCAATGACGTAGCTGGCTAATTCATCCGGCTTTGTGGCTGTGCCACCCGCGACATGACCCGCCGCCCAAGGCGCTCCGTAATGGGCGCGGCCCATCATCACGGCATCGGCGCCGGAGGCTGCCAACGGAGCTTGTGCATCAGCCTGTGTCTCGATGTCGCCGTTGACGACGACGGGCAAAGATACGGCAGCTTTAACGGCCGCAACCGCGCTCCAATCGGCTGCGCCCTTGTAGAACTGGCAGCGCGTGCGCCCATGCACCGTCACCATCGACACGCCCGACTGTTCGGCGCGGGCGGCAAGTTCAGGTGCGTTGCGTGAGTCGTCGTCCCAGCCGAGCCGCATCTTTACGGTCACGGGCACCGAGACCGCGGCTACAACCGAATCGATAAGGGACACCGCATGATCGAGGTTGCGCATGAGCGCCGACCCGCAATAGCCGCCAGTCACCTTCTTCGCCGGGCAGCCCATATTGATGTCGATGAT